>NZ_JBWKYW010000053.1:0-48368 GCF_059423965.1 Variovorax sp. GW458-11-26-14-LB1
GGCGGGAGACGGTGGCGGCGGGTGCGGGCGAAACAGCGGGCGTTTCGGCGGCGACTGGTGCGGCACCGTCTTCCGTGGCGGCGTCTTCCGTCGTGGCGCCTTCGGCGACGACGTCTTCAGTGGGCGGCGTCACCGGCACGCTCAGCGATGCATCGCGCGGCATGGCTTCGGCCATGGCGGGCGGTGTGGGTTCGGTGGCTTCGGTCGATTCGACGGGAGCGACGGGTTCGGCTTCTGCGGCAGTCGCATCGACTGGCAATGCTGCTTCGGTCGGCTCAGGAGCCACAGCGTCAGTGAGTGCAACAACGTCAGTTGCTTCAACAGGCGCAGCCGCTTCGGCTTCGCCTTCGACAACCGCAGCAGCCTCCGGCGCAGGCACTTCCGGCGTCTCGACCACCGCAGCGTCCGCCACAGGGGCTTCTTCGCTCAAGGCCAGTTCGGCCTGGGCAGGCGTTTCAACGACAGGTTCGGCGACGGCGGTTTCGACCGGCACTTCCGCCTCGGCTTCCACCACCGGCACCTCGACCGTCTGCAGGTCGAGCAGCGCGCGCGCGAACAGGTCCAGCTCGCCGCCGACCACGAGGCCCACGGCCTTGGCGGCATCGACGACCGGCGCCAGCGTCGCGGGCGACAGACCCGGCGAGCGGTACACGGCGCGGATCGGCGTGCCTTCGACCAGCGCGGCCGTGAACGGCCCGCCGATGAAAGTGGCGTCGGGCAGCTCGGCCTGCAGCGTCGCGAGCGAGGCGGGCGCCTCACGCGTGTCGGCCACGGTCACGACCGCGCCGTGGCGCGCGCACCAGCGCGCCATCGCCAGCCCGGACGCGCCGAGGCCGAGGATGAGAACGGGGAGGTCTTTCAGGTGCCGCATGGTTGTGTTGTTACCGCAGCTTCAGCGTCGACAGGCCGATGAGGCACAGCAGCATCGTGATGATCCAGAAGCGCACGACGACTTGCGTCTCGCGCCAGCCGCTCTTCTCGAAGTGGTGGTGCAGCGGCGCCATCTTGAGCACGCGCCGGCCTTCGCCGAAGCGCTTCTTCGTGTACTTGAAGTACGTGACCTGCGCCATCACCGAGATCGCCTCGACCACGAAGATGCCGCCCATGATGAAGAACACGATCTCCTGGCGCACGATGACCGCGATGGTGCCCAGCGCGCCGCCCAGCGCCAGCGCGCCCACGTCGCCCATGAAGACCTGCGCCGGATGGGTGTTGAACCAGAGGAAGGCGAGCCCCGCGCCGGCCATGGCCGAGCAGAACACCAGCAGCTCGCCCGAGCCCGGGATGTTGGGGAACAGCAGGTACTTGGAGTACACCGCGCTGCCCGTGACGTAGGCAAACACGCCCAGCGCAGAGCCCACCATCACCACCGGCATGATCGCCAGGCCGTCCAGGCCGTCGGTGAGGTTCACGGCGTTGCTCGCGCCCACGATCACGAGGTAGGTGAGGATCACGAAGCCGATGCCGCCCAGCGGGTAGCTGACTTCCTTGAAGAAAGGCACCAGCAGGTTGATCTTGGGCGGAAAGTCGAGGTCGAAGCCCGAGCGCACCCAGGCGTAGAACAGCTCGAGCACGCGCCAGTTGGAGCTCTCGGAAATGCTGAACAGCAGGTAGAAGCCCGCGAGCAGGCCGACCAGCGATTGCCAGAAGTACTTCTCGCGCGAGCGCATGCCTTCGGGGTCCTTGCGCACCACCTTGCGCCAGTCGTCCACCCAGCCGATGGCGCCGAAGCCCATCGTGACCCACAGCACGATCCACACGAAGCGGTTCGAGAGATCGAACCACAGCAAGGTAGCGAAGGCGATGGCGAACAGCACGAGCACGCCACCCATGGTGGGCGTGCCGCTCTTGGTCAGGTGCGTTTCCATGCCGTAGCCGCGGATCGGCTGGCCGATCTTGAGCGCGGCGAGGCGACGAATGACGTACGGGCCGGCCACCAGGCCGACGACGAGCGCGGTCAGCGCGGCCATGAGGGCGCGGAACGTGAGGTAGTTGAAAACGCGCAAGAACCCGAACTCGGGCGACAGCGTCTGCAGCCATTGGGCCAGGGACATCAGCATGGTGTGTTGCGCGGCTCATGCGTCATGACCGGCCTCCTTTTGTTGTTGTGCTTCGATCGCCTGCACCACGCGCTCCATCTTCATGAAGCGCGACCCCTTGACCAGCACGCTGCCCAGCTGCGGCAGGCGGGCGAGCACGGCCGCGCGGAGCGTGTCGAAATCGTCGAAATGGCGTCCATCGACACCATCGTTGTTGTTGAAAGCCGTCGCCGCATGCACGGTCTCGCCGCCCAGCGTGTAGACGGCGTCGAGGCCGCGCTGGCGCGCCCAGGCGCCGACCTCGGCGTGGAATTCCGGTGAGCGGTCGCCGACCTCGCCCATTTCGCCGAGCACCAGCAGGCGCGGCGCGGGCAGGCCGGTGAGCACGTCGATGGCGGCAATCACGGAATCGGGGTTGGCGTTGTAGCTGTCGTCGACCAGCGTGAGCGCGTGCCCGCCGGGCAGCACGACCTCGCTGGCGCGCGAACGGCCTTTGACCGGTTCGAAGGCCGACAGGCCCGCGGCGATGGTGTCGAGCGACACGCCGGCCGCCAGCGCGCAGGCGGTGGCAGCGAGCGCGTTGCCCACGTTGTGGCGGCCCGCGATGTGCAGGCGCGCGTCGAAGGCGCCCAGTGGCGTGCGCACGCGCACGCGCCAGGCGCCCTGCTGCCATTCGGCGCTGTCGAGCGAGATGTCGGCGTCGGCGTGCTCGCCGAAGGTCAGGCAGCGGCGCGAACCGCTCTGGCGCGCCAGGTCGGTCCACAGCGAGGTGAAGGTGTCGCCGTAGGGGAACACGGCCGTGCCGTCGTCGGGCAGTTCGGCGAACACGGCGGCGTTCTCGATGGCGACCGCCTCGACGCTGGCCATGAACTCCTGGTGCTCGCGCTGCGCGTTGTTGACCAGCGCGATGGTCGGGCGCGACATGGCGGCCAGCCGCGCGATCTCGCCCGGATGGTTCATGCCCAGTTCGAGCACCGCCAGCTGGTGCTGCGCGCGCAGGCGCAGCAGCGTGAGCGGCACGCCGATCTCGTTGTTGAAGTTGCCAGCCGTGGCCAGCGCGCGGTCGGCGCGGAAGGCGGCGAGCACGGCCGCGATCATCTGCGTGACCGTGGTCTTGCCGTTGCTGCCGGTGACGGCGATCAACGGCAGCTGGAACTGCGCGCGCCAGCCGGCGCCTAGCGCACCGAGCGCGATGAGCGAATCGGGCACCTCGAGGCCAGCAAGCCCCGCGGCTTCGAGGCCGCCGTGCGCAATGGCGGCCACGGCGCCCTGCTTCTTCGCGTCGGCCAGGAAGTCGTTGGCGTCGAAGCGCTCGCCCTTGAGCGCGACGAACAGGTCGCCGGCGGCCAGGGTGCGGGTGTCGGTGTGGACGCGCGCGATCACGGTGGCCGGATCGCCCACGAGGCGCGAACCCGGCACCCATTGCTGCGCCTGCGCCAGCGTGAGGTTGAGCGGGGTGGAGACGGGCGTGGCCATGGCGGTCATGCGGCACCCCGCTTCGCGAGCGCGTCGAGCGCGTGGGTCTTGTCGGAGAACGGCAGGCGCTGGCCGGCGATCTCCTGCCACTCCTCGTGGCCCTTGCCGGCGATCAGCACCACGTCTTGTGGTGCGGCCTGGGCGATGGTTTCGGCGATGGCGCGCGCACGGTCGACCTGCACGCGGGCCGCTTCGACGCGCGTGAAGCCGCGCAGCGCCTGGCTGATGATCGCGTCGGGGTTCTCGTTGCGCGGGTTGTCGCTGGTGAGCACGACATGGTCGGCCTGCCGCTCGGCGACGGCCGCCATCAGCGGGCGCTTGATCGGGTCGCGGTTGCCGCCGCAGCCGAACACGCACCACAGCGCGCCGCCGCGCTGTTTGGCCAGCGGGCGCAGGCCCGCGAGGGCCTTGTCGAGGGCGTCGGGCGTGTGGGCGTAGTCGACCACGGCCAGCGGCGCGCCGTCGGTGGGTTGTACGCGGTCCATGCGGCCCGGCACGCTGCTGAGGTGGGCGCAGGCGGCCACGGCCTGGGCGAGCGTGAGGCCCAGCGCGCGCAAGGTGCCGAGCACGCCGAGCAGGTTGGCGACGTTGTACTGGCCGATGAGCCCGGTCGCGAGCCGTTCGGCCGGCGCCGTGCTGCCGTGCTCGGCCACGGTGAACTGCAGGCCCTGCGCGTCGTAGCCGATGTCGCGCGCCACCAGCCGCGCGGGCTTGCCGCCGGCCGAGACGGTCCAGACGTCGAGCGCGCCGATGCCGGCGTCGAGCAGGTTGGCGCACAGGCTGGCGCCGTGCATGTCGTCGATGTTGATCACCGCGGCGCGCAGGCCGGGCCAGCGGAACAGCTCGGCCTTGGCCTGCCAGTAGGCGTCCATGCTGCCGTGGTAGTCGAGGTGGTCCTGCGTGAAGTTGGTGAACACGGCGACCGCGATGCGGCAGCCGTCGAGCCGGCGCTCGGCGATGCCGATCGACGAAGCCTCGATGGCGCAGGCACCGAAGCCCTCGGTGACGAAGCCGCGCAGCGCGCGCTGCAGCATCACGGGGTCGGGCGTGGTCAGGCCGGTGTAGGTGAGTTCGGGCGGCACGCCGATGCCCAGCGTGCCAACCACGGCGCAGGGCGACGGGGCGCCGCGCTCGGTGGTGCCGTCGGGGCGCATGGCGCGCACGCCGCCGGCCGCGCGCAGCGTGGACAGCGATTCGGCCAGCCACCACGCGGTGGAGGTCTTGCCGTTGGTGCCGGTCACGGCCAGCAGGTCGAGCTGGGCCGAGGGGTTGTCGTAGAAGGCGGCGGCGATCGGGCCGGTGGCGGCCTTGAGGCCGGGGTAGCTCACGATGCGCTCGTCGCCGTCGAAGCCGAAGGCGTCCACGCCCTCGTGCTCGACGAGGCAGGCCACGGCGCCCTGCGCCAGCGCGGCCGCCACGTGCTGGCGGCCGTCGGTGGCGGCACCGGGCCAGGCGATGAAGGCATCACCCGGGCCGACCGCGCGGCTGTCGGCGAGCAGCGCGCCCTGCACGCGCTCTTTCAGCCAGAACGCGGCGGTGATGGGGGAAGTGAGTGTCAGCATGTCAGAAGCTCTCGGGGACGTCTTGCGTCTGCACGAGGGGTTTGACCGCCAGATCGGGCGGGACGTTCATCATGCGCAGGGTCTGCTGCACGACTTCGCTGAACACCGGCGCCGCGGCGAGGCCGCCGAAATACTGGCCGTCGGTCGGCTCGTCGATCATCACCGCGACGATGATGCGCGGCTTCTCGATGGGCGCCATGCCGGTGAACCAGGCACGGTACTTGTTGCTGGCGTAGCCCTTGCCGACCTGCTTGTGGGCCGTGCCCGACTTGCCGCCGACCGAGTAGCCCACCGTTTGCGCGCGCGTGCCGGTGCCGCCCGGGCCGGCGGCCATCTGCAGCATCTTGCGCACGGCGAGCGCGTTGGACGGCGAGAACACCCGCACGCCGACCGGCGGCTCGGTGTTCTTCAGGATGGTGACCGGAATGATGGAGCCGTCGTGCGCGAACGAGGTGTACGAATGCGCCATCTGGAACAGCGACGCCGACAGGCCGTAGCCGTAGGCCATGGTGGCCTGCTCGACCGGCTTCCAGGTCTTCCACGGACGCAGCCGGCCCGTCACGGCGCCGGGGAACTGGATCTGCGGCTTCTGGCCGTAGCCCAGCGCGGTGTAGGTGTCCCACATCTCGTGGGGCGTCATCTTCTGGGCGATCTTGAGCGCGCCCACGTTGCTCGACTTCTGGATCACGCCCTCCACGGTCAGCGCCCCGTAGTTGTGGGTGTCGCTGATGGTGAAGCCGCCCAGCTGGTAGCGCCCGGGCGCGGTGTCGATGATGGTCGAGGGCTTCACGCGGCCGGCCTCCAGCGCCATCGCCACGGTGATGGGCTTCATGGTCGAGCCGGGCTCGAAGGTGTCGGTGAGCGCGCGGTTGCGCAGCTGCTCGCCGGTGAGGTTCTGGCGCTTGTCGGGCACGTAGCTCGGGTAATTGGCCAGCGCCAGCACTTCGCCGGTGGTGCTGTCGAGCACCACCACGCTGCCGGCCTTGGCGCGGCGCGCGGTGACAGCGTCGCGCAGCTTCTGGTAGGCGAAGAACTGCACCTTGCTGTCGACGCTGAGCTGGATGTCGCGGCCCTCGACCGGCGGCACCTGCTCGCCCACGCCCTCGACCACGCGGCCCAGCCGGTCCTTGATGACGCGGCGCGAACCGGCCTTGCCGGCCAGCTCCTTGTTGAACGCCAGCTCGATGCCTTCCTGGCCGTTGTCTTCCACGTTGGTGAAGCCCACCACGTGCGCGGCCGCCTCGCCCTCGGGGTACTGGCGCTTGTATTCCTTGCGCTGGTAGATGCCCTTGAGGTTGAGCGCGGCGATCTGCTTGGCGATGGGCTCGTCGACCTGGCGCTTGATCCAGACGAAGGTCTTGTCTTCGTCTTCCAGCTTCTTGTCGAAGTCCTTCTGCGGCATGCCGAGCAGCTTGGCCACCTGCTTGAGCTTGGCGCGCACCTCGGGGTCGTCGCGCTCCACGTCTTCGGGAATGGCCCAGATGCTGGGCGCCACCACGCTGGAAGCGAGGATGAGCCCGTTGCGGTCGAGGATGCGGCCGCGGTTGGCCGGCAGCTCCAGCGTGCGCGCAAAACGCACCTCGCCCTGGCGCTGGAAGAAGCTGTTGTTGAAGACCTGCACGTACGCGGCCCGCCCCGCCAGCATGACGAAGCCGAAGGCGATGCCGGCGACGATGAACTTGCTGCGCCACACCGGCGTCTTGCTCGCGAGCAAGGGGCTGGTGGTGTAGCGCACGCTGCGGTTGCCGCGGCTCATCGGGCGGGCCTCGCGGTGGTGCCGGGCTTGGGCGGCGTGGTCGGCGGCAGCGGCGCGACGGCCGGGATCACCGAGCCGTCGGGGCGCACGTACTGCGTGATGGCCGGCGAGGCCGTGCGCATCTGCAGCTGTTCCTTGGCCAGCTTCTCCACGCGCAGCGGCGTGGCCTGGGCGCGCTTCTCGACCTGCAGGCGGTCATGCTCGGTTTCGAGCTTGCGCGTCTCCTGCAGCGCGCGGTCGAACTCCGTGTAGAGCTGGCGCGACTGGTACTGGGTGTGCACAAGGTACAAAGCCGTCGCAATGACGGCCAGCAGAAGAAGCAGGTTGATGCGCGCCATGGCTACCCGGCCTCCGTGCGTTCGGCCACCCGGAGGATGGCGCTGCGCGAGCGCGGGTTGCCGCGCACTTCTTCTTGGGACGGCTTGATGCGCTCGAGCGCGTGCAGCTTCATCACCTTGGGCGCAGCGAAGGGCGCGCGGCGGTCGTAGACCTCCTTCGAGTGCTTGGCGATGAACTGCTTGACGATGCGGTCTTCGAGCGAATGGAAGCTGATCACCGCGAGCCGGCCACCGGGCGCGAGCACCGACAGGCTGGCTTCTAGCGCTTGTTGCAGCTCCTCAAGCTCGGCGTTGATGAAAATCCGAAAAGCCTGAAATGTGCGCGTTGCAGGGTTCTGGCCCTGCTCGCGGGTTTTGACCGTGCCAGCCACGAGCTCGGCCAGTTCGGTGGTGGTTGAAATTGCGCCCCGTTCTTGTCTGCGAGCAACAATCGCCTTTGCAATCTGAACAGCAAACCGTTCTTCGCCATAGTCACGGATCACCTCTGCAATTTGTTGAAGTTCGGCCGTTGCCAGCCATTCGGCCACGCTCTCGCCGCGCGTGGTGTCCATGCGCATGTCGAGCGGACCGTCGAAACGGAAACTGAAACCGCGCACCGGGTTGTCGATCTGCGGCGAACTCACGCCCAGGTCCATCAGCAAGCCGTTGACGCTGGCGTCGGGCAATTCGCCCAGCGAGCGGAATCCCTGGTGGCGGATAGAAAAACGCGCATCCGAGATGCGCGCTGCTTCGGCCACCGCTTCTGCATCCTTGTCGAATGCGATGAGCCTGCCTTCCGGCGCCAGCCGCGCGAGGATGGCGCGCGCATGTCCTCCGCGGCCGAAGGTGGCGTCCACGTACGTGCCCGTGGCTGCCGCGCTGCCGGAAAGAAGGGCTTCCACCGCCTCGTTCAACAAGACGGTCGTGTGGGTCAGGGGGGTGTTCACGGGGCTCCTCAGAACGCGAAGTCCTGAAACACATCCGGCATCTCGCCCTGGGTGGCCTCGGCCTCCTTGGCCTCGTAGGTGGCCTTGTCCCAGAGTTCGAAGTGGTTGCCCATGCCCAGCAACAGCGTCTCGCGGTTGATGCCGGTGGCGGCGCGCAGCTCGGGCGACACCAGCACGCGGCCGGTGCCGTCCATCTCGACGTCCATCGCGTTACCGAGGAAGACGCGCTTCCACCACTGCGCCGACATCGGCAGCGCAGCAATGCGTTCGCGGAATTTTTCCCATTCGGGGCGGGGGAACACCATCAGGCATCCGTGCGGATGCTTGGTGATCGTGAGCTGGCCGCCTGCCGTGGCGCTCAGGACGTCGCGATGCCGGGTCGGCACGGAGAGCCGCCCCTTGGCATCCAGACTGAGCGATGAAGCGCCTTGAAACACGACCACGAAACCCCTGTGGTGGGAGGTGCCGCGACACCCGGAAGGGGCGTTGCCCGCACTTTTTCCCACTTAACTGCACTTTTTTCCACTGTAGCAGGAAACACTTGCGACGCAACTGGGGCTCGGGGGTATTTTTTGTAATGGAATCAACGACTTAGCGCCGATTTCCAAACCTGGAAATCGGCGAATTGTGTTGAAAATGAAGTACTTAGCTCACGCAGTGAAAGTGATGCGTGAAGGACGACCCCGTTACAGGGGCCGAGGGAGGCGGCTTCAGAGGATGAAGCGCGAAAGGTCTTCGTCGTGACTTAGTGCCGCGAGGCGCTCGTCGACATACGCGGCATCGATGCGGACCGTCTGGCCCTCGATGCGGGTGGCATCGAAGCTTACCTCATCGAGCAGGCGCTCCATCACGGTCGAGAGACGGCGTGCGCCGATGTTCTCGGTGCGCTCGTTCACCTCGAAGGCGATGGCCGCCAGCCGCGTGATGCCGTCGGACGCGAAGTCGAGCGTCACGCCTTCGGTGGCCAGCAGCGCCTGGTACTGCTTCACGAGCGAGGCACGCGTCTGCGTGAGGATGCTCTCGAAGTCCGACACCGAGAGCGATTGCAGCTCGACGCGGATCGGAAAGCGCCCCTGCAGCTCCGGAATGAGGTCGCTCGGCTTGCTCAGGTGGAAGGCGCCGCTCGCGATGAACAGCATGTGGTCGGTGCGCACCACGCCGTACTTGGTGGACACGGCCGTGCCCTCCACGAGCGGCAGCAGGTCGCGCTGCACGCCCTGGCGCGAGACGTCGGAGCCCTGCGCTTCGCTGCGCGTGGCGACCTTGTCGATCTCGTCGATGAACACGATGCCGTTCTGCTCGGCGTTGGCGATGGCCTGCGTGCGGATCTCGTCCTCGTTGACCAGCTTGGCGGCCTCCTCGTCGATCAGCAGGCGCATCGCCTCGGCGATCTTCAGCTTGCGCGTCTTGCGCTTGCCGCCGCCCAGCTGGCCGAACATGCCGCGCAGTTGCTCGGTCATCTCCTCCATGCCGGCCGGGCCCATGATCTCCAGCGGCGCACGCGTTTCGGCGAGGTCGAGTTCGATTTCCTTGTCGTCGAGCTGGTGCTCGCGCAGCTTCTTGCGAAAGGCCTGGCGCGTCGGATTGGGGCTGTCGAGTGCGGGCGCAGCACCGTCGACACCACGCGCCGGAGGCAGCAGCGCGTCGAGGATGCGCTCCTCGGCCGCGTCTTCGGCGCGGGCGCGCACCTTCACGCTTTCGGATTCGCGCGTCTGCTTGACGGCGATCTCGGCGAGGTCGCGAATGATGGAGTCGACGTCCTTGCCCACATAGCCCACCTCGGTGAACTTGGTGGCCTCGACCTTGATGAACGGCGCGTCGGCCAGGCGGGCCAGGCGGCGCGCGATTTCGGTCTTGCCGACACCCGTCGGGCCGATCATGAGGATGTTCTTGGGCGTGATCTCGTGGCGCAGCTTCTCATCGACCTTCTGGCGGCGCCAGCGGTTGCGCAGCGCGATGGCCACGGCGCGCTTGGCGGCGGGCTGGCCGACGATGTGGTTGTCCAGCTCGGAGACGATTTCCTGGGGGGTCATGGACATGGTCAGAGCGCTTCCACCGTGTGGTTCATGTTCGTGTAAATGCAGATTTCTCCGGCGATCGCCAGCGATTTGCGCACAATCTGCTCGGCCGAGAGCTCGGTGTTGTCGATCAGCGCCTTGGCCGCCGACTGGGCGTAGGCACCGCCCGAACCGATGGCGATCACGCCGTCTTCAGGCTCCAACACGTCGCCATTGCCGGTAATGATGAGCGAAGTCGTGGCGTCGGCCACGGCCAGCATGGCCTCGAGCTTGCGCAGCACGCGGTCGGTGCGCCAGTCCTTGGTGAGCTCGACCGCCGCGCGGGTCAGATGGCCCTGGTGCTTCTCGAGCTTGGCCTCGAAGCGCTCGAAGAGCGTGAAGGCATCGGCGGTGGCGCCGGCGAAACCCGCCAGGACCTTGCCGTGATAGAGCCGGCGCACCTTGCGCGCCGTGCCCTTGATGACGATGTTGCCGAGAGTGACCTGCCCGTCCCCGCCGATGGCGACCTGATCGCCTTGGGGGGTCTTGCGGCGCACGCTCACGATGGTGGTGCCATGAAACTGTTCCATCGCAGCCATCTGGGGATGGGCCCCGCCAATGCAACCCTTGCGGTCGGACAAACTGCTGGCGGAAAACACGGCCGCGCAGGGGCCGCGGAACCCCTGTGACGGGGTCAGTTCTTGCGGACCGCGACCGTGGCGTGGTCGGTGATGCCGATCAGCCCGAACAGCGCGGCGATCAACCGATGGGCATCGACGAACTGCACCCGCTCACCGTTCGCATCGCGCTCGCGGACCCAGCTCAGCAGCGTGCCGGCCGCCGTCAGGTCCATGCGCAGCAGGGCCGCGCATGAGATGACCGGCGCCGTCGTGTGGCGCAGGTCGTGGTCCAGGCGCTGCCAGCACGACAGCGAATCGCCGCGCAGGTCGCCCGCCAGCGCGGCAAAGCCGCTGTCGGTGGACGGGAAGCTCTCGGAATCGCCCCCGACCGACAGCAGCGACCAGACCGAGCTCGGCCGGCTTGCCGGCGGCGCGGCCAGCGAGGTGCACTCGCCCTTCGGGTCCTGCCAGGACGGCGGCGACACCTCGTAGGTGATGCAGTAGTTGAGCGCCACCAGCTCGAAGTCGTCGGGCAGATGCATCATGCGCAGCGCCGCCAGGCGCAGCTGCCACCAGGCGTCGTCGGGATGGCGCTCGTTGTTGGGCGTGGCCGCGGCCAGCACGGCCATGAGTTGCGAGGCGCCGAAGAAGCGCAGCTGCACCAGCGAATCGGACCAGTGCGCGAACAGGATGCGCAGCGGCGCGGCGGCCGGCGGATCGATCTCGGTGAGCGCGCGCCAGTCGAGCGTCCAGACCATGCCGGCCTGCGAGAGCGCGCGCGTGAGTGCCATGAGCCCTTCGCGCGTCAGGTGTGCGGGGCTGGCCCAGTCGGCGGCGCCCGTCGTGTCAGAGGCCGCTTCGGCGTCCTCGCTGGCGGTGACGGCCTTCACGCTGCGCGCGAGTTCGTCGAGCGAGACCCAGTCGGGTCCCATGCGCTTCATGCGCTGCGCATAGCGCATGCGGGCGGCCGCGAACTTGGCGGCGTCGCCGGTGGCGCGGTACAGGTCGAACAGCGCACGCCAGCGGGCGTCGTCGCGCTCCAGCGTGACGGCTGCGGTGGCGTCGTCGGCGGAGAACGCACTTTCGGCGGCCAGCGCTTGCAGCAGGATGGCTTCGGCGCCGGTGTCGTCGCCGTGCGCGAAGCGGATCACCGCTTCTTCGAGCGCGCCGTCGTGCGCGAGGCGCGATGGCTGCGGTGCCGGGGCGGCTGCCGCAACAGCAACCGCTGGCGCTGCGCCCACGGGTTCGGAATCGGCCGGTGCGCCCTGCCCGACCGGCAACTGGTCGCCGCCACTGTCAACCGGCGGCAGCGTTTCAGCGCCCGCGTCGGGCGGCGGATTGACCAGCGTCTCGCCGTTCGGCCCGCGGCCCTTCCACCACTGCTGCGACATCTGCTCTTCGATCTCGTCGATCTTCTTGAGCGTGAGCGCGCGGCCTTCGGATTTTTCGGAGGTGCTGTTGAGGTTGAACGACGACGGCGTGACCGTTGCCTCGAAGGCATGGGCCGCCGCCTCGCGTTGGCGCAGCTTGCGCAGCATGTCGAACTCGCGGCGGCGCACGAAGTCGTTGCGCTGGCGCCGCTCGATCATTTCCTTCAGCATCTCGCGGCTGTAGGTCTGCTCGGGCAGCGACGAGTCGGAGGACGGCGTGTCCAGCTCCGACCAGTCTTTCAGGGGATTTCGAACGAACTTGGCCACCTTCGAGAAAAGGCGGCCTGACTCTTCCTTTGGCATTCAGAGAAGGTTATCGAAAGCGCGGGTTCCGTTCTACCGTGCAGCCGTTCAATCCCCGAACATTTTCTGCTTCAGCTCGCGGCGCTGCTGCGCTTCGAGCGAGAGCGTGGCGGTCGGGCGGGCCAGCAGGCGGCCGACGCCGATGGGCTCGCCGGTCTCGTCGCAGTAGCCGTAGTCGCCGGCGTCGATGCGCTGGATCGACTGCTCGATCTTCTTGAGCAGCTTGCGTTCGCGGTCGCGCGTGCGCAGTTCGAGCGCGTGCTCTTCCTCGATGGTGGCGCGGTCGGCCGGGTCGGGCACGACCACGGTGTCTTCGCGCAGGTGCTCGGTGGTCTCACCGGCGTTCTCGAGGATGCCGCGCTTGAGTTCTTCGAGCTTCAGGCGGAAGAACGCCATCTGCTTGTCGTTCATGTACTCGTCGTCGGGCATCGCGATGACCTCGGCGTCGCTCAGCTCGGCGGGCGTCTTGGTCTTCCAGTTGTTGGCCAGCTTCGGGTCTTTCTTGACGGCCAGGGGCGGCGGCGGCACCAGCGCGGTGGAAGGCGCCTGCGAGAAGCTGGATTTGGCGGCGGTCGAAGCCACGGATTGCGGCATCGAGGGCACGGTCAGTTGCGACAGCCGGGACACGCGGCCACCACGCGCAGCGGGAGCGGGCGTAGCGGGGATCGAGGGTGTCGCCGGGGCGGAAGAAGAGGCGGCAGCCGTTTTTTTCATGGGGGTCGGGGGAGCAGAAAGGGCGGCCGCAGGACGGCCGACCGGTTGGGATGACGTAGGCGCCGCGCCCGCGGACTTGGTTGCGGGCTTGGCGGACTTCTTGGCAGCCGCGGTCCCGGTCTTGGCCGGGGTTGCCGCAGGCTTCTTGGCAGCGCTTTTCTCTTTCGCGGCAGAGGCAGCAGCAGCGGTGGCAGAAACCTTCTTCGTCGCGGGTACAGCCTTCACAGCCGTCGCCTTCTTTGCGGCGGGCTTGGTGGCTGGCGTGGCCTTGGCGGCGGGTTTCTTCACGGTGACTGGCTCCTTGTACGAACTGGAACGCGCTTTCACTGGGTGTCTCCTCCCAAGGGAACCGTTGCGGGTGTCAGGCCGCGTCGGCTCACGTTGTCGGGGGCGTCCTCAAGTGGTGAACCCCGGGGTTATACCCCCGAAAGCCCGCCAAAAACCCTTGGCGCCCCGTGCCGTAAGTCATATCTCGCCCCTGTGGACGAAGCATGGCTCCCGGAACAGGCGCGCGATTGTATAGAGAACTCGAAACGCAAGGCCATCGGGTGACGCACTGCCCTGCTCCGTTAGCATCGCCCGGCGCCGCCACAGGGGGTGGCGCAGGCACGCTGCGGGTCGGGGAGACACCGCGGCGGCCCTTCAAACAACCGATCGGAAAATAATCTTGAGCAAAAAAGCAGTATTGGGAGTCCTGGCCGCGGCCATCGCCGTCGCCTACGGCGGCAGCACCTGGTGGGCCGGCACGCAAATCAAATCGAGCTACGACGTCGCCCTGGGCGAACTGCCCAAGCAGACCGCGCTGGTGCGCGTGATCGAGCGCAGCTACGAGCGCAACTTCTTCGGCGCCGTGAGCACCGTGACGCTCGAACTGGGCTGCCCGGCCGAGGCCGAAGCCGCCACCGCCCCTGCCGCGTCGGCACCCGCCGCCGCGCCGGCCGCCGCCACGACCGACGTCGCCGAGGCCGCGACCGAAGGCGACGAAGAAGAACCCGCCGAAGACGACAGCGACGCCGCGGCCACCCCGCCCAAGCCCGTGCGCATCACCATCCGCGACACCATCCGCCACGGCCCGATCGCCGGCGCCGCGCTGGCCGCGGCCGTCATCGACAGCGAGCTGGCGCTCGACGCCAAGGCGCAGGCCGAGGCCGAGAAGCTGTTCGGCAAGGCCAAGCCCCTGACCGCGCGCACCCAGGTCGGCTTCGGCGGCGGCTTCACCAGCGACTTCACCGTCGCGCCCGCCAAGCTGGCCGAAGAAGGCAAGGGCGAGTTCGCCTGGCAAGGCGCACAGGCCCGCCTGGACATGAACGCGGCCCGCACCCACGTGCGCTACGACATGACGATGCCCGGCCTGGACGTCAGCACCGCCTCCAAGGGCGTGCAGCTGAAGATGGGCAAGTTCACCGCCAAGGCCGACATGGACGGCAGCGCCGGCTGGATGCTTGCCACCGGCAAGTCCGAAGGCCGCCTCGACAGCTTCGAGTTGAACGCGCCCAAGGGACTGGGCCTGGGCGCGGGCACCGAGGCCGCCCCCGCCAAGGCGATCAAGGTGCTGCTGCAAAGCATCGACCTGACCGGCGAAGCCACCATCAAGGACGGCCTGTACGCCTCCGAAGGCGCCTTCAAGGGCAAGGGCAAGGTCAACGAGACCGCCATCGACAAGTTCGAGATCGCCAGCAGCGCACGCCGCATCCAGGCGGCCGGCTACAAGAAGCTGGCCGACGCCTGGCTGCAGTCGACCGCCGGCGCCGGCTGCGGCCAGCGCAGCAAGGCCCAGAAGGACGCGATGCAGGCGCTCATCGAACAGCTCGCGCCCGACCTCAAGGCCATGGCCAAGCACAGCCCCGAAGCCGGCCTGGACCGCATGCTGGTCGAAATCGGCGGCAAGAGCGCCGAGCTCAGCTACTCCGTGGCCCTCGCCGGCGTGACCGACGAAGACCTGAAGCTGCCCGGCAACGCGCTGGTGCTCCAGCGCGGCGTGCTCAAGGCCAATGCGCGCGTGCCCGTGAAGTGGATCGAGAAGCTGGCCGAAACCGGCGCCGAGAGCGGCCAGATGCCGCCGCCTGAAATGGTCGCGGGCCTGATCGAACAGGCCGAGCAGAACGGCTACGTGAAGCGCGCAGGCGACGACGTGGTCAGCCAGGTCGAGTTCAGCGAAGGCCAGCTCAAGCTCCTGGGCAAGCCGATGGGGAATTTCGGCAAGTAGCCGTTGTCTGCCCCATGAAAAACGGCGCTGACCTCGCGGTCAGCGCCGTTTTTTCATTTCAAGCGGGCTTGCTCAGACCAGGCACTGCTCCAGCCCCTGCTCCAGGATCTCGCGCGGCAGCTCGATGCCGATGAACACCATGCGGCTCTGGCGGTTTTCGTCCTTGCCCCACTCCGGTCCCAGGTCGCTGCCCATCAGCTGGTGCACGCCCTGGAAGATCACCTTGCGCTCGGTGCCCTTCATGTTCAACACGCCCTTGTAGCGCAGCATGCGCGGGCCGTAGATGTTCACGATGGCGCCCAGGAAGTCCTCGAGCTTGGCCGGGTCGAAAGGCCGGTCGGCCTTGTAGACGAAGCTCTTCACGTCGTCGTCCGTGTGGTGATGGTGGCCGTGGCCCTCGTGCTTGTGCGAGGGGTGGTCGCACGCCTCGCCATGCGCGTGGTCATGGTCGTGATGGTCGTGGTCGTCTTCCTTCAGGAAGTCGGGATCGATGTCCAGCTTGGCGTTCAGGTTGAAGCCGCGCAGGTCGAAGATGTCCTTCAGCGGCACGTCGCCGAAGTGCGCCTTCTGCTGCGGCGCGCGCGGGTTCATGTGCTTCAGGCGGTGAATGAGCGCCTCGGTCTCCTCGGCCGACACCAGCTCGCTCTTGCTGATGAAGATCTGGTCGGCAAAGCCCACCTGGCGGCGCGCTTCCTGGCGGTCGTTGAGTTGCTGCGGCGCGTGCTTGGCGTCGACCAGCGTCAGGATCGAGTCGAGCAGGTAGCTCTCGGCGATCTCGTCGTCCATGAAGAAGGTCTGCGCCACGGGGCCGGGGTCGGCCAGGCCGGTGGTCTCGATCACCACGCGGTCGAAGTCGAGCAGGCCCTGGCGCTTCTTGGCGGCCAGCAGCTGCAGCGCCTCGCGCAGGTCTTCGCGGATGGTGCAGCAGACGCAGCCGTTGCTCATCTGCACGATCTGCTCCTTCGACTCGGTCACGAGGATGTCGCTGTCGATGTTCTCCTCGCCGAACTCGTTCTCGATGACCGCGATCTTCTGGCCATGGGCCTCGGTCAGGATGCGCTTGAGCAGCGTGGTTTTGCCCGAGCCGAGAAAGCCGGTCAGGATGGTCGCGGGAATGAGGGCCATGGAAAAGTGCTCCGGAAACGGAAAACAGAAAAAGGCGGGGGATTGGCGGGCAGTTTAGCCAATGCCACTGAGTTGCGTTGCCGACGGGGTCAAGCCCTCGTTCACAGGGGCTTTCTCACCACCACCAGCCCCTTCAGGTACTCCCCTTCCGGGAACTCGATGGTCATCGGGTGGTCGGGCGAGGCGCCCAGGCGCTCGGCGATGTAGCCGTCCACGCCCGCGTCCAGCCCCGCCGAGGCCACGATCTTGTGGAACAGGTCGGCGCTGATGCCGCCCGAGCAGGAAAACGTGAGCAGCACGCCGCCGGGCTCCAGCAGCTTGAGCGCCAGGCGGTTGATGTCCTTGTAGGCACGCGCCGCGCGCTCGGCGTGCGCCACCGTGGGCGCGAACTTCGGCGGGTCGAGCACGATGGCGTCGAAGGTGCGGCCCTGGTCGATGAACTCGCGCAGCACCGTGTTCACGTTGGCGTCGAGAAACTCCGTGGCAATGCCCTGCCCCTCGAAACCGTTGAGCGCCAGGTGCGCGCGCGCCCGCTCGAGCGCGGGCTGCGACGAATCGACCGACACCAGCGAGGCACCCTCGAGCGCCCCGGCGGCCTTCAGGCCCGCGAGCGCCGCCACGGTGAAGCCGCCCGTGTAGCAGAAGCAGTTGAGCACGCGGCGAAAACGCCGGTGCTGCGCCAGCTCGGCAAAGCGTTGGCGGCTGTCGCGCTGGTCGAGGTAGAAGCCGGTCTTGTGGCCGGTGGCGATGTCCAGCGACAGTTGCCAGCCGTGCTCGCGGATGGTGATCTGCGTCGGGCCCTCGCCGCGCAGCCAGCCCGTGACGGGCTTCAGGCCCTCGCGCTCGCGGCCGCTGGCGTCGGAGCGCTCATACAGCCTGGTGAGCCCCGTGGCCTTGAGCAGCGCATCGGCCAGCACGTCTTTCCAGCGCTCCACGCCGGCCGACAGAAACTGCGCCACCAGCGTGTCGCCATAGCGGTCGACGATCAGCCCCGGCAGGCCGTCGGCCTCGCCGTGCACCAGCCGCACGCCGTCGCTCTGCAGGTCGAACAGGCCGCGCGCATGCACCGCGCGCGCGCAGACGGTGGAAAAAAAAGCAGCGTCGATGCGCTGCTTCTCGTCAAAGCTCCAGGCCCGCGCCCGGATCTTGGAGGTGGGGCCGAAGGCCGCCCACGCGAGGAAGTGGCCGTCGTGCGACTCCACGCGCACCGTTTCCCCCGAGTCCGCGCCGCCGCGCGCAATGGCGGATTCGAAGACCCAGGGATGGCGGCGTTGGAGCGAGCGCTCCTTGCCCGGCTTGAGGCGGAGGGTTTTCATGGGAGATGAATGAAAGAAGAAATGAAAGACGAAAGAAAACGATGCAGGCGACGGGCCGTGGCTACTTGCCGTCCTTGTCCGGCCGGGCCTTGGCGCGCGGATGCGCCGCGTCGTAGACCTTGGCCAGGTGCTGGAAGTCCAGCCGCGTGTAGACCTGCGTGGTCGCGATGTTGGCATGGCCCAGCAGCTCCTGCACCGCGCGCAGGTCGCTGCTCGACTGCAGCACGTGGCTCGCGAACGAGTGGCGCAGCATGTGCGGATGCACCGGCGCGGCCAGGCCCGCCTTCAGGCTGCGCTCGCGCAGCAGCTTCCACACCGCCTGCGACGACATGCGCGCGCCGCGCGCACTGACGAACAGCGCCGGCTCCTGGCGCTCGCCGCGCACCGCGAGCCAGTCGCGCAGCGCCTCGGCCGCCTTGCTGCCCACGGGCACGCTGCGCCGCTTGCTGCCCTTGCCGAGCACGTGGGCTTCCATGGCGTCGAGATCGACCCAGCCGAGCGCCGTGGCGCTGGCCTGTGCGTCGAGCCCCGTGAGCTCGCTCACGCGCAGGCCGCAGCCGTAGAGCATTTCGACGATGGCGCCGTCGCGCGCTTCGGTCCAGGGGTCGGCATCGGGGTCGTACAGCTCGGCCAGGCGCACCGCGTCGTCCACGCCCAGCGCCTTCGGCAGCGGCCGGCCCGCCTTGGGCGCGTGCACGTCCTGCACCGGGTTGAAGCCAATCAGCCCTTCATGGCCGAGCCAGCGGTAGAAGCTGCGCCAGCACGACAGCACCAGCGCAATGCCGCGCGGCTCGCGCCCGGCGCTGTGCAGCTGCGCCATCCAGCGGCGGATGTGGGCGGTCTGCACGCGGTCCAGCGGCAGGTTGGCCTCGGCGGCGTGGTCGGTCAGCGCGCGCAGGTGGAAGGCATACAGCTCGACCGTGCGCGGCGCGAGCCGACGCTCCACGCGCACGTGTTCGAGGTATTTGTCGATCCATTCCATGGTGTAGTCGTGCTCCGTGCGCCACGCGGCGCCCGCGCTAGCTAGAACAGATAACCGAGCGATGCATTGTTCACGATGGCGGCGGGCTCACGCAATGCGCCCTTGAACAGCATGCCCCAGCGGCGCCAGCACGAGGTGGGCGCGGCGGCGTACTGCACGTCGAAGGCCTGGTCGAAGCCGCTGGCACGCACCAGCCGCTCGATGCGCCACAGGTGGTACGGCTCCGACACGATGATCACGCTGCGCACGCCATTGGCTTCGAGCACCGTGCGCGACAGCGACAGGTTGGCGCGCGTGGACGACGACACCGACTCCAGCACCATCGGCCCCGTGTAGCCCTCGGCCGTGGCGTGGTCGCGCATCACCTCGGCCTCGATGCGGCCGTCTTCCACGTCGACGCCGCCCGAGAACACCAGCGTCTGCGCGCGACCCGCGCGCGCCAGCACGATGCCCTGGTCGACCCGGCCCGTGAGGCAGGGGTTGGGCTTGCCGTCGAGGTAGGCGCGGTTGCCCAGCACCAGCGCCACGTCGGCCGCGCGCGGCATCGGGCCGGCCAGTGCGGCCTCGGCACGCTGCCAGATCACGCCCGCGATGGCGGCATACGTCAGCACGCCGGCCAGCAAGACCACGCACAGGCCGGTCAGCCAAGGCCGGCGGCGCCACCCGCTTCGCGCGGAACGGCTCAAGGGCGCAGCCGCGACAGCGCGCCCGACGACAGCTCGGCGATGCGCTCGAGAAAGTCCGTGCCCATTTCGGCGTTGAAGCGCTGCGCGTCCGGCGAGGCCAGCACCAGCAGGCCGAAGGCCGGCGACTCGGCGTCGGGGCGCAGCGGAATCAGCGCGATCGACGCGGCGCCCTGCGGCTCGGGCAGCCAGTTGGCCGCCTCGAAGCCCGCGTTGAGCCCGCAGTACGGCGAAGTGAGCGAGGTGGCCAGCGCCTTCACGTCGTCGCTCACCCACTGGGCATAGGCTTCGTTCAGGTACTCGGTGCCGCAGTCCCACACCTTGATGGCCGTTTGCGGCACCAGGAACAGCGACTGCAGGTCGACCGCGATGCGGTACGGCAGGCTGCGCGGGTCGCGCGTGGTCAGCAGGCCCTTGGTCCAGCGCTGCAGGCGGTCGGCGATGACGACGTTTTCGGTGCCGTGGCGCACCATGTCCATCAGGCGGTGTTCCAGCGCCTTGATCTTCTCGCGCAGCATCTCGGCCTGGCGCTCCTGCAGGCTCACGGCGCGGTTGCCGTGCGGGCTGGTGAGCTGCACCTGCGCCAGGAGTTGGGCATGGCGTTCGAAGAAGTCGGGCGTGTTCGACAGGTAGTTCGCGATGTCGTCTTCGGTGATCGGGTTCATGGCGTTGTTGTCGTGGGTGAATTGGGTCATGGCTGTTCCGAAATGTCGGGCACGTCGATCTCGCCCTCGAACACCGTCGTGGCCGGTCCTGTCATGAGCACCGGCCGGCCGTCGCCCTGCCACTCGATCGTGAGAATGCCGCCGTGCGTCTGCACGTCGACACGGGAATCCAGCAGCCCCAGGCGGATGCCCGCCACCACGGCCGCGCAGGCGCCCGTGCCGCAGGCCAGCGTTTCGCCGGCGCCGCGCTCGAACACCCGCAGCTTGATGTGGGTGCGGTCGACCACCTGCATGAAGCCCGCGTTCACGCGCTGCGGAAAGCGCGGGTGGTGCTCGATCTGCGGGCCCTGCTCGGCCACGGGCGCGGTGTCGACGTTGTCGACCACCTGCACCGCGTGCGGGTTGCCCATGGACAGCACCGCTACCGAAACGATAGCGCTGCCGGCCCGGGTGCCCAGCGCCAGGTGCCAGGTCTGCCACGCGCCTTCGTGCTGCGGGTCGAGCCCGGCCGTGTCGAAGGGCACGCGCGCCGGCTCGAAGACCGGGGCGCCCATGTCGACCGTCACGCGGCCGTCGTCGCCCATGCGCGGCTCGATCACGCCGGCCAGCGTCTGCACGCGCACGTCTTTCTTCTCGGTCAGGCCGTGCTCGCTCACGAAGCGCATGAAACAGCGCGCCCCGTTGCCGCACTGCTCCACCTCGCCGCCGTCGGCGTTGTGGATCACGTACTGGAAGTCGATGCCTGCAGCGGGCGACGGGCGCACCGTGAGGATCTGGTCGGCGCCGACGCCGAAATGGCGGTCGGCCAGGAAGCGGTACTGCGCGGCCGTGAGGCCCAGCGTGCCGCGCGTTTCGTCCAGCACGACGAAATCGTTGCCGGCTCCCTGCATCTTGGTAAAGCGGATTCGCATCGCCGGATTATCGCCACCGGCGCCGCCCTTCGCGCCGGAAGGGCCGCAGGGCGCGGCCCTTTCGACACACCCGGCCTCAGCCCTGGATGAACGCCAGCAGGTCGGCGTTGACCTGCGCCGCGTGCGTGGTGCAGGTGGCGTGCGGCGCGCCGGCGTACACCTTGAGCTGGCTGCCCTTGATCATTTCGGCCGCCAGCTTGCCCGTGGCCTCGAAGGGCACGACCTGGTCGTCGCCGCCGTGGATCACCAGCGTGGGCACATCGATCTTCGCCATGTCGGGGCGGAAGTCGGTCTCGGAGAACGCCGTCACGCAGTCGATGGTGGCCTTGATCGAGGCCTGCAGCGCGATCTGCAGCGTCTGCTTGAACACGCCCTGCGACACCTTCGCGCCCGGGCGGTTGGTGCCGTAGAACAGCGTGCTGAAGTCGTCGATGAACTGCGCCCGGTCGGCGGCCAGCCCGGCGCGGATGCCCGCGAAGAGCGACGCCTCGGGCCCCACGGGATGGTCGGGCGTCTTCATGAACAGCGGCGTCACCGCGCTGATGAGCGCCAGCTTCGCCACGCGCGCGCTGCCCTTGCGCGCGATGTAGCGCGTGACGTCGCCGCCGCCCATCGAGAAGCCCGCCAGGATCACGTCCTTGAGGTCGAGCGTTTCGATCAGCTCGGCGATGTCGTCGGCGAAGGTGTCGTAGTCGTAGCCGGTCCAGGGCTGGCTGGAGCGGCCGAAACCGCGGCGGTCGAACGCGATGACGCGGTAGCCGCGCTCGGCGAAGAACAGCATCTGGGCGTCCCACATGTCGGCACTCAACGGCCAGCCGTGGCTGAAGACGATGGGCTGGCCGCTGCCCCAGTCCTTGTAATAGAGCTCGGTGCCGTCGCGAAGGGTCAGTGTGGTCATGGTTTTTCCTTGAGATGGACGAAAGGGTGAAAGGGAAAGAGAAAGAATCCGCGCCGCTCAGAGCGCCAGGAAGTGATGCACCTCGGGCTTGCCCGGGCCGATGTGAAAGCGCAGCGCCTCGGCCTGCAGGTCGGCGTCGGCGTGCGACACGCGGTGGTGCTGGCGCAGGTGCTCGGCCCACGACTCCACGAGGAACCACTCCATCACGCGCTCGGCATCGGCCGTGTGCTCGTGCACGCCCCAGGCGTAGGCGCCGTCGCGGCGGCGCTCCAGCGACAGGCGCTTCATCGCATCGAGGAACGCCGGCCGGTCTTCCTTGCGGATGCGGTACTCGACCTGGATCATCACCGGCCCGCGGTCGTGCGCCACCGGCTCGGCCAGGAGCGGCTCGGGCCAGTGGTTCGAGGCCTGCAGGTCGGCCTCGCCGGCGGGCAGCCGCACGCGATGGAACACCAGCCCCATCACCACCAGCCCCGCGGCGCCCGCCACCAGCGTGGCCGGCACGCCGATCTGCTGCGCCACCAGGCCCCAACCCAGGCTGCCGGCGGCCATGGCGCCGTTGAACACCGTGAGGTACACGGCCAGCCCGCGCCCGCGCACCCAGTTCGGCAGGATCGACTGCGCCACCCCGTTGAGCGTGGTCAGCGCAATGATCCAGCCCAGCCCCAGCACGCCCAGCATCGGCACCGCCAGCCATTGCGGCGGCGCGAACACCAGCGCGCCCATCACCGCGGCGGTGAGCAGCGAGGCCAGCAGCAGCATGCCGTCGGCATCGAGCCGCGCACGCAGCCGCGGCATCACCAGCGCGCCGCCGATGGCCCCCGCGCCCACGGCGCCGAGCAGGATGCCGTAGAAGCTCGCCGTGCCGCCGAGCATCTGGCGCGCCACCAGCGGCAGCAGCGCCCACACCGAACTGGCGAACAGGAAGAACACCGCCGCGCGCAGCAGCACCACGTGCAGCTCCTTGCTGGCCCGCGTGTAGCGCAGGCCGGCGCGGAAGGCGCCGAAGAAGTTCTCGGACAACCCGCTGTCCACCGCCGCCGGGCGCTTCCACCACAACAGCGCCGCGATCACGAACACATAGCTCAGCACGTCCAGCCCGTAAGTGGCGGCCGCGCCGAAGCTCGCCAGGATCAGCCCGCCCGCCGCCGGCCCGATGGAGCGCGCGATGTTGATGCCCAGCGAGTTCAGCGCCACCGCGCCCTTGAGCTCGCTGCGCGGCACCAGCTCCGGCACGATCGACTGCCAGGTCGGCCCCATGAGCGCCGCACCGATGCCGCCCACGAAGGTCAGCGCAATCAGGTACTCGACCGTGAGCGTGCCCGTGTGCGACAGCAGCAGCAGCGTGCCGCTCACCGCGGCCAGCAGCACCTGCACGAAGATCAGGAAGCGCCGGCGGTCGAGGATGTCCGAGAGCACCCCCGCCGGAATCGCCAGCAAAAAGATCGGCAGCGTCGCCGCCGTCTGGATCAGCGCCACCGCCGTCGGGCTGGCCGACAGGTCGGTCACCAGCCACGAGCTGGCCACGTCGCGCATGAAGCTGCCGATGTTGCCCAGCACCGTGGCGGCCCACAGCACGGCGAAGACCGGCTGGCGCAGCGGCGCGAACGCGCCGGCGGCTTTGGCTTGGGGCTCAGTCATCGTGGCGCTCCTTGAGGTCGAGCCAGGCAACGAGCACGAAGCCGCCGACCAGGCCCAGGTGTTCGAAGAAGGAGTTGGCCGCCATGAAGCGTTCCTGCCCCAGCGGCATCTCCCAGAAACGCAGCGCGACGAAGGTCGCCATGAGCGTGAAGCCGCCCAGCGCGAGCGCGCCGAGCCAGCGCCAGAAGCCGGTGAGGATGAGCGCCGCGGCGCCCAGCTCCAGCACGATCACCGCCACGGCCAGCGGGCCGGCCGGCGCCAGGCCGAAGTGGTTCATCTCGGCGATGGCGGCGTTGAAGTCCAGCGCCTTGTTCAGGCCGCCCTGCAGGTAGGCCGCGCACAGCAGCAGCAAGGCGATCCAGCGCACGGCGGGCGAAAGGGTCCAGTGCATGGCCTTCATCACACCGCCCAGCAGGCGCAACCCAGCGCACCCCAGAAGCTCTTCAGGTCGGCGATGGGCAGCTTGCTGCTCCAGGCCGTCGCGTGGCTGTGGCCGTGCACGTTGCAGTCGTTGGCGCAGGCGCACGACATCGCGGCGTTGCGCATCACCTTCTGCAGCGGTGCGCCCTCGGCCGTGTCGGCCCAGCCGGCATAGCCCCCGAAGGTGCGCGCGGGCGACCAGTCGGGCATGGCGGGCGGCAGGCCGCCTTCGTCGTGCGCGGCGAACGGGCCGGCGCCGTAGACCACCTTGCCGCCCACCATCGTGAGCAGCGCCGTGGTGTCGGCAATCTCCGATTCGGCGCAGGCGAAGAAGTCGCGGTCGGGCACCACCAGGTCGGCCAGCTGGCCTTCCTGGATGCGGCCCTTCTTGCCCTCCTCGTTCGAGAACCAGGTGACGTTCTCGGTCCACATGCGCAGCGCCGCCTCGCGGTCCAGGCAGTTGCGCTGCGGGTACAGCTGCATGCCGCCCACCGTCTTGCCCGTGACCAGCCACGACAGCGACACCCACGGGTTGTACGAGGCCACGCGCGTCGCGTCGGTGCCGGCCGACACCTTCAGGCCGCGCTCCAGCATCTTCTTGACCGGCGGCGTGGCCTCGGCCGCGCCGGGGCCGTAGCGCTCCACGAAATACTCGCCTTGGTAGGCCATGCGGTGCTGCACCGCCACGCCGCCGCCCAGCGCGGCGATGCGGTCCATCGACTTCTCGGAAATCGTCTCGGCATGGTCGAAGAACCAGTTCAGGCCGGCCAGCGGTGTGTCCTTGTTGACCTTCTCGAACACGTCAAGCGAGCGGCTGATGGTTTCGTCGTAGGTCGCGTGCATGCGCCAGGGCCAGCGGTTCTGCGCCAGGATGCGCACCACGCCTTCGAGGTCGCCTTCCATCTCGGGCGCCATGTCGGGGCGCGGCTGGCGGAAGTCTTCGAAGTCGGCCGCCGAGAACACCAGCATCTCGCCCGCGCCGTTGTGGCGGAAGTAGTCGTCGCCCTGCTTGTACCTGGAGTTGGCGGTCCAGTTCAGGAAGTCGTCCTTCTCGGCCTTGGGCTTCTGCGTGAAGAGGTTGTAGGCCAGGCGGATCGTGAGCTGCCCGTCGTCGTGCAGCTTCTGGATCACTTCATAGTCGTCGGGGTAGTTC
Source organism: Variovorax sp. GW458-11-26-14-LB1 (assembly GCF_059423965.1). Lineage (NCBI taxonomy): Bacteria > Pseudomonadati > Pseudomonadota > Betaproteobacteria > Burkholderiales > Comamonadaceae > Variovorax > Variovorax sp. GW458-11-26-14-LB1. The sequence goes on from NZ_JBWKYW010000053.1 coordinate 25,162, forward strand.
TGGTTGCCGCCGCCCGCGTCGATGGCGCCGGTCACGCCCAGGCGGTTGAGCTCGCGCATGAAGTGGCGCGTCGAATTGAGCTGGTAGTCGAAGGGCAGCTTCGGCCCCTTGGCCAGCGTGGCGTAGAGGATGGCCGCGTTCGGCTTGGCCAGCAGCAGGCCCGTGGGGTTGCCGGCGCTGTCGCGCACGATCTCGCCGCCGGGCGGCGCGGGCGTCTCCTTGGTGTAGCCCACGGCGCGCAGCGCGGCGCCGTTGAGCAGTGCGCGGTCGTACAGGTGCAGGATGAACACCGGCGTGTCGGGCGCCACCGCGTTCAGCTCGGCCAGGGTCGGCAGGCGCTTCTCGACGAACTGGTGCTCGGTGAAGCCGCCCACCACGCGCACCCACTGCGGCGCAGGCGTGATCGCCACCTGGCGCTTGAGCATGCCCATGGCATCGGCCAGGCTCTTCACGCCGTCCCAGCGCAGCTCCATGTTGTAGTTCAGGCCGCCGCGAATGATGTGCAGGTGGTTGTCGATGAGGCCCGGCAGCACGCGCTGGCCCTGCAGGTCGATCACGCGGGTGTGGCTGCCGGCCAGCGGCAGCACGTCTTCGGCGCGGCCCACGCGGGTGAAGCGGCCGTCCTTGATGGCCACCGCGTCGGCCGTGGGGTTGGCACGGTCCAGCGTGGTGAAGCGGCCGTTGCGCAGGATGAGGTCGGGGGTCTGGGTGGTGGCCATGGTGGATGCGGGTGCGAGGGTGGTGGCGGCAAGGGCGCCGAGGGCGCCCAGGAAGTGGCGGCGTTGCGGGTCGGGAGCGTTCATGCGTCGCTCCGTTCGGACGGGCGGCTGCCGGCGGCGGCAGACTTCACCGCCCCGGGCTGCGCGCAGGTCGGCAGCTCGCCGAACACGTGCGGCTTGACCTGGTCATGCAGCCACGAGGTGGCGGCCGGCCGGTCGAACACCTGCCGCACCAGCGGCGGGATTTGCTCGCCGAGCAGGATGCCCAGCAGGCCCACCAGGGCGATCACCGGCGGCGCCGGCGAGCGCACCTGGAAGAGCGCGTAGATCACGCCGACCAGCAGGCCGAGCGCGAGGGAAACGACATAGGTCTTCATGGTCGGTCGGCCTTGCGGGTGCGCTGCGCTCAACCCTCGTGGGCGCCGAACATCGTCTTGGCGTACGTCACGCCCAGACCGTAGGCGCCGCCCACCTTCTTCGCAATACCGGTCGTCAACTCGTAGGTGTCGCCACGCGCCCAGTCGCGCTGCAGCTCGAGCAGGTACTGCAGCGAGGTCATCGGCTGCGCGCCGGCCTGCACCATGCGCTCCATCGCGCGGTTGTGCGCCTCGGTGGACACGTCGCCGCAGGCGTCGGCAATCACGTACACCTCGAAGCCCTGGTCCAGCGCCGACAGCGCCGGGCCCACGATGCACACGCTGGTCCACAGGCCCGCCAGCACGATGCGCGGCTTGCCGATGGCGTTCACGCGCTCGATCACGGCGGCGTCTTCCCAGGTGTTCATCGAGGTGCGGTCCAGCATCTTCTGGCCGGGGAAGGCGTCGGTGATCTCGCTGAACATCGGGCCCGAAAAACTCTTCTCGGCCACCGTCGTGAGGATGGTCGACACCTTGAAGCCGGCCGCCGCCTGCGCCACCAGCGCGGCGTTGTTGCGCAGGTTCACGGCGTCGATCGAGTGCGTGGCAAAGGCCATCTGCGACTGGAAGTCGATCATCACCAGCGTGTGGTCGGTGGGGGTGAGCAGCTTGGCGCCGGCGGTGGGGGTGGCTTGGACGGTCATGAAAGGCTCCTTCGGCAAATTTGGGTGCGTGGATATTCGATTCGGTTCACAATCGCTTTCGGAGGGAATTTCCTTGGCGTGGGCTGAATCATCCGGTGCACACAGGGCCCCATCGACGAAACTTTTCACCATCAATGATCGAAGTTTTCGATCATTGCTTTTCCTGCGAGGAACGCCCCGTGCTCAAGCTCACCCTGGAAGCCATCGAGGTCGTCGACGCCATCGCGCGCCACGGCTCCTTTGCCGCCGCCGCCGCGCGGCTGAACAAGGTGCCCTCCACCATCTCCTACGCCGTGGGCAAGCTCGAAGAGCAGCTGGGCATGCTGCTGTTCGAGCGCAACGGCCCGCGCGTGACCCTCACCGCCGCCGGCGAGGAAATGCTCAAGGAAGGCCGCTGGCTGCTGGGCGCCGCGAGCGACCTCGAATCGCGCATGCGGCAGATTGCCACCGGCTATGAATCAGAACTGCGGCTGGTGCACGACTCGCTCATTCCCACGCAGGCCTTCATGGACGACATCCGCGCCTTCGAAGACCTGCGCTGCGGCACGCGGCTGCGCATCGGCTGCGAGGCGCTCACCGGCAGCTGGGAGGCGCTGCGCGAGGGCCGCGCCGACATCGTCGTGGCCGCGGGCGAAGGCCCGGCCGGCGGCGGCCACCAGGCCGTGGCCGTGGGCAGCCTGGCGTTCGCCTTCTGCGTGGCGCCCACCCACCCGCTCACGCGGCTGAAGCGCCCCGTGCAGCGCGGCGACCTCATCGACTGCAACGCCATCGTGGTCGGCGACACCGCGCGCACCCTGTCGGACCGCACCGTGGGCCTCATGGCCGGCCAGCCGCGCATCACCGTGCCGTCGATGGCCGCCAAGGTCGCCTGCCAGGTCGCCGGGCTGGGCCACGGCTTCTTGCCGCGCGCCTGCATCACCGACGAGCTGGCGCGCGGCACGCTGGTCGAACTGCCGACCGAGGAACCGCGCGCACCCGAAGCCTTCTGGCTCGCGTGGAAGACCGGCGCGCAGGGCCAGGCGCTGCGCTGGTGGCGCGAGCGGCTGCACCGCACGCTCGTGCCCGCGCTGCTGCCGCGCTCGTTCCTCTGAAGAAAAAAGAGAGCCTGTCGCTCAGCCGCCGGCGCGCAGCTTGTCGAGCGCCCGGTCGAGAAACGCCAACCGGTCTTGTCCCCAGAAGCGCTCGCCGTTCAGGATGAACGTGGGCGCGCCGAACACGCCCGCTTCCACCGCGTCGGCGCTGTTGGCGCGGTACACGGCCAGCACCTCGGCCGACTGCTCCAGCGCCTGCAGCGCCGCGCCGTCGTAGCCGTTTTCATCGGCGATCGCGATGCGCACCGCGGCCTGCGCCGTGTCGCGCTCCTCGGCCCACAGCGCGCGCAGCAGCGCGTGCGACAGCGGCTGCGCGTCGAGGCCCTGCAGCTGGGCGGCGATCACCATCCAGCCGGGGTACTTGTTCCAGTTCGGGTCGGTCGGCGCGCCCTTCGGGTAGTGCGCGGGCTCCAGGTTCATCGGCATGCCGAGGTAATCGCGCCAGCGCGACAGCTCCAGCGCGTGGTACGTGCGGCGCGGCTCGGGGCGCGTCTTCAGCGGAATGCCGCCGGTCTGCGGCACCACCGCCTGGAAGTCGTAGGGCTTGAGCGTGAGCTGCACATGGTGGCGGCGCACGATGTCTTGCAGTTGCGGGCCGCCGAGGTAGGCCCAGGGCGAGGAAAGGCTGTAGTAGCAGTCGATGGCGATCATGCGGGGATTATCTTCAGCCCCCGGCCGGCGCGCCGCGCGCCACGGCCATACACCTCGCAACGCACCGCCTCGCGAACGCGGTGAAACTACGCCCCTTGCGCGTTGTGCACCGGCCGGGCCCTGCCCTTGCGATGCCACGCCGCCACTTTCCCGGGAGCCCTGATTTGCAGAAGAACACCCAAGCCAAGATTGCCCGCATTGCCCTGTCGGCCTCGGCCGCCGCCATTGGCAGCCTGGCCGCCTACTGGACCCTGCTCGCCACGCGCCAGGGCCACATTCTTTTCAACGCCCGCAAGCTGCCCGTGGTGCATCTGTCGGACGACTTCTCGACCTACTCGCACCCCGTGCCCGGCGGCATGGTGCGCGGCTACGTGTACCACCCGCAGGGCGAAGACGCGCTGCAGGACCTGTTCATCTACTTCGCCGGCCGCGGCGAAGACGTGCGCGCCACCGCGCAGATGCTGCACTGGCTGCCCGAGGGCTTCGGCTTTGCGGCACTCAACTACCGGGGCGTGGCCGACTCGCAGGGCGCGCCGTCCGAGATCGCCTCCGTGGCCGACGCCGCCCAGTTCGCCAGCCACCTGCGCCGCGCCTTTCCGCAGGCGCGCCTGCACGTGGTGGGCCGCAGCCTGGGCACCGGCGTGGCCATCCAGCTCGTGGCGCGGCAGGAATTTGCGAGCCTGCAGCTCATCACCCCCTACGACTCGCTGCTCGAAGTCGCCAAGAAGCGCTTTCCGCTCGTGCCGCTGTCGCTGTTGCTGCGGCACCGCTTCAACTCCATCGAGCACAGCAAGGAAGTCGCCGCCAAGACCCAGGTGCTGCTCGCCGCGAAGGACGACGTGGTGCCGCACGAACGCTCCGAAAAACTCATCGCCGCCTGGCCCACGCCCGTGAGCGTGCAGACCGTGTCGAACTCGGACCACCACAACATCACCGGGCTCGAAGAGACCTGGCTGATGCTGGTGGACTTTGCGTTGACGGCGGTGTTGCCGGAGACGAAGGCGGCGTAGGGAGCGCAAGCGGCCAGGGCTTTTTCAAAGCTCCCTGCAATAGCAGCTGACAGGCTCCCGCGCCAACTCCCCCGCCAGCGCCTCCCAGGCCCCCGACGCCACCGCGCCCGCAATGTGCGCCTGGTGGTGCGCCTGCGACGCCCACGATTCGACCAGCGTGAAAACGCAGTCGTTGTCGCTGCGCCCGAACAGCCGAACACCCCGGCACCCATCCGCCGATGGCAGCGACTGCTTGACCTGGTTCATGAGCTCCGCGAACGCAGACGCGCGCTCGGGCTTGGCTTCGAAAGTGATGATGACGTTGATCGGGTCCATGGACATTTCTTCTTCGCGTTGGCTTGTGGATTCAATGAATGAATGAAAAGAGAGAGCAGGCAGGTTAGCCAGCCCCCTCCCCCGCGCCTAGGCACGAAGCTGCGAAGAAATTGACCATGGCTGCGAAGGACACACGCAGCCACGCCGGGATCACCCAGGCATCACGCCGCCTGCATGCGCCGCACGTACTCCGCAGGCGTCGTCTCGAACCGTCTGCGAAACGCGCGATTGAAATGCGCCGCGCTCTCGAACCCCACCTTGGCAGCCGCATCGCCGGGGCGCAGCCCGGCGCCCAGCATCAGCGAGCGCGCCTCTTCCAGGCGCAGGTCGCGAATGCAGCGCATCGGCGTGACGCCGGCCACCTCGCGAAAGCTGTGCGCGAAGTGCGAGGGGCTCATGTGGACGTGGCTCGCGATCTCGGCCACCGACAGCGGCCGGCCCAGATGGCGGCGCATGAAGGCGATGGCCGTCTGTATGCGCGCGCCGGCCTTGGTGACGGCGCCCGCGCTGCGGATGGCGGCGGCCGCCTCGGAGCGCAACAGCCGCAGCACGATTTCCTCGACGGCCAGCGGCGCGAGCGTGCGGCGGTCCACCGGGTCATCGGCCGCCAGCAGCAGGCGGGCGAAGGCCTCTACCACCTCCGGCCCCACCGGGGCCGTGAAGTGCTCGCGCACGCGGGCGGGCTCGGCCGGCAGTGCTCCGCCGCCTTCGGCCAATGCGAGGACCGACTTGACCAGCACGTCGGGCGGCAGGTCCAGATGAATGGCCAGGTACGGCGCCGCGGCGCTCGCCCCGACGACCGTGCCGAGGCACGCGACCTCGGCCCCGAGCACCAGGCACTGCGTGGCGCCGTAGGCCAGCGAACGGCCGCCGCCGAGGTGCGCGGTCTTGCGGCCCTGCAAGACCACCACCACGCCCGGCGTGAGGCGCTGGGTTTTCTCGTAGCGGATCGGGTGTGAGAAGCGGTAGCAGCGCAGGCCCGGGTACAGCGCGTCGGTGCGGCCGTCCGCAGGGGTTCGCGCTGCGACCATGTCGCGCAGGCGGGTCCAGGCGGCGGGAAGGAAGGTGGCCTCTTCGGGTTTGTTGTTGGTGCTGTCGTCGGCGGCAATGAGCGCAACTGGCATCGGCTTTGTCGTGGAGAAGAGAGAACGCTGGAAAGCGAACGGGATGCGCAGCGTAGCCGGTCAGCGCGCGCCCGTGCGCGTGCAGGCCGTGTCGAACTCGGACCCCCACAACATCACCGGGCTCGAAGAGACGTGGTTGATGCTGGTGGACTTTGCGTTGACGGCGGCGTTGCCGGAGACGAAGGCGGCTTGAGGGTCGCGAGCCGGTCGTGAGGCAGAGGCTTCACGCCGGCCGCCGGGGGCTAGGCCGGCTTGAGCGAGGGGTGCGCTTGCAGCGCATCGCGTACCGCGCCGGCTGTTGCGTTGACGGTGGCGATGCGCGTCATCAACGCTTCGTTGAGCAGGCGCAGCAAGGCGCTCAGTTCGGTGCGGGTGGGGGTGAGTTCTTCGCTGTCGTTCAGGCCGCTGGTGTCTACGAGCTTTTCTAGGGCGGTGTAGGCGCGCATTACAGCGTTGAGGTTGTCGGCGTCGTCGCAGGCTTGGGCAGCGAGGTCGTCAAGGTCGGAAGTCGGAGAAGTGGGACGGGCGCTCGGTTGCGCTGGGACGGATGCAGATTCAGCCATGTGCGGCCTCCGAAGGGATTTTGGTTTGCCACAACCGACGCCCCCGCTTCCAAACGATGGCGGCAGCTCGAACGGGTTGGAAGACCGGAAAACCCCTTGTAGAGAAACCGGCAGGACTCGCGCCCTCCCGTCCGAGCCGCCTAAAAAAGCAGCGCGAACGAAAAAGCCGCAGACCATGTGCGGGTCCTGCGGCTTTCGTCGCAGGGGTTTTTTGCGGGCTTCCAAACCCGATCACGCTTTTTTTGCGCGACCAAACAGTATATCTACGGACTCGATCACAACCACGTAGATCAACCGTTTAATAACTGTCAAATGGGTGTAACCCAAGGGGCAAGTTCGCGCAACAGCGAGCTACGATGAGAAAAACAGGAGGTTGGAGCGTGATCGACGTAAGAAAAATTGATGGGCAAATTTTCCGAGGCTGGCATGTTGGCACCGAAATCGGCCGTGGAGCCGACGGCATTGTCTACAAGGCATCTCAAGAGGAACGAGAGGTTGCCTTAAAGCTTTTCTTTCCCGAAGTCGTTCAGAAAAACGGCTTGGGTGAGGAACGCGAACGCTTGGAGTTGCAGCTCGGGCTAGTTGGTGAAAAACATCACCCTCATCTTGTAGAGATTTACGAAGGAGGGATCGACGAAGAGTCTCAGACTCTTTACCTGGCCATGGAATATGTACCAGGCAACTCTCTCGATAAGGTACTTGACACCCTCCCACGTCAAGCAATTGCCCCTCTTTTAAAGCAGTTAGCTGAGGCAGCAAGGTTTTTGCATGATCGAGGCCTTGCTCATAGAGATATTAAGCCTGCGAATATTGTGGTTAGCGAAGACTTTTCCACATTGACCCTACTAGACCTGGGCGTTGCCACTCGCGACATTGAAAACGCCGATGAAAAACAGCTATCAGGAGATGAGTTTGTTGCATCCGTTCGTTACAGTCCGCCTGAATTTGTCTGGAGAGATGAGGCCCGATCGGACCTGAACGCATGGACGGCAATTTCTTATTATCAAATCGGGGCCACACTCCACGACATGTTAATGAAGAAGCCAATTTTTCAAGGCTTTGATGCACCGAGAGCAAGACTTTACGATGCCGTACGGCTCAGGGCTCCAGAAATTAATGCCCCTGATTGCGAGTCGTGGCTCGCTCAGGTCGCGAGAGCATGCTTAGTTAAAAGTTGGCGTGAGCGATTGAAAATCGTGAATTGGGATTTGTTCGCAGGGCCTCCAGCTACCGGAGGTGAAACATCGCTAAAACTTTTGGACATTCGTTTGAGGCAAGTTCTCGCTGACCAAGAGAAGATACGAATGGCTGAAGAGAAGGCGGGGCAGCCGCAACCAGACAGAATTCAAGAGCTATGGAGACTCCAAAGCGACACTTTTCTTCGAATCCGACAATTCCTGATGACTACCGACGTCTTTCCTCGTTTCAGTGGGACTCACGAGCAAAGCACGAATGCAAGATATACCCTTAAGTATCATTTTGAAAAAAACGAAGACTTACTCTTCAAAAAATCTCTTCTCGTAGAAATCATATTTGCGGTGAGCCCGTCCACACAATTGACCACCGATCTAACTTTAATTGCCTCGACAGAAGAGCAGGAAATATCACACTCTGCGTGGTCTGAGGCTTTTACCGTTGAGACCGCCTCCGACTTGTGTCAAAGAGCTTTAATTCAGCTTGCCGAACAAATGATTGAAGCTCAATAAATCGAGGAAAAAATGTCGCACACATTTTGGGTTAATGACAAACAGCTCGATGCCGAACAAGGCATGGCAATTCAAGGTCAAAAAGAGGATGCAAGCTTCTTGCTTCGTGGCCCGGCAGGCTCCGGAAAAACAAATGTCTTATTGCTTCGCGCAAGATGGTTGAAGTTCAAAAAAATAAGCGACATTCGAATCGTTGTTTTTACCTCAAGCCTCAAGACATTTATGCAGGAGGGATGCATTCAGTATGGAATTGAACCTGAATGCGTAGTGACCGGGATGCAGTTTTTTCGCGACCTTCTTGTTGAATACGGCGTCGATTTCGAGCGAACGGGAAATTTTCAGGAAGATCGAGATCTTCTCGCTGGAAAAGTTAAGGCTTTAATTGAATCAAAGAAAATATCTGAAATTTATCAAGCAATTCTAGTCGATGAATCTCAAGACTATACAGACACAGAGCTACTCATCTTCCGGCAGCTTACGAGGCGTTTGGTTCTTGCGGCAGATTCGCGTCAATCGATTTATCGAGTAACGCATACGACTGGTCTGCCGGAGCAACTTGTGCAGGAAAACGCACTCACATTGAAGTATCACTATCGGAGCGGCTTTAAGCTTTGCACGGTTGCTGATGCCATATTGAAGGACAACGTGAACTTTCCACCGATGAAAGGGGAATGCAAGTATGACGAGGACGCTCGCCCCTCCTCAGTCGAACTTCACGAATTGGCGACATTCGCCGATCAGATAAATGCGATGCTCCAAAAAATCGCTGGACAGCTAGACCTCTATCCGGGCGAGAAGGTAGGTGTTCTTTTTCCCAAACGCGAACAGGAAGCGGAGTTCTCTCAGGCACTCGTGTCTGCGGGCCTTCCACAAGATCGAGTCTGGAGTGACACCCTACACGGAGGCAAGGGATGGGAGTTCAGGGCTGTGCACATTGGCGGCTGCGAAGCGCTATACAAGATGGGGGCAACTCAAAAGCGGCTTGTCTACACTGGGATCTTGCGTGGTCGAACGGCTGCGAACCTCTACTACTCTGGTACCGTTCCGGGATACCTCGATAGTGCCGTTGCGCAGCTTGCGCCCCCTCCCGCTGATCCTGAACTATCTCAACTGTTCGGATAAATTTATGACTGAACAGAAGCTCCAATCTTTACGCCAAATCTTTGAAGAAGACCGACAACTAGGAAAAAAAGTCGGGGATCTTTTTTCTTCGACAAAAACGCAAGAGCAAACCGTCCATCTTTGCGCCTATGAAGACAAGGATGCATTGGGGTTACCAGTTGTTGTAATTCCCTCCAAAGACGACCTCGAAAGCTTTTTCGCAGATATCGCCACCTATTTCCCTGAGCGCGCTCCAATATCAGCATACGCACACGTCGTAAGTGTATCGTCGTACCAAGCCTTGACGTTGCAGTCCAAGGCTCGCAACAAACAGCTTCGTGATAAACGTGAGTTGTCTGCATTGATTGGACTGACTCTCGGCGAAGGTCTTTCAATGCAGCGATCCATCGGCGGTCAACCTGGATTTCCCAATTACTCGTCGTGCAAGAGAACCCTTTCTTATTGTGTTGCTCGCGCTGCATTTCTCTATCCTAACCTTTCGACATCAGAAGTCGTAACGCGCTGGCTTCAGATTCGACAAATGACCGGCATGGATTCGTCCTCTGCGATGGCCTCCGTCATCAATTGGTCTACCGAACTAATTAAAGGAGATCTCTCGACGCAGGAGGACTCGGAATTGGGAGGGATAACTGAAGCATTATCTAAGTACCTAAAAAAACGCGCCCCACGCGAACTTTTAGCCACTCACCTGATGTCTCTCTATCCAGGTCTTCGCGAAACTGCGCCTCTACTGTATGACGCGTACGACAAGCGCATCGACGTATTCAGCGCGATCGTTAAGGCAATCCGCGAGGGAAGTAGGGGAGAAATTATGGACTCCCTTAGCGTCGCCTTCTTTTGCAACCTGATATTGCCCGGCTCATTTTCTCATGCAGTTCTTATTGAGAGGCTTGGCCCTATCTTTCCACATAGCATGTTGTGGTATGGCTTATTTGCAGGCTCTTCGGACGAGTTCACATGGACCTCAACCGTGGGTAGCATTGCTCAGAAACTCCTACGCGATTTAGTTTCGCCCTTTGATCTGACGCAGCGACCAACATGCGACATTTCCATCGAAGAATACGAGGTACTTGCAAGACTGCCACTACGCGCTGAAGTTCTAAAGCCGACTCAGGCTAAGGCGGTCTTAGTTTCCTTGTATCCAGGCGTTGAAGTGTATGTAAGGTCAGTGATGGAAGATGACGAGGGGAGCGAGAGAAATTCTATTTCGAACATGATGGCCGAGCGAAATTCCCGCCTTTCTCGTGTCCGCGACCTCCTGCGACATGCGGATCAAATTCTTGAGGAAGACCGTTATCTCGAGCAGCCCCCTCGCTACTCAACGAGGCCGACTAGAAAGCCGCGATAAAACCCAGATCGAAAATGAACTCATTCGAAACACTGCCTTTCTATCGAGGTTTGTCGCGTGATATTCCGCTCGATCGCCCATCACTACTTCATACCCGCAAAGATCGAAACCCGAGGGATACGCCAATTCATTTGCACGATGCAGCCAATGCATGGTTCAAGGAATCGTTTGGAGTACCGTATCGCAGTGAAGCACTTTTTCTGACGCCAAATCGAATAATTGCTCAATTCTATGGGAAATCACCCGATCACTGCGTGCGCGTCATACCGCTAGATGCCTATTCATATTGTTGGTCAAGTAAGTACGCTGATTTTTTGCATTTAGCAAAAGACACTCCGACCCCAGACGAACTGACGCGCCGCCTCAATGACTCAGGCTACAGCACAACAAATCTAGCTTTAGCTCATAGCAGTGGCAATGAGTTAATGCTCTATTGCGAAATGTATTTAGCAGTACCTATCGGACTACTCAATTCGAACGCTGAGCCAATGCCGACGTCAAACATCATTCTTTGATCATGATCGGCCTCTGACGCAGCAGCTGTCTCTTTCTAGTAGGAAACACATTCACTCTTGCTGCTGCAGCAATTATTTTCTGCTACGCACCCCCTTAATTCGCAAAGGTAACCGCAAGACACTCCTCCTCATCCCAGAAGGAGTGCTCTCATGCCAATCGCCTTACTCGCGCTGACCCTCAGCGCCTTCGCCATCGGAACGACCGAGTTCGTCATCGTTGGCCTCATTCCCACCGTCGCTGCCGACCTCGGCATCGGCCTTCCCTCGGCGGGCCTGCTGGTCAGCCTCTATGCGCTGGGCGTTGCCATTGGCGCGCCGGTGCTCACGGCCCTCACGGGCAAGCTGCCGCGCAAGGCGCTGCTGCTCGGGCTGATGGCGCTCTTCACGGTCGGCAACCTGCTGGCGTGGCAGGCGCCCAGCTATGAATCGCTGATTGCCGCCCGCGTGCTCACGGGGCTGGCGCACGGGGTGTTCTTCTCGATCGGCTCGACGATTGCCACCGGCCTGGTGCCGAAGGAAAAGGCGGCGAGCGCCATCGCGATCATGTTCACGGGCCTCACGGTGGCGCTGGTCACGGGCGTGCCGCTGGGCACGTTCATCGGACAGCACTTCGGCTGGCGCGAGACTTTCCTGGCGGTGTCGGCGTTGGGCGTGATCGCCTTCGTGGGCAGCTGGATCTTCGTGCCGGGCAACATCCGCCACACGCCGCCGGCCTCGCTGGCGCAACAAGCGAAGGTGCTGGCCGAGCCGCGCCTGCTGCTGGTGTATGCCAAGACGGCCATCGGCTATGGCGGCTCGTTCATTCCGTTCACGTTCCTCGCGCCGATCCTCACCGACGTGTCGGGCTTCAGCGCCGGCGCGGTGGGCTGGGTGATGCTGGTGTACGGCATCTCGGTGGCGGTGGGCAACATCTGGGGCGGCAAGCTGGCCGACCGCATGGGCCCGATTCCGGCGCTGAAGATCATCTTTGCGCTGCTGGCGGCCGTGCTGCTGGTCTTCAACTTCGCGGCGCCGCACAAGTGGCTGGCGCTGGTGGCGGTGCTGATGTGGGGCGCGGTGGCATTCGGCAACGTGCCGGGGCTGCAGGTGTACGTGGTGAAGCAGGCCGAACGCTTCACGCCGCAGGCGGTGGACGTGGCCTCGGGCCTGAACATCGCGGCCTTCAACCTGGGCATTGCGGGCGCGGCCTGGGCCGGCGGTTTGATCGTGACGCACCTCGGGCTGATGCACACGCCCTGGATCGGCGCACTCGTCGTGCTGGTGTCGCTGGCCCTCACGCAGTGGAGCGGCTCGCTCGACCGCCGTGCCGGCATTCCGGTGCGCGCCTCGGGGCCGGTGCCGGTCGGGCACTGAGTCCTCTCCCCTCTTCTTTTTCTTTCTTTGAACACAAGGAACACACACGCCATGACCACGAACATCCACACCCCCATTCCCGCCTTCGGCCTCGGCACCTTCCGCCTGCAGGGCCAGGTGGTGATCGACTCGGTGAAGAACGGCCTCGACCTGGGCTACCGCACGATCGACACGGCGCAGATCTACGGCAACGAAGCCGAGGTGGGCCAGGCGATTGCCGAAAGCGGCGTGGCCCGCAACGAGCTCTTCATCACCACCAAGATCTGGACCGACCACTACGCGAAGAGCAAGCTGGTGCCCAGCCTGAAAGACAGCCTTGCCAAGCTGCGCACAGACCATGTGGACCTGACGCTGATCCACTGGCCCTCGCCCGCCAACGCGGTGCCGGTGGCGGAGTTCATGGGCGCGCTGGCCGAGGCCAAGGCGCTGGGGCTCACGAAGCAGATCGGCGTGTCGAACTTCAACATCGCGCTGATGCAAGAAGCCATTGCGGCCGTGGGCGCATCGGCCATCGCCACCAACCAGATCGAGCTGCACCCCTACCTGCAGAACCGCAAGGTGGCGGCCTTCGCGCAGAGCCAGGGCATCCGCATCACCTCGTACATGACGCTGGCCTACGGCAAGGTGCTGAACGACCCGGTGATCGGCGCGATTGCCACGGCGCACGGCGCCACGCCCGCGCAGGTGGTGCTGGCCTGGGCGATGCAACTGGGCTACGCGGTGATCCCGTCGTCGACGAAGCGCGCGAACCTCGAGAGCAACCTGAAGGCGCAGCAACTGACGCTGACCGAAGCCGAGATGGCGCAGATCGCCACGCTCGACCGGGGCGAGCGGCTGACCGATCCGCAAGGGCTGTCGCCGGCGTGGGATTGATCACCCCGGCCATTCCCGGCCGCTTTTGTGCGACCGCATTCGCGGGTCGCGCGTGCGCCGATGACGCGCTCCCAACCGGTTGACGATAGACAACAGTGTTAGCGCGCTCGCCCACATACAACGCCCCGTCATCAAACGGGAGCGTATCGAATGGAGCGAAAGATTCTTGTGGTTGGAGACCCACCAGTCCCTGGTGGTCGAATCCTTCCCTACAGCGGACCCATGTTCGACCTGCACGGGCATCGGGTCGCCCTGATCGGCGGCAGGGCCTATTGCGAGGGCTGCAACAGCGTCGGCATCATTGCCAAGGCCGGAGGGCCGCGGCGCCCTCGATTCATCTCGGAGGCTGCGCTGGAAGGAGACGTGGTGGTCTGCCACTGTCCGGTGCCACAGCCGCTGGTTGCCACACTTCAGCACACATCGACCTGCGACGACGGGGCTTGGCAGGCTGCTACGGCGCAGACGAATCTGGCGGCATCGGCGATGACGGCAGTCACCGGGCCTTCAGCGGAGATGGCAGCCCTGAAGCAGGCGGTGGACGAAGGCGTCACGCATCCACCCGAAGCGGAGCAGACCGAAAGAATCTGCCCGAACATGACGAACAAGGAGTTCGCCGCCTTGGTGATGAAGCTGCGCGACATGGCGATCGACTACATCGCGAAAAAGCGGCTCCCGGAACTGGAGCGATGGGACAAGGGGGCTCAGGCCCGGGTGAGCGAATGGTTTGGCGTGGCCGATCAAGGCATCCGCGAACATCTGCAGAAAGGCCTGTCCGCATGCATCCGTGTGCTTCAAGGCATGGAAGCGAAAAACTTCATTCGATACACGGAAGACGGCAAGGTGGCGACCTGCGTTCTGCCCAGCGCGAACGGCGCCGCCGCGGCAGTCTGCAAGCCGGACACGGGCACCCACACCGTGGCGATTGCGCTTGTTTTCTGCGACTTCAGGTTCGACAACAAGACCAATTTCGACACAGGTGCCGTGCTGGACGGTGACTCGCGATTGCTGACGCTGATCCATGAGGTCACCCACTTCGATGACACCTTTGGCTCGGACGACACCTGGTACGGAACCTCGAACTCCAGAGAGCATGCGAAGGAATTCAAGTCCCGGCTGAATGCAGACAGTCTTGCGGCCTATATTCTTGGCGTTACCCGCTAAGGCACACCGTGATCAGGCATCTGAAATCTCTGAGGGGCGTGGCTCTCGCTCTGGCAACACTCGGGCCGACCGCCGTGCTCGCATGCAGTCCCATCAAGGTCTTCTACGTGTACTTCGACCGAGACTCCGCGGCCGTATCGGCCGATCAAGTGCTGCGGCTTGGCAGCTGGATGACAGAGCTTCGAATGCGCTATCCCAACCATGAGGCGATCTATGTCGGAGCCTCGGTCGAGCCCCAGGAGCGTGACCATCGCCCTCACGGGCTGGGTTTGGAACGAGGTCGCAACGTGGCCCGCGTGCTTCGGGAGAACCTGCAATTCACCGCCAGGATCGATCTTCCGAAAACCAGCAACGTTGTCGGCCGTGAGCCGTCTGCGAACAAGTCGGTAGAGAACCAGCGGGCCCTCGGCGTTCAGCTCGACTTTTTGCCGGCCTGTCCGCATGAATGCACCTGCCAGATGGGTGACCCGCTCTACAAGGCACCGGCTCCGCGGCACTCGACCGGGGCGAGCGGCTGAGGTCCGAAAACAGAAATGACGCCGCGCGGCAGAATGCAGTGACCCCTCGGGGCGCCTCCACCGACGCCCTTTTCTTCTGCTTCTTTTCCCTGCCAGCCATGACCGACCTCCACACCCGCATCTCCGACAGCTTCAACGCACAGGGCCTGATGGCCACGCTCGGCGCGCGGCTGGTGCATGTGGGCGATGGCGAGGTGCACATCGAGATGCCGTTTTCAAAAGCGCTGTCGCAGCAGCGCGGCTATGTGCATGCGGGCGCGGTGACGAGCATCGTCGACAGCGCCTGCGGCTACGCGGGGCTCACGAAGGCGCCGCAGGGCTGCGACGTGGTGACGGCGGAGTTCAAGATCAACTTCATGCGGCCCGCGCTGGGCGAGCGCTTCCTGGCGGTGGGCCGGGTGCAGAGCTCGGGCAAGCTGCTCGCGGTGTGCACGGGCGAAGTGCGTGCCTTCGCGAAGGCGGGCGACACGGACTACAAGGTGGTGGCGATGATGCAGGCGACCATCGTGAACGTGCCGCAGTGAAC
Source organism: Variovorax sp. GW458-11-26-14-LB1 (assembly GCF_059423965.1). NCBI lineage: Bacteria > Pseudomonadati > Pseudomonadota > Betaproteobacteria > Burkholderiales > Comamonadaceae > Variovorax > Variovorax sp. GW458-11-26-14-LB1. Next base: position 40,817 of record NZ_JBWKYW010000053.1, read on the forward strand.
GAACGACACGCCGCTTCGCGCGGCTAGCAGCGCGGCGTGGTGACTTCGCTCTGGTCTTGTTGCTGCTGCTTCTGCTGCTCGGCGATCACCGCGCGGCACAGGGCCTGCAGTTCGGCCGCGACGATGTCGGGCGCCTTGCGCAGCTCGGCAATGTCGCGCTCGCCGACGCAGTGGCCTTCGAGGCGCACGTAGATGCGACTGAAGTTGCCGCCGAGCGCGCGTGCAATGTCGCGCAGGCAATCGGCCACGCTGGCAAAGCCGGTGTGGCTGTACGAGCTGGGCGGGATCACGCCCTTGGAGCGCGGCGCGCGCACGGAATACAGGTACGACGCGCCTTCAGACCGCAGCTCCACCACGGGCTGCAGGCCGCGCTGAACGTCGTTGCTTCCTTGCTTTCCTTGCATGGGGCGGAGTGTAAATCTGGCGAAGGCAGAATCTGCCGACCAGGCCGAAGGCCGCTTCGCGAGAGGCGGCTCTTCTTCATTCTTGTCACGGCGACGCGCTCGCATTGCAGCCGCCATTCACACTTTGATCCATGGCCAATCGTTCTTACCTCTACAGCCTCACCAACCGGCCCACGGCGTACACGGACCGGCCCGAAACCATCTCGGGCCTGTCCGAATGGAACTACGACATTCCGTTCATGTACCGGCTGCTGATGTCGGGCGATCCGCAACTGTGCGCGTCGCTGATCTCCGACGGACTCGACAGCGACGAGGGGGATGAGAAGGTCCGGCTGTACGCGATCAGCGGCCGCTTCGAGCCGGGCTTTGCGCGGGTGAAGCGGCTCATCGACATCATGCGGTACCTAGCGGCGCAGGCGCCGGTGCCTGCGCCCGCGCCCGCAGTAGCGCCCGTCGTGGCCGCGCCGAAAGCCACGTCGTTCGTCGACCGGCTCAAGGGCTGGTTCTCGCCGCCCGCCGCACCGAAGGCACCGCCTGCGACTGCCGCGCGCGCAGCGGCCACACCCGCGACGGGCTCGACGCAGCTGCCGGGCTGGCTGGACGAGACCCTGGCTTTTCTCGAAGCCCACCGCAACGAGCACCTGCTGCTGGAGACGGTCGAGCTCGACACCATGACCGAATCGGAAGAGGCCCCGCTGCGGGCCTGCGTCGAGAAGGAGCTCGCGCGCTGCCAGCAGGCCGGCGCCGCGCTCGATGCGCTGCCGCAAGACATCGCGGCAGCGGCGCAGGTGCTGCGCGAAGCCGGTGCGAAAAAGCAGGCGGCCCCGCTCGATGCGTTCTTCGGGCTGCGCTTCGACGACGACTGCGACAGCACGCGCAGCCGCGCCACGGAATATCCGCTGGGGCTGCAGTGGTACGACGTGCTGTACTTCGGCCTGCTCAATCGCGCCGAGTTCGAAGCCGCAACGCGCGGCGACGCTGCTGCCGCGTAGCGCTTGCTTCAGTCGCCGCGTCGCGGCTCGGCCCACGCCGAGAGGATGCGCACGGCTTCGGCGTCCATCTTCTGTTCGGCCGGCTGCGCACGCGCGGCCAGCGGTGCGCCGGCTTCGGTGCGCAGCACGTCGACGTCGATGGGGTGGCGCGCCGCCACGGTCACGCCTTTGAAAGCCTCGCCCGACTGCGCCAGCGTGGCCGCGTAGTACAGCTGGCCGATGCCCGCGATGTGCATGGCCGCCACGCACATGGCGCAGGGCTCGCACGAGGTGTAGAGCTCGCAGCCCGACAGGTCGACGGTGCCCAGCCGGCGGCAGGCATCGCGAATGGCTTCGACCTCGCCGTGCGAGGTGGGGTCGTGGTGCGCGACGGAGTGGTTGAAGCCCTCGCCCACCACCTCGCCGTTCTTGACGACGACCGCGCCGAAGGGCTCGGTGCCGGGCTCCTGGAGCGCCCGGGCCGAAAGGGCCAGGGCGCGCTGCATGAAGTGTTCGTTGTACATGGGTCGAATCTCCTTGGGTCTCAGGCTTTGCGGGCCTGGTCGATGGGGGACGGCGCGGACGCAGCCTGCGCACCGAACAGGCCGGCGGTGGCACTCGCGTAGCGGCGCGGGTCGAAGCGCAGCACGGCGGGCAGCAGCAGCACGGTGACGGCGGCCAGGTAGGCCCAGGCCATGGTGAAGCCGCCGGTCTGCTCGCGCACCCAGCCGGTGACGAAGGGCGCGAGCGCCGCGATCATGAAGCCCACGCCCTGCATGAAGCCCGCGAGCGCGCCGGCCTGCGCGGGGTCGGGCCGGTGGTCGAGCGCGAGCACCATGCACAGCGAGAACGCACCGCCCAGGCCGGCGCCGAGCACGACGGCGATGACGGCCGCCGGCACGGGCAGCGCAAGCCCGAGCGCCGCAAAGCCCGCCAGTTGCGCGAGCAGCGCACCGACCAGCCAGCGCCGCAGGTCGCGCTGGCCGCCGCGCCGCGCGAGCGCCGGCAGCGTGAGCGCGCCGACGACCTGCGCCAGCGTCATGAGCGCGAGCACGGCGCCGCCCTGCTGCGCCGTCCAGCCGCGCTCGGCATGGAAGTAATGCGGCAGCCACGCGACGAGGCTGGTGTAGCCGCCATTGATGAGGCCGAAGCACAGCGCCAGCAGCCACGCGCGGCGATGGCCGAAGCAGCGCAGCCAGGCGCGGTCGAGCGACGGGTCGGTGGCGCCTCGCGCAGATGACGACGCGGACGGCAGCTGCCGCGCACCGCGCAGCCACGCCACCAGCGCCACGATCGCGAGCACCGCCCACATCGCGAGGCCGGCGTGCCAGTCGAGTTGTGCATCGCCACCCACGGCGCGCGCGAGCCACGGGCTGGCCATGGCGCCGAGCCCGCCGCCGCCCATGATGGCGGCCGAGTAGAGCCCGGTCATGAGGCCGAGCCGCGCGGGGTAGGCCTGCTTGACCACGCCGGGCATGAGCGCCTGCACCAGCCCCACGCCCGCGCCCGCGAGCGCGGCGCTCCACAGCAGCGCCGCGGCGCCGCCCGCCACGTAGCGGCTGGCGCAGGCCAGCGCGATGGCACCGAGCCCGAGCGCGATGCCGCCGCGCGCGCCCAGGCGCTGACCCACGGCCGCGCCCGACAGCGACACCGCGCCCATCGCGAACATCGGCAGCACCGTGAGCAACGCGACGGCATGGAAGCCGATGCCGGTGGCGGCGCGGATCGGTTCGAGCAAGGGGCTGCTCGACGTGAGAAAGGCGCGCAGGTTGAGCGCCACCAGCACGACCACGCAGGCGAAGAAAACCGGGCCCGCGCCGGTGCGCGGGTTGTCGGGTGCGGGGCGTGCGACGCGGCTCACGCGGGCACGGCGCCGGGCACGAGCGTGCCATGGCGCGCGACCACGCGGCCGCCCGACACCACGAGCTTGCGCACCGGGCGGCCCACCACGGCCTGCGCGGGCGTTTGTGCGTCGACCAGCACGAGGTCGGCGCGGCAGCCCACGTCGAGCCCGTAGGCCGCGAAGCCGCAGCCGCGCGCGCCGGAATGGGTGACGGTGTCGAGCGCCACTTCGAGCTCGTCGTCGCGGCGCAGGTTGTAGCGCAGGCCGATGAGCATGGCGCGCTCGAGCATGTCGGGGTTGCCGTAGGGCGACCAGGTGTCGCGGATGCCGTCGTTGCCGCCGAGCACGGTGACGCCGGCGGCGCGGCACGCCATGAGCGGCGGCACGTTGCGCGAGGCCGGCGCGCTGGTGACGAGCACCACGCCCAGCTTGGCCATGCGCGCGAGCAGCACGTCGCGCTCGCGTTCGCTCACGTCGCCCAGGCAGAAGCCGTGGCTGATCGCGACCTGGCCCTGCATGCCGAGCGCCTCGGTGCGCTGCAGGATCAGCTCGAGCGAGAAGGCACCCATGGCGCCGGGCTCGTGCAGGTGGATGTCGACGGGGCGCTGGTGCTTGTGGGCGATGCCGAAGAGCACGTCGAGCGACTTCACGGGGTCGCCGTCGATGGCGCAGGGGTCGAGGCCGCCGAGCACGTCGGCGCCCAGGGCGAGCGACTGGTCGAGCAGCTCGGCGGTGCCGGCGCGCCCGAGCAGGCCCGACTGCGGAAACGCGACGACCTGGATCTGCTGCACCTCGCGCAGCGTCTCGCGCGTGCGCAGCGTGCCTTCGAGGTGGCGCAGGCCGGCCTGGGTGTCGACGTCGACGTGCGTGCGCAGGCGCGTGGTGCCGAGCGCGAGAAAGGCCTTGGCCAGCACCAGCGACTGCGCGGCGGCGTCGTGCCCGCTGGCGTGGCGGAAGGCGCGCTCGTTCTCGATCTTGTCGGTGAGATTCGTGCCGACCTCGTTGCGGTACCAGTCCATGCCCCACATGGTCTTGTCGAGGTGGGTGTGGCCTTCGACGAGGCCGGGCAGCAGCAAGGCGCCCTCGCCGTCTTCGACGATGGCGCCGGCCGGTGCGGCCAGCGCCGCGCCGATCTCGGCAATGCGGCCGTCGTGCACGCGCACATCGACAGGAGACGCACCCAGGGGGCGCACGTTGCGGATCAGGAGCTGCGAGGTCATTCGATTTCGTTCGTGGGTCAGAGGCAAAGGAAGACCGGTCAGGCGGGTTGCGCCGCCACGGTGCGCGGCAGCACGCGCGGCGTGACGAGCGCCACCGCCACGAAGACCAGCGCGTTGACCGCCAGCGCCACCAGTCCGGTGTTGAGCGACTTGAAGACCACGGGCGCCGCCGGGAACAGCGTGCCGAGGTTCGCGCCGGTGGTCATCGTGAAGGCCAGCACCGCACCGCCCGCGAGGATGCCCGCAAAGGCGGCGTGCTTGCTGCCGAAGGGTTTCTTCATGAGGCTGAACAGCAGCGAGGGCAGCAGCTGCGTGAGCAGGCTCGACGCGAAGATGGCCACGGCCACGATGGTCGTGCCGCCGCGCAGCACGAAGTACACGGCCACCAATGCGAACACGGGCAGCACGCCGCGCGCCACGCGCGAGACCTGCTTGTCGGTGGCATGGGGCGCGAAGCCTTCCTTGTAGACGTTCTTGCCGATCACGGTGGAAGCGGTGAGCAGGATCATCGAGCCCGGCACCAGCGCGGTGAGCACGCCCGTGCCGCCGATCACGCCGACGAACCACGGGTCGAAGGTGTGCTTCACGAGGCCGAACAGGGCCAGGTCGACCTCGGAGCCCTTGAGCCCCGGCACCTGCAGGATGGCCGCGAAGCCCACCAGGAACAGGAAGGCGATGACCACCTGGTACAGCGGCATCAGGATGGTGTTGCGGCGCACCGCGCTCGCGCTGCGGGCGGCATACACCGAGGTGAGGTTGAACGGGTACAGGTAGTAGCCCAGCGCCGTGAGCAGGATGGTCGAGTTGTACCAGGTGAGGTTCAGGCCCTCTTTCGGAAACTCGAAGAAGCTGGGGTTGGCCGCGTGGATGGCGCTGAACATCGGCGTGACGCCGCCGTAGTAGTGCCAGGGCAGGTACACGCCCAGGAACACGGCGAGCACGAGGATCAGGATGTCCTTCACGATGGCGATGCTGGCCGAGCCGTGGATGCCCGAGAACAGGATGTAGCTCACCATCACGAGCGTGCCGATCCAGATCGCCACCTGCGGCGCGATGGAGCCGTACGAGGCCTCCGACACGATGATGCCCAGCCCGCGCAGCTGGATGGTGAGCAGCGCCACCATGCCCATGAGCGCCACGACGGACACCAGCACGCCGAGCGGGCGGCTGTCGTACTTGTGGGCGAAGAAGTCGGAGAACGACACCAGCTTGTGCGCGGTGGCGTAGCGCCAGATGGCCGGCAGCATCCAGAAGGCCATGAGGTAGGCCAGGCCGCCGTAGGCCAGGATGTAGAAGGCCGGCGAGCCCTTGCTGTACGACCAGCCGCTGGCGCCCAGGAAGGTGAAGGTCGAGAACGACTCGCCCGCCATGAGCAGGAACACCATGATCGTGCCCAGCCCGCGCCCGCCCAGCGCCCATTGCTCCAGGCTCATGGTGCGCCCGCGCCGCGCGAGCACGGCCAGGCCGAGGGCGCCGGCCACGAACAGCGCGATCACGCCGAGTGCGGCGTTCATCGCGCGTCTCCTGCAGCCTGCGCGTCCTGCGCGTCGAGGTCGCCTTCGGCGCGGTCGATCACCACCATGATGAGCGAGGTCAGCACCAGCCAGCTCACGTTCCAGACCATCAGGAAAGGCATGCCGAGCACGAAGGTGGGCGCGACGGACGACAGCCATCCCCCGCTGAAGAAGGCGGCGACCGGCAGCAGGGCCAGCCATTTGGCGAGTTTCATGGGATGTCTCTGTGTGTTCGGGTGGTTGGAAATTCGATCCTATTTTGGTTAACCATTTTATATATTTTGGTTAACCAAACGGCGCGAATGGTACGGAGCCGGGCGGGCCGCGTCAATCCGGGGGCTTTCCCGGAGGTGGCGGGGTGCAGGCAATAATCCGCAGGCCCATGCCTGCCGCCACCCGCCGATCCGCCGCGCCCGCCCCTTCGACTGAACCCATCGAGTCCGCTGACGACGCGAACGTGGACGAGCGCGTCTACGCCGCCGTGTCCAAGGCGCTGCTCAGCGGCAAGCTGCGCCCCGGCACGCCGCTGCGCGAGCGTGCGCTGGCCGAGGCGCTGGGCTGCACGCGCGGCGCGGTGCGCAAGGTGCTGGCGCGGCTGGGCTCCGAGAAGCGGCTGGTGCTGGAGCACAACCGCGGCGCCTTCGTGCCCAACCCGTCGATCGACGACATGCGCGGCATCTACCGCGCGCGCCGCATCGTGGAGGCCGGGCTGGTCGCCACGCTGTTCGGCCGGCTGGCGCGCGAGCAGGTGGCCGCGCTGCGCAAGCACGTGCAGGCGGAGCAGAAGGCGTTCAAGGAAGGCCGGCGCGAGGACGCGATCCGCCTGGCCGGCGACTTCCACCTGCTGCTGGCGCAGATGGCGGGCAGCGACGAGCTGCTGTCGTACATCCGGCGGCTGATTGCGAACACCGAGCTGTACAAGGCACTGTACGACTCGGCCGAGGCCGCGAGCTGCGCGCCGCGCGAGCACGAACAGATCATCGAAGCGCTCATGGGCGACTCGCTCGACGCCGCGCTGGCCGTGGCGCTGGAGCACCTGGACGAGCTGGAGCAGCGCGTGATCGCGGGGGCGGCGGCGGAGCAGGAAGTGGACCTGGCGGCGCTGCTGAACGGCAGTGCCCCGGCGCGAAGCCACGGCCACGATCACTGAGGCTTTCGCGCCCACATTTCGTCCACGAGCGAAGTGTCGAGGGGCCGGTCTCGCGAAGATCGGCGCACCATGCCAACGACCCCGCTCGCCGCTTCAAGCCGACCCCACGCCCCTGCCTTCGAATGGGCGCTGCTCGCGGTGCTCGCGACCTGCTGGGGTGCCTCGTACACCTTCATCAAGATCGGCGTGGCGACGATCCCGCCGGTCACGCTGATCGCGGCACGCACCCTGATCGCGGGGTTGCTGCTGCTCGCGGTGCTGCGCCTGCGCGGCGTGCGATTGCCGAAAGACGGCGCAACGTGGCGGCGCTTCGCGCTGCAGGCTTGTCTGAACAGCGTGCTGCCGTTCACGCTGATCGCGTGGGCCGAACGCAGCGTGGATGCGGGGCTGGCGACCATCCTCAACTCGACCTCGCCGATCTTCATCTTCCTGCTGGGGTGGGGCCTGGGC
>NZ_JBWKYW010000054.1:0-48335 GCF_059423965.1 Variovorax sp. GW458-11-26-14-LB1
GGATGGGGCGTTTTCGAGGGGTGCCGGCGAGTTTCGGGCGGCGAGCCTCTTGCATCAATGACCGCAAATAAGGATAATCGTTGCATTGAATGCAACACTCGGAGACGACCGCCATGGACGACAAGCTCGACACCCGCCGGGTGCGCTACTTCATGCAGGTGCTCGACAGCGGCTCGGTGCGCGGCGCGGCCGACGTGCTCGACATGGACCCGTCGGCCGTGAGCCGCGCCATCGGCATCCTGGAGACCGAGTGCGGCCTGCCGCTGCTGGAGCGCCACGGACGCGGCGTGGTGCCCACCGACGCGGGCCAGCTGCTGGCCGGCTACGTACGCAGGCAGCAGGGGCAGAAGCAGCACCTGCTGGCGCAGATGGACAGCATCCGCAAGATCGAGAGCGGCCACATCGACATCGTGGCCGGCGAAGGCTATGTCGACTGGCTGATGCGGCACAGCCTGCGCATCTTCATGGCCAGCCACCCGAAGATCACGGTGAACCTCGACGTCGCCAGCACCGACGAGATCGTGCGCCGCGTGATCGAGGAACGTGCCCACATCGGCATGCTGTTCCAGCCGCCGAAGGACGAGCGGCTCACCTCGCACCAGTCGCACGCGCAGCCGATCCAGGCCATGGTGCTGGGCTCGCACCCGCTCGCGCAACTCGATCGCCCGCTGAAGCTGGCCGACCTGCTGCCCTACCCCGGCGCCACGCTGCACCGCAACTTCGGCGTGCGCCAGCACATCGAGGCGGCCGAGATCAGCGAGGGCGTGCGGCTGCCCGCGCTGCTGACCACCACCTCGTTCAGCGCGCTGGGCCACTTCGTGTCGGCGGGCCTGGGCTACACGCTGGGCACGCGCATCTCGCTCACGCCCAACGCCGACCACCCGTCGCTGGTCGAGCTGCCGATGAAGAACCCGCTGCTGTCGCAGGGGCGCTCGCACATCGTGTCGCGCCACGGCCGCCTGCTGCCGCCAGCCGCGGCGGCGCTGCTGCGCCAGGTGGTGGCGGACATGAAGCGCTATGCCGATTCGATCGCGGGCACGGGCATCGGCAAGCCCCGTGCGAGCACGCGCGGGCGCGGCGCGACGGGTTGAAGGGCATGGGGGCTTGCGTTGCGTGCGCGCACGGTTCGGTGTTCTGATCGGACCCCATGTCCTACCTCGCTCCCCTCTTCATTCACCTGCTGTGCGCCGCCTTCTGGGTCGGCGGCATGGCCGTCATGCACTTCGCCGTGCGCCCCGCCGCTGTCGCCACGCTGGAGCCGCCGCTGCGCCTGCGCATGATGGCCGCGACGCTGCGGCGTTTCTTCATCGGGGTGGACGCGTCGGTCACGCTGCTGTTCGCGAGCGGCTTCGCGATGATCCTCGCGACCGGCGGCTTTCGCGCCGTGCACTGGCGCGTCGAGGCCATGATGGGCATCGCGCTCGTGATGGCGGCGGTCTACGTCTACATCCGTGCCTCGGTGTTCCGCGCCCTGCGCCGCGCGGTGGACGACAGCGCCTGGCCCGTGGCGGCGGCGCGGCTCAACACCGTGCGCCAGCTGGTGACGCTGAACCTCGCGCTGGGCGTGGTGGTGTTCGCGGTGGCGGTGATCGGGCGCGGCGCTTAGGCCGCGGGGCCCTTCAGCTCGACGCCGTTGCCATCGGGATCTTCGATGTAGATCGAAGGACCACTGCCTTCGGCCCCAAAGTTGTTCTGCACCTCGCCCTGCACCGGCACGCCGTGCCGCGCCATGCGCGCGCGGATCGCAGCCTCGTCGAAGGGCTCGATGCGCAGGCAGAGGTGATCGACGTTGCGCCCCTCGCGCCCGGCCAGCGCGCCGCCCTGGCGGCCCAGCTTGCCGTCGTGCGTGACGAGGTCGATGAGGCTGCTGCCGGCGCGCAGGTGCACAAGGCCGAGGTCGTCGCGGCGCTTCTCGAGCGTGCAGCCGAGCACGTCGCAGTAGAAGGCCATGGACCGCGCGGCGTCGCGCACGCGCAGCACGACGTGGTCGATGCGCAGCACCGCGAACGGGGCTGCGTCGGTGGCAGTGTCAGGAGACGACGGATCAGGCGGGCGCGTCATGCCCGCCAGTGTGTCAGACCACCCCGGCGGCGCGCAATGCCTCGAAGCGCGTGGCGTCGACGCCCATCTCGGCCAGCACCTCCTGCGTGTGCTGTCCGAGCGCGGGCGGTGCGCGGCGCAGCACCGGCGGCGTGGCCGTGAGGCGCAGCGGGCTGGCCACGCCGGTGATGCTGGCAATGCCGTCGCCCGCATCGCGCGGCAGCGTGACGGCCAGGCCGCGCGACTTGACCTGCGCGTCGTCGAAGGCCTGCGCGATGTCGTTGATGGGGCCGCAGGGCACGGCCTTGTCTTCGAGCAGCGCGACCCAGTCGGCGGTGGTGCGGGTGCGCGTGAGCTCTTCCATCATCGGGATCAGCACGCCGCGGTGTTTCACGCGCAGCGTGTTGGTCGCAAAGCGTTCGTCGGCGGCCCACCCGGCGTGGCCGGCAGCTTCGCAGAAGCGCGCGAACTGGCCGTTGTTGCCGATGGCCAGCAGCATCGCGCCGTCCTGCGTCGGAAAGTCCTGGTAAGGCGCGAGGCTCGGGTGCGTGTTGCCCTGGCGGCCCGGCGCCTTGCCGGTGTTGAGAAAAGCACTCGCCTGGTTGGCGAGGATGGCCATGCCCACGTCGAGCAGCGCCATGTCGATGTGCTGGCCTTCGCCGGTGCGGTCGCGCACCTGCAGCGCCGCGAGGATGGCGGTGCTGGCGTACACGCCGGTGAAGAGATCGGTGAGCGCCACGCCCACGCGCAGCGGGCCGCCGCCGGGTTCGCCGTCGGGGCGGCCGGTGATGCTCATCATGCCGGTCATGGCCTGGATCATCAGGTCGTAGCCGGCGCGCTCGGCGTAGGGGCCGTCGTGGCCGAAGCCGGTCACGCTGCAATAGATGAGGCGCGGGTTGGCCGCGCGCAGGCTTTCCTGGTCGAGGCCGTACTGCTTCAGGCCGCCGGTCTTGAAGTTCTCGACCACGATGTCGGCCTGCGCCGCCATCTGCTGCAGCAGCGCCTGCCCTTCGGGCGTGGCCATGTCGATGGTGACCGAGCGCTTGTTGCGGTTGCAGGACGTGAAGTAGCTGGCCTGGTCGGTGTCGTGGCCGTTCGCGTCCTTCACGAACGGTGGGCCCCAGGTGCGCGTGTCGTCGCCGACGCCGGGGCGTTCGATCTTGACGACGTCGGCGCCCAGGTCCGCGAGGATCTGCGTGCACCACGGGCCCGCGAGCACGCGGGACAGATCGAGGACCTTGATGCCGTCGAGTGCTGCGGGCTTGGTGCTCATGCGTTCGTTCAGTTCGCGAAAGCGGCGATGCCGGTGATGGCGCGGCCGAGGATGAGCGCGTGGATGTCGTGCGTGCCTTCGTAGGTGTTGACCACTTCCAGGTTCACCAGGTGGCGGGCCACGCCGAACTCGTCGCTGATGCCGTTGCCGCCCATCATGTCGCGCGCCATGCGGGCGATGTCCAGCGACTTGCCGCAGTTGTTGCGCTTCATGATCGAGGTGATCTCGACCGCGGCAATGCCTTCGTCCTTCATGCGGCCCAGGCGCAGGCTGCCTTGCAGGCCCAGCGTGATCTCGGTCTGCATGTCGGCCAGCTTCTTTTGAATGAGTTGGTTGGCGGCGAGCGGGCGGCCGAACTGCTTGCGGTCCAGCGTGTACTGGCGGGCGCGGTGCCAGCAGTCTTCGGCGGCACCGATGGCGCCCCACGAGATGCCGTAGCGGGCGCTGTTCAGGCAGGTGAACGGGCCCTTGAGGCCTTGCACTTCGGGGAACGCGTTCTCTTCAGGGCAGAACACGCCGTCCATCACGATTTCGCCGGTGATGCTGGCGCGCAGGCCGACCTTGCCGTGGATGGCGGGGGCGGTCAGGCCCTTCATGCCCTTTTCGAGCACGAAGCCGCGGATCGGGCCGACCGTGCCGCTTTCGCTGACTTCCTTGGCCCACACGACGAACACGTCGGCGATGGGCGAGTTGCTGATCCACATCTTCGAGCCGCTGAGCGAGTAGCCGCCCGGCACCTTCTTGGCGCGCGTGGCCATGCTGCCGGGGTCGGAGCCGTGGTCGGGTTCGGTCAGGCCGAAGCAGCCGATCCATTCGCCGGTGGCGAGCTTGGGCAGGAACTTCTGCTTTTGCGCTTCGGTGCCGAATTCGAAGATCGGCACCATCACCAGCGAGCTTTGCACGCTGGCCATCGAGCGGTAGCCCGAATCGACGCGCTCGACTTCGCGGGCGATCAGGCCGTAGGCCACGTAGTTCAGGCCGGGGCCGCCGTACTGCTCGGGGATCGTCGGGCCGAGCAGGCCGAGCGCGCCCATTTCGCGAAAGATGGCCGGGTCGGTTTCGCCGGTGCGGAAGCCTTCGATGACGCGGGGCGCCAGGCGCTCCTGGCAGTAGGCGTTGGCCGCGTCGCGGATCATGCGTTCTTCGTCGGTCAGTTGCTGGTCGAGAAGAAGGGGGTCGTCCCAGTGGAATTGCGCTTTGGCGGCCATGTGGATGTCTCCGGAAAAGGAAGAAGAAACAAAAGAAGGGGGAATGCGGTCGATCGTAGCCACGCAGGAGGCCCGGTGCAAACGATGAATCCTCACCCAGATATGCGTCTGACGCACATCTTGAGAGATACATCTTGTTGATTTACTGGTGAAACCAATCCGCCAGTCATACACTTCCGGCATACATGCGCCGCAAGATCCCGCCCCTGCAGACCCTCGTGTGCTTCGACGCCGCCGCGCGCCACGAGAGCTACACGCGCGCCGCGCAGGAACTGGCGCTCACGCAGAGCGCGGTGTCGCGCCAGGTCGGGGCGCTCGAGGCCTTCCTGGGCGTGGCGCTGTTCCGCCGCACGCGGCATGGCGTGGCGCTCACGGCCAGCGGCGCCGCCTACGCGCGCCAGATCGCCCGCCGCCTGGAGGCCATGGAGCGCGACACGCTCGACGCCATGGCGCACCAGGGCGAAGGCGGGTCGCTGTCGCTGGCGGCGGTGCCCACCTTCGCCACGCGCTGGCTGGTGCCGCGCCTGCGCGGCTTTGCGGCGCTGCAGCCCGACGTGGTGGTGCACATCGAGACGCGCACCCGCCCCTTTCTGTTCGCCGACGCGGAGTTCGACGCCGCGCTGTACGCCGGCACGCCCGCGCAGGTCGAGAACTGGGCCGGCACGCGCGCGCTGCTGCTCATGCATGAAGACGTGGTGCCCGTGTGCAGCCCTTCGCTGCTGCCCCACGGCAAGGCCGTATCGCCCGAAGCCATCGCACAGATGCCGCTGCTGCAGCAGAGCACCCGCCCCGACGGCTGGCGCCAGTGGTTCGACGCGCAGCAGGTCGACGCGCCCACCGCCCGCGGCGGCCCGCGCTACGAGCTGTTCTCGATCCTCGCCGCGGCGGCCTCACACGGCCTGGGCGTGGCGCTGATGCCGACCATGCTGGTGGCCGACGAACTGGCGCGCGGCGAGCTGGTGGTGGCCTGCCCGCGGCCCTTGTCGGGCGAGCGCAATTACTACCTGGTGACGCCGGAGCGGGCGGACCAGCGGCCGTTGCTGAAGTTGTTCAGTGATTGGCTGTTGGGGCAGGCGCGCGAAGGTTGAAGCAGCCAAAGATGTATCTCGTACTAGACATTTCATTAGTTTTGCCTAATATGAGATACACATATGCCATCCGCCGCCCCGCCGACCTTGGACAGAGCCAACCGACGCCTTGAAGCGTTCGGCCGGCATATCCATGCCCGTCGGAAGTCGCTCAGGATCAGCGCCACCACGGCCGCCGAGGCGGCGGGCATGTCGCGCATGACGCTGCATCGCATCGAACGCGGCGAGCCCTCCGTCACGATGGGGGCCTACATGAACGCCCTGGCGGCATTGGGTCTGGATGTCGAAGTGACGGCGCCGATCGCAGGTACCGCCAAGGAGATGGCGACGCCGGCGTCTTCACACACGCCGACGAAGACCGTCCGGGTGGGCGACTTCGCGCAGTTGCGCCGCCTCGCATGGCAATTGCCGGCGGATGCAGAGCTCACCCCCGAAGAGGCCTGGGGCACCTACGAGCGCAACTGGCGTCACGCCGATCCGTCCGCGCTCGAGGCCAACGAACGCCAGCTGCTGGCCGAGCTGGCCCGCCTGCTGGGCCGAAAGCCACTCGATGTTTGAGCGCGCACACCATCGCCAGGTGGCCGAGGTGCTCGCGGCGCTGAATGCGCCCCTGCTGGCGGACAACCATTGCCTGTTCGGCGGCGGCACCGCCATCGCGCTGCGCCATGGCGAATACCGCGAGTCGGTGGACATCGACTTCCTCGTGTCCGATGTGGCGGGCTACCGTTGCCTGCGCCAGCTCGCCACCAGCAGCGAGGGGCTGCGCGCACTGGCCCGGGAAGGCGCGACCTTGCAGCAGGTCCGCGAGGTGCGCGCCGATCAATACGGCATCCGAAGCGCCGTTCGCGTGAGCGAGACGGACATCAAGTTCGAGATCGTGCTTGAGGCACGCATTGCACTCGAAGCCCCCGGTGCTGCAGACCGCATCGACGGCATCGCCACCCTCACGCCGCTGGACATGGCGGCGAGCAAGCTGCTCGCCAACTCCGACCGCTGGGCCGACGACAGCGTGTTCAGCCGCGACCTGATCGACCTGGCGATGATGCAGCCCGGCAAGCCCTTGCTGCAGCGCGCGGCAAGCAAGGCGCGGCTCGCCTACGGGGACAGCATCGATGCCGATCTTGCGAAGGCGGCCGATGCGCTGCTGGAGCGGCCCGGACGCATGGAGCGGTGCATGCACATGCTGCAGATGACCGCGATTGCGCCGGCCTTGCTGCGAAAGCACATCAAGGCCCTGCTGCCGCGAACGCCGCGCGCGAAGCGCAGCCCCGGCACTTGAGAGACACCCGCTGCGATGTACGACCAGCGGCCGCTGCTGAAGTTGTTCAGTGATTGGTTGCTCGCGCAAGCCCGCCAAGGTTGAGAATGCGCGCCATGCCGCGCGACAGCCGCTCCGAGTACGAATGGCGCATGCACAAGGTGCTGACGCACATCGACGACCACCTGGACGAGGCACTCGATCTCGCGGCGCTGGCCGACGTGGCGCATTTCTCGGCGTACCACTTCCATCGCCTCTTCGCAGCCTGGGCCGGCGAGACGCTGGGCGACTACATCCGGCGCCGCCGCGTGGAGGTGGCCGCGCTGCGGCTCGCGACACAGCCGCGCCTGTCGGTGCTCGAGGCGGCGGTGTCGGTGGGCTTCGGTTCGGGTGAGGCGTTCACCCGCGCGTTCCGCGCGCATTTCGGCAGCGCGCCCAGCGCGTGGCGTGCATCGCACGACTGGTCCTTGCCCTGCGACGACCCCTCACGCAATAGCAATCCTGATCAGATCGCCCTGCACGGCTTCACGAAGAATGGATCTCCATCGCGCAACGCCGCGCATCATCAGGAGCCACCCGTGAATGTCCAACTGATCACCCGCTCTCCCGTCACCATCGCCTACCTGCGCTACACCGGCCCGTTCGGCGCGCCGGTGGGCGCGTTCTGGGCCGAGAAGGCCGCGCCCTGGATCGGCGCGCACAAGCTGTGGTCGCATGCGCGCTACGGCATCAGCCACGACGACCCGAGCATCACCGCACCCGAGCACTCGCGCTACGACGCCTGCGTGGAAGTGCCCGACGATTTCGTGCCCGATGGCGGCTTCCAGAAGACGGTGCTGCCGGGCGGACGCTATGCCGCGCTGCGGTTCCAGGGCCTGCCCGAAGAGATCAACGACGCATGGACGCGCCTCATGCGCGACTGGCTGCCCGCGAGCGGCTTCCAGTTCGACAGCCGGCCCGCGTTCGAGTACTACGCGCCCGACATGGCCTTCGACGAGAAGACGAGCGCGTTCGAATGCGACATCTGCATTCCGATCGCGCCGCTCTGAAAGGCGCGGGACGGCAACTGGTCAGCGCGGCGCGATCAGCCCTTCGCGGGCCGGGCGCCTTCCCGCGCATAAGCTTCGATCATCGCCGGAAAGGCCTCCATCGCAGGCAAGGTGCCGAAGCTGTGCTTCGCAGGCGTCGTGGCCCACGGCAACTTCTCGTCGGTCCAGGTTTCCGCAAAGGGCGCGACCCATTCGTGCCGGTCGAGCATGGTGGCGCGCAGGTTGACGAAATAGTCCATGCCCTCGGTGCGCGTGAACATCCAGCTCTTGCAATGCGGGCAGAAGAAGTGGTGCGACTCCTCGCCGTGCAGCCCGCCGATGACGGGTTCGCCCGACACCACTTCGAAGCCCGGCGTGGGGATGGCCAACGACAGCGAGAACGCACTGGCGCTCATGCGCTGGCAGCCGGTGCAGTGGCAGGCCATGGCCAGCAGCGGCGGCGCGGTGATCCGCAGGCGCACCTGGCCGCAGCGGCAGCCGCCGGTCCAGGGGAGTTGCCAGTCGTTGGCGGTGTCTTGGGGGGTGTGGTTCTGGGTGCTCATTGAATGTGAATGCTTTCAGGCTGGGTCTCCGGGATGATCGCTCAAGCCGGACACTGCCCCACCGAAACCCGCGTCCGAAAACGGCGAGCCCGCACCCGGCGGCCGCGCGACACTGCCCGCATGAGTTCTTCCGTCGCCGCCCGCATCCACGCCCTCGACTGGCCCCGCATCGATGCCGACCTCGCCGCGCGCGGCTGTGCCGTCACCGGGGCGTTGTTCACGCCCGCGGAATGCGCCGCGCTCACGACCATGTACGACGAAGGCGCGCGCTTTCGCAGCCGCGTGGTCATGCAGCGCCACGGCTTCGGCCAGGGCGAGTACCAGTACTTCGCGAACCCGCTACCGTCCAAACTCGTGGCGTTTCGCAGCGCGCTGTACGAGCGCCTCGCGCCGCTGGCCAATGCCTGGGCCACTGCGATGGGCCAGCCGGCCGACTACCCGCCGGACCACGCGGCCTACCTCGCGCGCTGCCACGCAGCGGGACAGCTGCGCCCCACCCCGCTGCTGCTGCGCTACGGCGAGGGCGACTACAACTGCCTGCACCAGGACCTGTACGGCGACCTGCAATTTCCACTGCAGCTCACGGTGCTGTTGAGTCGGCCCGGCGAAGACTTCACGGGCGGCGAGTTCGTGTTGACCGAGCAGCGCCCGCGCATGCAGTCGCGCGCAGAGGTGGTGTCGCTCGCGCAGGGTGAGGCCGTGATCTTCGCGGTGAACCAGCGGCCCGTGGCGGGCACGCGCGGCAGCTACCGCGTGACGATGCGCCACGGCGTGAGCCGCGTGCGCAGCGGGCAACGCCACACGCTGGGCCTGATCTTTCACGACGCGCGCTGAATAGAACGAACGTCCGTTCGCAATCAAGCCCTCGGGCGCAGCAACATCGCACCAAGCGTGCAAAGTTGCACACATGTACCAAATACAGGCGAAAATCCCGCGCGCATCCGGGGGATTGCCAGGATGGCCGGCGCACACGATCGGCCCCGCAACCCCCTCCGGACGCCGGACCACGACCTCGTGAGGAGGAGCCGGGGTCCGTTCCGAGTTGTCGTCAGGGAGCTGTATGTACAAGGAATCGTCCGGGCCTCCGGATGCGGCGGGTCGCCCGTCTTTCGCGCACGTCACCACGCCGTTGCCACCGTCTCCGTCACCCTCTTCCGCTGAAATCCCACCGCCCCGACGCCCGCGTCGCTTCCGGGTCGATGTCGGCTCCATCGTCAGTGCCGTGGCGCTCGCGCAGTCGCTGCTGCTGGTCACGCTGGGCTACTGGGGCTCGCAGCGGCTGGTGACGACGATCGGCACCTCCGCGCACAAGTCGAACCACGACCGCACTGAAGACAAGGTGCTGGCCTTCCTGGCCAAGGCCGAGTCGGCGGTCGGCGCGATCGGCAGCTCGCCCAGCCTCACGCCCGCGGGCGAGAACGTGGACCGCACGGCCGAGCTCCTGTGGACGCTGCTGCAGCAATCGCCCGAACTCGACAGCGTCTACGTGGCGAACGTCGAGGGCAAGATGCTGATGGCGCTGCGCTACCCGGTGCCGGCGATCCGGCACATCGCGCGCGGCGACGGCTTCACCACCGAGACCTGGCAGTACAAGCTGCCGCTGGGCTCCGAGGCCGACGTGCAGCAGCGCTTTGCCACACAGCGCGTGGAGGCTTACCGCAGCAACTACAACCCGACGCAGCGCAGCTGGTTCGTGCAGGCGCGCAAGACGCAGGGTCCGGTCTGGACCGTCCCCTATGTATTCGCCGCCGCGCAGGAACTGGGCGTGACCTACGCGCTGCCCAGCCAGCGCCGCCAGGCCGAGGGCAGCCCACAGGCGATGGTGGTGGCGGGCGACGTGTCGCTGGGCCGGCTGTCGGAGTTCGTGCGCCTGTTCAGCCGCAACGGCAACGGCAACAGCGCGCTGCTGAGCGCCGACCACAAGGTGCTCGCGCGCAGCGACATGCCGGGCGTGCTGCACACGCTGGAAGCGCCCACGGGCGCGCTCGGCGCATTGAACGCACAGATGGTGACCGACGGCATCGCCGGCAGCGGCAGCGACAAGGCCTTCGCCTTCAGCCACGAGGGGCGGCGCTACCTGGTGCAGGCCTCGCGCATTCCCGCCACCGGCTGGCAGCTGGTCAGCTGGGTGCCCGAAGACGTGCTGCTGGGTGGCCTGCGCCGCGCGGTGGCGTGGTCGCTGCTGCTGGCGCTGGTGTTCCTGGGACTGGCGCTGTACATGTCGCTGAAGCTCTCGAAGCTGGTGACGGCGCCGGTCGAGAACCTCTCACGCATCGCGCACCGCATCGGCCGCCTCGAGCTCGACGACCTGCCGCGCGAGCCCAGCCGCGTGCTCGAAATCCAGCACCTGGACCAGGCGCTCGACGACTCGGCGCGCAGCCTCAAGGCCTTCAGCAAGTTCGTGCCGGTGGACGTGATCAACCAGCTGGTGGCGCAGGGCCACGCGCTCGCGCCCAACGGCTCGCCGCGCCAGGTGACGGTGATGTTCACCGATGTGGAAGGCTTCACGTCGATCTCCGAATCGATCGCGGCCGATGTGCTGGTGCGCCAGCTGACCGAGTACTTCAACCTCGCGGCCGCGGTGTTCGCGCGCCACGGCGGCGTGATCGACAAGTTCATCGGCGACGGCATCATGGTGCTGTGGGGCGCGCCGGCCGACCTGGAAGACGCCGAGTACAAGGCCTGCTGCGCCGCACTCGAGCTGCACGCCGAGATGCATCAGCTCAACCGGCAGTGGGCCGAACAGGGCCTGCCCGAGTTCCGCACGCACATCGGCATTCACACGGGCGTGGTGGTGGCGGGGGTGCTGGGCTCGAACGACCGGCTGTCGTACACGGCGTTCGGCGACGTGGTGAATGTGGCCAGCCGCATCGAAGGCGCGAACCGCCAGCTGGGCACGCGCATGCTGATCTCGGAAGTCACCTACGCGGCCCTGAATGGCCGGCTGGCCACGCGGCGCATCGAAGAGTTGGTGGAGCTGCGCGGCCGACAGACGCGCATGGTGCTCCACGAACTGCTGACCTGATCCGCGCGAGCCTGTCGCGCGGGTCGGTCGATCAGCGCGAGGGGCGCGGCGGCGGCGGTGGCGTGGCCACGCGCACCAACATCAGGTTGGCGCTGGTGCCGTTGCCCTGCGTGAGCACCGAATACTGCGTGTCGTTGATGAACAGCAGCTGCTCGCCGCGCGTGATGCGCGCCGCCACGGCGTAGCGCATGCGCGGGTCGATGCGCGCGGCATCGACGCTGAGCTCGAAGGCGAAGGGCGGCTGCTTGCCGTTGGCGGGAATGCGCTGCTCGGCGAGCACGACCGAGGGCGCATCCATGCGCGACACGTCGAGCAGTTGCACGCGCACTTCGGCCGCGGGGTCGAGCGCGATGCGCTCGCGGTAGGCCACGGTGCCCGTCACGCGCAGCGGTGCGGCGGCGGGTTGGGCCGGCGTGCCCGGCGAGCCGCCCGCGCAAGCGCTCAGGACGGAGGCGCCGGCAACGGCGGAGAGCATGAGGAGGCTGGTGCGTCTTTTCATCGCCCCATTATGCGGAGGCCCGCTGTGCGGCGAAAGCCACATACCAATCCAGGCTGCCGGGGTTTGCCATCGCCTCGCGGTTCACGACCTTCTCGATGGGCTGGCCCAGCAGCAGCTTCTTGATCGGCAGCTCCTGCTTCTTGCCCGACAGCGTGCGCGGAATCTCGGCCACCTGGAAGATGTCGTTGGGCACGAAGCGCGGCGACAGCGAGGTCTTGATCGCGTTGTTGATGCGCGCGCGCATGGCCTCGTCGAGCGCCACGCCGGGGCGCAGCACCACGAACAGCGGCATGTAGCTGTCGCGGCCCAGGTATTCGAGGTCGACCACCATCGAGTCGAGCACCTCGGGCAGGCCTTCGACCGCGCTGTAGATCTCGCTGGTGCCCATGCGCAGGCCCTGGCGGTTGATGGTGGCGTCGCTGCGGCCGTAGATGATGCAGCCGCCGTCGCTGCCGACCTTGATCCAGTCGCCGTGGCGCCACACGCCCGGGTAGGTGTCGAAGTAGCTCGACACGTAGCGCGCGTTGCCCTCGTCGCCCCAGAAGTACAGCGGCATCGACGGAATGGGCTGCGTGCACACCAGCTCGCCGACCTCGCCGACGACCGGTTGACCCTGCTCGTTCCAGGCCTCGACCGCATGGCCGAGTTCGCGGCACTGCATCTGGCCCGGCACTTCGGGCAGCTCGCGGTTGCCGCCGACGAAGGCACCGCAGAAGTCGGTGCCGCCGGAGATGTTGCACCACCACACCGCCGTCGAGCCCGCGTCGAGGATCTGCTGCGAGCCCCAGCGCTGCACCTCGTCGGGCAGCGGCGAGCCGGTGCTGCCGAGCGCGCGCACGCGCGACAGGTCGCCGCAGTCTTTCGCGACGAGGCCGGCCTTCATGCAGTTGGTGAAGTAGGCCGCGCCCGCGCCGAAGAAGGTGACGCGGTGCTTCGCCACGAAGCGCCACAGCACGCCCCAGTCGGGCTTGTCCTTGCTGCCGGCCGGGTTGCCGTCGTAGATGCAGATGGTGGCGCCGAAGGCCAGGCCCGAGAGCTGCGAGTTCCACATCACCCAGCCCGTGGAGCTGTACCAGTGGTAGCGCTCGCCGAAGTTGTTGGCGCCGTAGCTCGCGCCCACGTCGTTGTGCAGGCCGCAGGCGTGCATGGTCAGCAGGATGCCGCCCTGCCCGTGCACGATGGGCTTGGGCAGGCCGGTGGTGCCGCTCGAATAGACGATCCAGATCGGGTGGTCGAAGGGCAGCCACTCGGGCTCGAAGGCTGCGACTTCGGCGTCGTCGCGCGCAATGGCCTGCTGCCATTCGACGTCGTGCGCCACCGCGTTCGCAGCAAAGGGCGACTGCACGAGCAGCAGCTTCTGCACGCTCGGCAGCTGGCCGCGCAGCTCCTGCAGCACGGTGCTGCGATCGAGCGGCTTGCCGCCGTAGTGCACGCCGTCGACTGCGATCAGCAGCGTGGGTTCGATCTGGCGGAAGCGGTCGGCCACGGCGGCCGTGCCCATGTCGGGCGCGCACACGCTCCACACCGCGCCGATGCTGGAGCACGCGAGAAACGCCACCATGGTCTCGGGCACGTTCGGCATGTAGGCGGCCACGCGGTCGCCGCGGCGCACGCCGAGCGACTTCAGCGTGAGCGCCACCGAGGCCACCTGCCGGCGCAGTTCGGGCCACGACAGCTCGCGCACCTCGCCGCGTTCGTTGTCGCTCACGATCGCGGGCAGGCCGGCCGCATGGGCCGCGTCGGCGTGGCGCAGCACCTCGCGCGTGTAGTTGACCTGCGCACCGGGAAACCAGCGCGCGCCGGGCATGCGGCGTTCGGCGAGCACCGCGGTGTGCGGCGTGGGCGAGTGCAGGCCGGCGTAGTCCCAGATGCTCTGCCAGAAGGCATCGAGGTCGGTGACGGACCAGCGCCACAGCGCGTCGTAGCTGTCGAAGGCCAGGCCGCGCGTGTCGCGCAGCCAGTTCTGATAAAGGCGGATCTGGGGGATGTTGGGAGCGGGCATGCCACGAGCGTAGCGCCGCGAACGGCCGTGCTCAATGAGGGTTGACCTCAGGGTTTGTACGTGTGTTCAACATTTTTGTACAGCCGTTCAATACGCCCCCATGAACGCTCGCACACCGCCGGCCCGAAAACGCAGCGCCTCGCCTGCAACACGCGCCCCGACCGTCGCGCCCGAGCCCGCGCGGCCCGACCGCCGCCAGGCCATCCTGCTGGCGGCCGAAAAGCTCTTTGCGCAGCACGGCTACCACGCGGTGACGATCCGCCAGATCGCCGAAGAAGCGGGCGTTCCGCTCGCGCTGGTGGGCTACTACTTCGGCCCGAAGCACGAGCTGTTCCACGCGATCTTCGAACACTGGAGCCACACCATCGACGAGCGGCTGGCGCGCCTGGCGGCCGTGACCATCGACCCCGACGACGCGCGCACGCTGACGCGCATCATCGAGGCCTTCACCGCGCCCGTGCTGGCGCTGCGCGCGAGCACCGAGGGCGAGTACTACGCGCTGCTGGTGGCGCGCGAGCTGTACCACGCGACTGAAGAAGCCGACCGCGTGCTGCGCGGCTACTTCGACCCGCTGGCCGAGGCCTACATCGACGCACTGCACGTGGCACTCCCGCACGCCACGCGCAGCCAGGTCGCATGGGGCTACCAGTTCGCGCTGGGCGCGCTGCTGCACCACCTGACCGACAGCCGCATCGAACGACTCTCGCGCGGCGAGAACACACGCGCCGACCCGGCCGTGGCGCCGATGCTCGTGAACTTCATCGCCGGCGGCCTGCGCGCCGCGCTGCCGAAGCCGAAGGCGGCGTCAAAGACCGTCGTCGCCAAGTCCTCACGCACGAAAAAGACCATCCCCAGGAGACCCCAGCCATGATGAAAAGACGCACCCTGCTGTCGGCGCTCGCGGCCGTATCGGCCACCGCCTCGTTGCCTTCGCGCGCACAGCAGGCCCACCCGAAGATCGTGTTCGGCTACACGGCGGTGACCGACTTCGCCTCGGTCTTCGTGGCGGCCGAAGAGGGCTACTTCAAGAAGCGCAACCTCGACGTGGAGCTGAAGTTCATTCCGCTGAACTCCACCATCCCGGCCGCGCTGCAGTCCGACTCGCTGCAGATCGGCGGGCCCACGCCCTCGGTGTTCCTGCAGGCGGTGGACGGCGGGCTCGACCTGGTGCTGGTGGCCGGCGGCGGCCTCACCTCGAAGACGATCACGGGCTTCGGCCTCGTGGCGCGCGCGGGCTCGGGCATCAAGAGCGCGCAGGACTGCGTGGGCAAGAAGATCGGCGTGCCGGGGCTCGGTGCCTTCCTGCACGTGACCTTCCGCGCGTGGCTGAAGGACAGCGGCGTCGACTACCGCAAGGTCAACTTCATCGAGGCCGCGTTCCCGCAGCATGCCGACCTGCTGCGCGGCGGCTCGGTCGATGCGGTGGTGTCGGCCGACCCGTTCATGAGCCGCATCACCGAGAGCGGCGCGGGCTACGTGGCTTCGTACTACTCGACCTTCCTGCCCGAGAACAACCAGACCATCGTGCACGCGGCCAAGCGCGAGTGGGTGGCGAAGAACCCCGCCACCGCGCGCGCCTTCCGCGAGGCGCTGGTCGAGGCCGGCGCCTTCATCCAGCAGCCGAAGAACGACGCCAAGGTGCGCACGGCCATCGGCAAGTACATCAAGCTGCCGCCCGAGGTGCTGGCCAAGGTGCAGGTCTCGCCGCCCGGCCCGGTCGTCACCGACAAGCAGCTGGGCTACTGGACCGGGCTCATGAAGGAGCAGGACATGCTCAAGACGAACATCGACGTTGCGAAGCTGATCGCCAAGTGAGCGCGGCCGCCGATTCCTTCCTGCGCTTCGACGGCGTCACCATCCGCCTCGGCGGGCGCGAGATCCTGTCGCCCACCTCGTTCGACGTGGCGCGTGGCGAGTTCGTCTGCATCGTCGGCCCGAGCGGCTGCGGCAAGACCACGCTGCTGCGCGCGGCCAGCGGCCTCGTCACCGCCAGTGCCGGCGAGGTGCGGCGCAAGGGCGTGCCGATGACGGCGCCCTCGCGCGAAGTGGCCTTCGTGTTCCAGGACTACGGCCGCGCGCTGCTGCCGTGGCGCACGGTCGAAGGCAACGTGAGCCTCGCGCTCGAAGCCGCGGGCGTGCCCGCGGCCGAGCGCGCGCCGCGCATTGCCGACGTGCTCGGCAAGGTCGGGCTCGCCAAGCACGCGCACAAGTTTCCGGTGCAGCTGTCGGGCGGCATGCAGCAGCGCGCGCAGATTGCGCGCTGCCTCGCGCAGAAGCCCGAGCTGATGATGATGGACGAGCCTTTCGGCGCACTCGACGCACTCACGCGCCAGAGCCTGCAGGACGAGCTCGCGCGGCTGGTGCGCGACGACGGGCTCACGGTGCTGTTCGTCACGCACGACCTGGAAGAGGCCATCTACCTCGGCGACCGCGTGATCGCGCTGCAGGCCAACCCCGGGCCGGGGCGGCCGAGCCTGGCGCGGATGATCGACGTGAAGATCCCGCGCCCGCGCGACCAGCTGACGACCAAGGAGCATCCGGAGTACCTGCAGTTGCGGCGTGAACTGTTCGCCTTCATCGAGCAGGGCCATGACTGAAGGCCGCCTCTTGCGCTGGTTGCGGCCGTGGGTGTTTCCCGCGCTGCTGGTCGGTGCCTTCGAGTGGTACGCGCGGCGCGCGGCGGCGTTGGGCAGCGATGCGCTGGCGCCGCCGAGCGCAGCAGCCAAGGCCTTCGTCGGCGCGGCCATGGACGGCTCGCTCTGGCAGGCCACGGGCTTCACGCTGGGCACGGCGGCGCTGGGCCTGCTGCTGGGTGCGGTGCTCGGCATTGCACTCGGGCTGGTGCTCGGGCTCTCGCGCCGTGCGGCGCAGCTGGGCGCCGTGTCCATCGAGGTGCTGCGCCCTGTGCCGTCGGTCGCGCTGATCCCGCTCGCGATGCTGGGCTTCGGTTTCGGCGTGCGCATGGAAGTGGCCATCGTCGCCTTCGCCACCTTCTGGCCGCTGCTGGTGCTGGTGCAGTCGGCGGTGCAGCAGATCGAGCCCCGGCTGCTCGAGGTGAGCCGCGTGCTCGGGCTGTCGGCGCGCGAACGTGCCCTCAAGATCGTGCTGCCGGCCATCGTGCCTCGCCTGTTCGTCGCGCTGCGCCTCGGTGTGGCCGTGGCACTGGTGGTGGCGGTGACGGTCGAGATCGCCGCCAATCCGCACGGCATGGGCTACGCGATGATGATCGCGCAGCAGAGCTTCGACCCCGCGCTGATGCTCGCGTGGCTCGGCTGGATCGGCGTGGTGGGCTTCGCAGTCAACGCGGGCATGGTGCGCTTGCAGGCCTGGGTCGCACGCCGCATGGGGGTGCAGCCATGAACAACCACCGCAACGGCCGACTGGGTCTGGGATGGCTGGGCTCCGTGGCCGTGCTGCTCGCGCTGATCGCGCTGTGGTGGGTGGCGAGCAACGCGGGCTGGGTCAGCCGCGTGTTTTTGCCGACGCCGCAGGCCACCTTCGCGAGCCTGCTCGAAGGGCTCAATCTCTCTTCCGGCAATTCAGGCAACGGCGAGCTGCTCGCCTTCACGCAGGCCACGGTCGGTCGCATGGTCGAAGGCTGGCTGCTGGCGTCGCTGTTCGGCGTGCTGCTGGGCGCGGCCATCGGCGTGTCGCCCGCCGTGCGCGCCTGGGTGCAGCCGACGCTGGAGTTCATCCGTCCGCTGCCTGCTTCGGCGCTGCTGCCGCTGGCCATTTCGATCTTCGGGCTGAACCCCGGCATGGTGCTGTTCGTGGTCGCCTTCGGCGCGATGTGGCCGGTGTTGCTGGCCACGGTGCACGGCTTCGCGGCCGTGGAACCGCGCCTGTCGGAAGTGGCGCGCTGCCTGCAGATGTCGCGCGCCGCGTACATCTGGAAGATGGGCCTGCCCAATGCCATGCCCGACATCCTGGCCGGCATGCGGCTGGCGCTGACCATCGCGCTCATCGTCGCGGTGGTGGGCGAAATGATCGCCTCGCAAAGCGGCCTGGGCCAGGCCATCTTGCTGGCGGCGCGCGCCTTCCGTGCCAGCGATCTGTTCGCCGGCATCGTGCTGCTCGGGCTCATCGGCTTCGTGAGCAACGCGCTGCTGGCCTTTGCCGAAAAGCGCCTGCTGCGTTGGCAGCAGCCCTGACCAATGCCCTCCAATCCAACACCCCACAAGGAGCCTCGCCATGCCACGCAAGTTCGTCGACCTGTCGATCTTTCTCGAAAACGACGTGCTGTCCGATCCGCCGGCCTTCGCGCCGAAGATCCAGTACTTCACGCACGAGCACACCTTCGAGCAGATCGAGCCCTTCTTTCCCGGCCTGAAGAAAGAAGACCTGCCCGACGGCGAAGGCTGGGCCGTGGAGTTGGTGCAGCTGTCCACGCACAACGGCACGCACCTCGATGCGCCGTATCACTTCCACTCGACGATGGACAAGGCGCTGGGTGAGAAGAAGCCCGCCATCGCCATCCACGACGTGCCGCTCGAGTGGTGCTTCCAGCCCGGCGTGAAGCTCGACTTTCGCCACTTCGCCGACGGCTACGTGGTCACGGCTGCCGACGTCGAAGCAGAACTGAAGCGCATCAACCACACGCTGAGCCCGCTGGAGATCGTGGTGGTCAACACGCGCGCCGGCTCGCGCTACGGCAACCCCGACTACGTGTCGGCCGGCGCAGGCATGGGCTACGAAGCGACGATGTATCTGCTGGAGCGCGGCGTGCGCCTCACGGGCACCGACGCCTGGAGTTGGGACGCGCCCTTCGTGCACACCGCCAAGAAGTACGGCGAGACGCACGACGCCTCGCTCATCTGGGAAGGCCACAAGGCCGGGCGCGACATCGGCTACTGCCACATCGAGAAGCTGCACAACCTCGAGGTGCTGCCGCCCACGGGCTTTTTCATCAGCTGCTTCCCGCACAAGATCCGCGGCGCCTCGGCGGGCTGGACGCGCGCGGTGGCGATCTTCGATGACGCGCTGATGGCGTCGGTGTGAACATGATCGAACTCAACCACACGCACGACGCCGGCGCCCGCAGCTGGGTCGCCTCGGCCAACGTCGCGGGCAGCGACTTTCCGATCCAGAACCTGCCGTATGCGATGTTCCGCCGCACCGGCCGCCCCGAGCCGTTTCGCGGCGGCGTGGCCATCGGCGACCAGGTGCTCGACCTCGCGGCGCTGGCCGCGGGCTCGCACGTCGACGGCCTGGCGCTCGATGCAGCACGCGCCGCCGCCCTGCCCGCGCTGAACGATTTCTTCGCGCTCGGCCCGCCCGCCTGGCAGGCGCTGCGCCATGCGGTCTTCGCGCTGCTGCACAGCGACGCGCCGGCCGCGACCGCGGACGACCTGCGCGGCTGCCTCGTGCCGCAGGCCGAGGTCGAATACACCGTGCCCGCGCGCATCGGCGACTACACCGACTTCTACACCTCGATCGACCACGCGCTGAACATCAGCCGCCTGATGAACCCCGACGGCGACGTCACGCCCAACTTCCGTTGGGTGCCGACCGCGTACCACGGGCGCGTGTCGACCATCGGCGTGAGCGGCCAGCGCTTTCACCGGCCGATGGGCCAGACCATGGCACCCGGTGCGAAGGCGCCGACCTACCAGGCCTGCGCGCGGCTCGACTACGAACTGGAGCTGGGCGTGTGGATCGGCCAGGGCAATGCGCAAGGCGAGGCGATTCCGCTCGCGCGCGCGGAAGAGCACATCTTCGGCCTCTGCCTGCTCAACGACTGGTCGGCGCGCGACATCCAGTTCTGGGAAATGGCGCCGCTCGGGCCCTTCCTGGCGAAAAACTTCGCGACCACGATCTCGCCGTGGATCGTGACGATGGAAGCGCTGGCGCCCTACCGCCAGGCGTGGACGCGGCCCGCGAACGAGCCGCAACCGCTGCCGTATCTGGAAAGCAGCGCGAACCGCGAAGGCGGCGCGCTCGACATACGCCTGGAGGTCTGGCTCGAAAGCGAAAAGGCGCGCGCGCAGAAGACCGGGCCGTCGCGCCTGTCGGGCACGAGCTTCCGGCACCAGTACTGGAGCATTGCGCAGATGGTGGCGCACCACACGGTGGGCGGCTGCAGCCTGAACCCGGGCGACCTGTTCGGCAGCGGCACCATCTCGGGCCCCGGCGAGGGCGAGGCCGGCGCGATCATCGAGCTGACCCGCGCGGCCCAAACCCCGGTGACGCTGGCCAACGGCGAGACGCGCGGTTTCCTGGAAGACGGGGATGCGGTGCTGCTGCGCGGCTGGTGCGAGAAGCCCGGCCATGCGCGCATCGGTTTCGGCGAGAGCCGGGGGACCGTGCTGCCGGCGCGAGGTTGAAAGCGGCGCGCCAATGAAAAAGGCCACCTGGTGAGGTGGCCTTTTCATGCGATTTGGAGCGGGAAAAGAGTCTCGAACTCTCGACCTCAACCTTGGCAAGGTTGCGCTCTACCAACTGAGCTATTCCCGCGTGAGCCTCAGATTATAGGGTGGTTTGAGGCTGTTTGCCATCTTCCCCCGAAAAAATTTGAAATCAGGCGCCGAACACCAGCGCGCGGTGCATCGACACCCCGGCGAACAGCCCGTCGGCCGAGGCCAGCGTGGCGTTGGAAAAAGCCATCGCCACGTCGCCCGCCGCGTACACGCCGGGCACCGTGGTCGTCTTCATCGCATCGACGCGCAGCACCCGGCCGGTCGGGCCGTCGTCGAACGCGCAGCCCAGCTGCTCGGCCAGCGGACTGGTCGGCCGCGTGTGCGGCGCCACGAACAACGCCTCGATCGGCACGCGCCGCCCGTCGTCCAGGCGCACGGCCGCCAGGTCCGTCCCCTGCCCTTCGACGCCGGCGATGCGTCCGGGCTCGAGAGTCACGCCGCGTGATTGCAGCCGGGCGCGCGCCTCGGTGTCCGGCCCTGCGTCGCCATTCAGGAAGAGCGTGGTCGGGCCCCACTCGGCGATCAGCAGCGCGTGGTCCGGCGGGTGCGCGCTGTGAAAGAGCACGCCCAGCGGACGGTCGCCGAACTCGTAGCCATGGCAGTAAGGACAGTGCAGCACGCTCTTCCCCCAGCGTTCGCCGAGGCCCGCGATGTCCGGCAGGCCGTCCTGCACGCCGAAGGCCAGCAGCAGCTTGCGCGTCGACAGCTGTTCCCCGCCGTTCAATGAAACCGTGAAGCCCTCCGCGCCATCGGCCGTCGCCGCAGTCACCGTGCCTTCGACGAAGGTGACCGACGGATAGGCGAGCAGCTTGTCGCGCGCGTCGGCAATCATCTGCAGCGGCGGCATGCCGTCCTGCCCGAAGAAGCCGTGCGAGGCCGCGGCGAAGCGGTTGCGCGACGCGCCCGCATCGACCACGCAGACCTTCCTGCGTGCGCGCGCCAGTTGCATGGCGGCGGAGAGGCCGGCAAAGCTGCCGCCCACGATGAGTGCGTCATGACGCATGTGCGATGTCCTTCGCTGTGAAGCCGCCGCTCGTCATGCGGCGATGAAAGTCCTTGGAGAGATCGGCCAGCGTGATGCCGTTGAGCCGCCGCAGCAGCAGCGCCTCGGCCTCCTGGCAGGCGCCGTCGAGCGCCGCGTTCACCGCCTGCTCGACGATGCAGCCCGGGCTCTCGGTGCGGTTTCCCATGGCCAGCAGCGCGGGCGCGCCGACGGCGTTGTGGATGTCGCCCAGCGTCACCGAGCCCAGCGAACACGACAGCACCCACCCGCCGCCATGCCCCTTCGCCGAGCTGACGAAGCCGGCCTGCCGCAAGCCCGCCATGAGCCGGCGCACGACCACGGGGTTGGTCTGCATCGCCGCGGCGAGCGCCTCGGAGGTGATGGGGGCGTTCAACTCGGCCATGTGCAGCAGCACGTGGAGCACGCCGGAAAGCTTGCTGTCTCGTTTCATGCAACATTATGAGTTGCATGTTTTCCGGAAATAGGCCTTGCCCTCGCTAGCCCCTGAAATGGACATGGACTTTGTGCGCGCGGAAGCTGGATTGAAGCACTCGGCTTTTTCTTGTTTTCAACTTCGAGCGCGTGTAGATTTGCGCCCACTTGGGCTAAAGGGTGCAACGGCAAAAGTGGAGTCTCGGAAAAGAGACTCGTGGAAATCGAGAGATTTCTGGCACCTTCCGGGCGCGTAGTTCTTGTACAGCCGCCATCCTCGACAAAGACGGCCTTCGCAAGCGCAATGCGTCTGGACGGCATTGGCTTCAGACGAGCCTGAAGCCAACACTGACGGCCCAGAGGTAGAACTGCTGGTGCACACCCACTTTCTCAGTGCCAACGAGAGGTCCCGCATGTCGCGGGGCCCAACCTGAGAAAGGAGCCATGACATGGCAAGGAAGAAGCGCAGGCGCCCAAGTCGCCGGCAGGCATCGCCGAAGCGTATGAGCATCCGGATTGTCCGGTGCGTCATTTGGGTCATCCGGCTCATTTGCACGCTTCTTGAAGTCTGGAGCTTGCCGAGGATGACCTCTGGGCCCCTTACTCGACGCATGCGAGCGCCAACAGTTTCAGCTGCATGCGGCACGCCTTCGTGAGTTCGTTCTGTCTTTGCATGCGTTTCACATGCTCTGTGCAAAAAGCTACCCGTTGGACCAGAGTCCGCTCTACAAGTTGAAGAGCAAACGGAAGCTGGCGAGACTTCTCTCTGCCAGTCGATCGAGCCTGCAGACATTGGTGGATCGAGGCAACAACTACCGATCCCATGACACTGTTCATGCAGAGAAGAAGCGCTTCGTGGAAGCGCCGAAGCCCGCGCTAGAGCGGATTCAACGAAAGCTATTTCAGCTGCTGAATCGCATCGAGAAACCAGACTATCTTCATTCGGGACAAAAACGGCGCTCCTACATAACAAACGCACGCATGCACGTTGGGGCGGTCCGCCTCATCAAGCTCGATATCAAGAAGTTCTTTGCCTCGGTTTCTGTCGCACGCGTCTACAGATTCTTTTGCGATGCATTGAAATGCAGCCCCGATGTGGCCAGCCTCCTGGCCAAGCTCTGCACAGTTGACGGTCATCTTCCCATCGGCTGTCGTACCAGTGAACTGCTGGCGTTCCTTTCGGCAAAGCCAATGTTCGATGAACTCCACAGGCATGCACTC
Organism: Variovorax sp. GW458-11-26-14-LB1; assembly: GCF_059423965.1. NCBI lineage: Bacteria > Pseudomonadati > Pseudomonadota > Betaproteobacteria > Burkholderiales > Comamonadaceae > Variovorax > Variovorax sp. GW458-11-26-14-LB1. Next base: position 23,057 of record NZ_JBWKYW010000054.1, read on the forward strand.
CAGCATGGCGTCAGGGACAGCTACTACGTCGACGATCTGACATGGTCAGGCATGGGCGCGACACCTCGGTTTCTGTGGACTGCGAAGCAGATCATTCATCGGCATGGTTTCAAGTACCACGGGGACCGCGTCTATGCACCAGATCAACCCAAGGTCGTGACAGGTGTGCAGATCGTCGCCGATCAAATCAAGGCCAGGTCCTGCAGAGACTTGGAACTCTGGAATGCAATCAAGGCCCTGGACAAGCTTGATGCCGCGGCTGGATTGAAAGAGATCGACAGCCTGATCGGCAAGGCAGCGGCGAACGCGCAAATCGAAGAGCGCTTTCGCCGGCAGCTGCAGCAACTGCGCGCGCGCAAGATCGCGATGCTGCGCATGGCCGCGAGAACGCCGCCCTAACGCACGAGCCCCCCATTCCGCCGACGGCCGATTCCCACAGCGTCGAGCGAACGCGCCGCACATGGCGACAACCTGCCGGCCCGTCATGGTTGCCCCCGAATCGATCGAACCCCGGTCGGTTCTGCAACCCGTGACTCAGCAACGAAAGGAACTGTCACTCATGACTACACATGCAACCAACCGCATCTTCATCGGCGCCATGCTGGCGGGCCTGCTGGCCCTCGGCGGGACGGCCCAGGCGCAAGGCGTCGGGGTCGGCGTGGGGGTCAACGCCGATGTGAAGGCCTCGGGCAGCACCGGCGCGACGCAAGGCGGCGCCGCAGGCGCACGCACGCAGACCGGTGCGTCGGCCGATGCCAACGCGGACACCTCCACCTCCGGCGCGACCGGCGGCGTGGGCAATGCCGTCGGTGGCGTGCTCGGCACGGCCACGGGTGCGGTCGGCGGTGCCACCGGCGCCGTGGGCGGCGCGACGCAGGCCGTCGGCGGTGTGACCAACACCGTGGGCAGCACCGTGAACAGCGCGACCGGTGCCGCTGGCGCCGTGGGCGGTGCCGTGAAACCGGCCACGGCCGGCGCCAAGGCGAGCGGCAAGGCCCAGGGCTCCGGCGCGGTCGACCTGCACAAGAAGTAAGCAGGTCCAAGCTGCAGCGGCCGGACGCGGCGGCTGCAGCGCATCGCTCCGCAAGAAGAAATCAAGCCCGCAGCGCTAGCGCGTTGCGGGCTTGTGTCGTTCAGAGGTCGGGGGCGGACAGCTTGAAGAGGCTGGTGACTTCGGTGTCGAGCACCACCAGCGCGCGCTGGTTGAACAGCCGCCAGCGCCAGCGCAGGATGCCGAGCGTGGGGCGCTTTTCGGAACGGCGCACCTCGATCACGTCGGCCACGAGCCGAAGCGCATCGCCGGGGCGCACGGGGTTTGGCCAGCGCACGTGTTCGAGCCCGAGCGAGGCGAACGATTCGGAACCGGCCAGCGCCGCCTCGACCACCAGCCGCATCGCGATCGAGCAGGTGTGCCAGCCGCTCGCGATGAGCCCGCCGAAGGGGCTGCCTGCCGCCGCCTCGGCGTCGGTGTGGAACCACTGCGGGTCGTAGGCCCGCGCGAACTGCACGAGTTCGGCTTCGGTGAGCACATAAGGCCCGGCCTCGATGACCTGGCCTGCATGGAAGTCGGCGAACTGCATCCGCCGCAGCTTAGTACGTTTCGAGGTGCAGGCGGCCTTCGCGCTTGAGTTGCGCACCGACGGTGTCCCAGTCCAGCCCCGCTTCCTTCGCCACGTCGCGCAGTGCGAGCACCACGCCCTCTTCCATGCTCTTGAGGCCGCACACGTAGAAGTGGCTGGCGCCGTCTTTCAGCAGCGCGGCCAGGTCGGCGGCGCGTTCGCGCATCAGGTCCTGCACATAGCGCTTGGGTTGGCCCGGCGTGCGCGAGAACGCGAAGTTGATGTCGATGAAGTCCTTGGGCAGCGATTGCAGCGGGCCGAAGTACGGCAGCTCCTGCTGCGTGCGCGCGCCAAAGAACAGCATGAGCTTGCCGCCTTCGAACTTGCCGCTCTTGCGCAGGCGGCGGCGCCATTCGGTCATGGCGCGCATGGGCGCGCTGCCGGTGCCGGTGCAGATCATCACGATGTGCGACTTGGGGTGGTTCGGCATCAGGAACGACGCGCCGAAGGGCCCCACCACCTGCACGGTGTCGCCCACCTTGAGGTCGCACACGTAGTTGGAGCACACGCCGCGCACCGGGTCGCCCTCGTGGTCCTCAGTGACGCGCTTCACGGTGAGCGAGACGTTGTTGTAGCCGGGCCGCTCGCCGTTGCGCGGGCTGGCCACCGAGTACTGGCGCGCATGGTGGCGCTTGCCGATGGCATCGACGCCCGGCGGCACGATGCCGATCGACTGGCCTTCGAGCACCGGGAACGGCACCACGCCGAAGTCGAGCACGATGTGGTGCGTCTCGCTGTCGAAGCCGGCCTCGGTGCAGTTGAAGTTGCCCACCACGGTGGCGGTGGTCGGCGTCTTCGGCGGAAAGAGGTTGGTGTAGGCGTGCGCGGCCGACCAGGGCGGCACGCTGGCGCCGTACTGCGCGGAATTGAAAGCGGGCTCGGTGCCCTGCACGGCGGCCTGGGCCTGCGTCTGGGCGGGCACTTCCGCGGCGTCGGCCGCAGCGCCGGACACGCCCGCCGCCTCGAGTTCCTCGGGCGAGAGCTCGGCGGGAAGTTCTTCCCACGTGAGCTGTTCTTCGATGGTGTACGCACGCACCAGCGGCATGGTGCGCCAGTTGTCGATCGAGCCCGTGGGGCACGGCGAGATGCAGGCCATGCAGCCATTGCAGACGTCCGCACGAACGACGTAGTTGTTGTCGTCGTGCGTGATCGCGTTCACGGGGCAGGTCGCCTCGCAGGTGTTGCAGCGGATGCAGATCTCGGGGTCGATCAGGTGCTGCTTGATGACCCCGGCTTCAACGACCATGTCCATGTTGTTCTCCATGCCCTCGCCGTGGGGACGAGGGCTTCATATCCAGACGCTCAGCCGAAACGCACGTACTCGAAATCCACCGGCTGTCGATTGATGCCCATCACCGGCGGCGAGATCCAGCCTGCGAACTTGCCCGGCTCGATCACGCGGCCCATCAACGATGCCACGAAAGCGAAGTCTTCGGAACTCGGCAGCCATTCGTCGCGCTTGGCGGCCCATTCGATGTCGTTCACCACACGGCCCTCGGGCGACATCTTGATGCCGGCGAGTGCGCCGATCTGGCGGTTGAAGGCCTTGTGCGGCACGACCAGGCGGGTGGGAATGCCGGCCTTCTCGAGCACCTTGTTCCAGCGGCCGACGCCGGCCACCGAGTCCTTGATGAAGTCGTCGCGCAGCACTTCGTTCAGGGCGTTGAGCATCGGCACGTCCTTCTCGACGAGCTGGCCGTCCTTGACCTCGAGCACCTTGTAGGTCTGGCCCTTGAGCACGTGGTCGTCGTCGCGCTTGCCTTCTTCGTAGCGGCCCTTCAGGCCCGAGCTGTAGAAGATGGCGGCGTTGCTCGACTGGTCGGCGCCGAACAGGTCGATGGTCACCGAGTAGTGGAAGTTCAGGTAGCGCTGGATGGTGCCCAGGTCGATGCAGCCGGCGGCGCGGATCTTCTGCGCGTCGTCGGTCTTGAGCTCGTTCATGACCTGCGCGGTGCGCGCGATGACGCGCGACACGCCGCTCTCGCCCACGAACATGTGGTGCGCCTCTTCGGTCAGCATGAACTTCGTGGTGCGCGCCAGCGGGTCGAACGCGCTCTCGGCCAGCGCGGCCAGCTGGAACTTGCCGTCGCGGTCGGTGAAGTAGGTGAACATGAAGAACGCGAGCCAGTCGGGCGTCTTCTCGTTGAAGGCGCCCAGGATGCGCGGGTTGTTGGCGTCGCCCGAGGTGCGTTGCAGCAGCGCGTCGGCCTCTTCGCGGCCGTCGCGGCCGAAGTGCTTCTGCAGCAGGTAGACCATGGCCCACAGGTGGCGGCCTTCCTCGACGTTGATCTGGAACAGGTTGCGCAGGTCGTACATCGACGGCGCCGTGAGGCCCAGGTGGCGCTGCTGCTCGACCGACGCAGGCTCGGTGTCGCCCTGCGTGACGATGATGCGGCGCAGGTTGGCGCGGTGTTCGCCGGGCACGTCCTGCCAAACCTTCTCGCCCTTGTGGTCACCGAAGTGCACTTCGCGGTTGGCGTCGCCCGGGTTCAGGAAGATGCCCCAGCGGTAGTCGCGCATCTTCACGTGGCCGAACTGCGCCCAGCCTTGCGGGTCGACGCTCACGGCCGTGCGCAGGTACACCTCGTGGTTGGTGGAGCCTTCGGGGCCCACGTCGTCCCACCAGTTGATGAAGTTGGGCTGCCAGCCTTCGAGCGCGCGCTGCAGCGTGCGGTCTTCGCCGAGGTTGACGTTGTTGGGGATCTTCTCGCTGTAGTTGATCGTGCTCATCGTTGTTCCTTGGGTTGTGCGGACTGCTCTGTGCTCAAACGCGGTTCAGGTCGAAGCCGGCTTTCTGGCCGGTGCCGTAGACCTTCAAGGCGCCCTTTTCGCCGACGGCGTTGGGGCGGTTGAAGATCCAGTTCTGCCAGGCCGTGAGGCGGCCGAAGATGCGGGTGGCCATGTTCTCTTTGCTGGCGAAGCGCAGGTTGGCTTCGAGGCCGGTGAGTGCGTCGGGCGACATGGCGGCGCGCTCTTCGATGGCGATGCGGATCTCGTCGTCCCAGTCGATGTCGTCGGGCGCGGCGGTGACGAGGCCGAGCTTCACGGCTTCGTCGGCGTCGAGCGCCTGGCCGGCGGCGGCGCGCGCGGCTTCGAGCGGTGCGGTCTCTTCATAGAAGCGGCGCTGCAGGCGGCTCTGGTCGTTCACCATCGGGAAGAAGCCGAAGTTGAATTCGTTGAGCGTGAGCTTGGGTGCGCGTGCGGCGTCGTCGGGCAGCGCGAGCATGTAGGTGCGGTCGGCCGCGAAGGCCAGCTCGGCCAGCGTGCCGGCGAAGCACGAGCCGGCCTCGACCAGCGCGAACAGGCTGCGCGACGACACGTCCAGGCGCGCCAGCGTGCGGCGCAGCGCGCCGATGGTTTCGCGCACCAGCCAGTGGTCCTTGTTGGCGAACATCACGGCATCCGATGCGAGCACGGCGGCGGCGTCGCCTTCGGTCTTGAGCAGCCAGGTGCCGACGTCGAGTTCGTTGGTGCGCAGGTTGAGGATGGCGTCGTCGAGCTCGCGGCACACGGCCAGCGGCCACCAGGCGGCGCCCGCGGCTTCGATGGCGGCGATGTCGGCCGGCTGCGCGCCGGTGGGCGCCTTCACGGTGATGGTCGCGGTGCGCTTGCTGCGGTCGATCTGCACGTTGACGTGGGCATACGCGATGCCGTCGGCGCTGTCGGTGCGTTCGACGCGGGTCAGGGCCACGCCCTTGGCGCCGGCGGGACGGTCGCTGCCGGCGGCGAGTTGCTTGGCGCGTTCCTGCACGGCGGCGGGGAACTGCGCGGGCTTGGCCACGGCGTCGACCAGACGCCAGTCGACCGCGCGCTGGCCGCGCACGCCTTCGACGCTGGTGCAGAAGATGTCGGCGAGGTCATGGCGCACGTGGCGCTTGTCGGTCACGCGGGTGAGGCCGCCGGTGCCGGGCAGCACGCCGAGCAGGGGCACTTCGGGCAGCGAGACGGACGAGGAGCGGTCGTCGACCAGCAGGATTTCGTCGCAGGCCAGTGCCAGTTCGTAGCCGCCGCCGGCGCAGGCGCCGTTCACGGCCGCGAGGAACTTCAGGCCCGAGTGCTTGGAGGTGTCTTCCATGCCGTTGCGCGTCTCGTTGGTGAACTTGCAGAAGTTCACCTTCCAGGCGTGGCTGGAAACGCCGAGCATGAAGATGTTGGCGCCGGAGCAGAAGATGCGGTCCTTGCCGCTGGTGACGATCACGCTGCGCACTTCGGGATGCTCGAAGCGGATGCGGTTGAGCGCGTCGTTCAGCTCGATGTCCACGCCCAGGTCGTAGCTGTTGAGCTTGAGCTTGTAGCCGGGGCGGATGCCGCCGTCTTCCGCGATGTCGAGCGTGAGGCGCGCAATGGCGCCGTCGAAGCTCAGCGACCAGTGGCGGTACTGGGCGGGTTCGATGCGGTAGTCGACGCGCTGGGGCGCCTGGAGCGTGGTGTCGGTCATGCGGAAGTCTCCTGTGGGGCTGTGTTCAGAAAACCGTGAACAGGAATAATAATGCACTTCCTTGTTCCGATGACATGCATCATGCTGCATGCAAACAGGCAAGTCAATGCCTGTTGTGCTTTTTTTCAGATTTCAGGCAGATGAGAGATCAGGGGGCGTGCACAGGACACCGGGTACTTCCCTCCGCGAATGTCCCCCGGGCTTCGCCCTCCTCCTTGATTTCGCTGCGGGAAGCACCCGGTGCCCTGCGCACGGGGGCACGCGGTCGGTTCACGGCCGATCAACAACTGCTCTGAAACGCTCACGCCGATGGGGTGCCTTGCGCAGCGAAATCAAGGAGGAGGGGCGAAGCCCCGGGGGACATTCGCGGAGCAAGGTACCCCGTCGGCGGGAGCGTCGCCCTGAACAGCGAGCGCCCCAACGCCAGCAGCAAGAAACTCAGGCCAGCCCCATCGACTGCCGAGCAACCGCGCGCAAGGCCTGGAAGCTCTGCGGCAACGTCTTCCCACTGGTATCGACCGACAGATCGGCCTTCGAATAGAAAGCGGCGCGCCCGTTCAGGATGCGGCGCAGGTCTTCCATGGCCTCCTTGCTGGCGGCCATCGGGCGGGTGTCGCCCTGCGCGGCCACGCGGCCCATGTGCTCCTCGGGCGCGGCCTGCAGCCACACGGTGGTGCAGTGGGCCAGCAGCTCGTTGAACGTGGCCGGGTCGGACACGATGCCGCCGGGCGTGGCGATGACCACCTCGCTGTAGATCTGCACCGCTTCTTCCAGCGCGCGGCGCTCGTAGCGGCGGTAGGCGTTGGTGCCGTACAGGTCGTGGATTTCCCGCACGCTGCAGCCCGCGAGCTTCTCGATCTCGCGGCTCAGCTCGATGAACGGAATTTCGAGGTCTTCGGCCAGCATCTGCCCCAGCGTCGACTTGCCCGCGCCGCGCAGCCCCACGAGCGCGATGCGCCGGTGCCGCGCCGGGTCGACCGAGGCCGTGCCCAGCATCTCGCCGAGCGCCACGCGCACGCGGCGCAGGTCGGCCTCGCTGCGGTGCTCCAGCAGTTCGCGGATCAGCAGCCACTCGGGCGAGCTGGTCGTCACGTCGCCCACCAGCTCGGCCAGCGAGCAGTGCAGCGCCCCGGCCACCTGCTGCAGCACCAGGATCGATGCGTTGCCGATGCCGTATTCCAGGTTCGCCAGATGGCGCTCCGACACGTCGGCCGCCAGGGCCACCGCCTTGCGCGTGAGACCGCGCTGCGCGCGCAGGTTGCGCACGCGGTCGCCCAGTGCCACCAGCAGCGGGTTCTTGGCCTCCCCGGCCACGGCGGCGCCGTGGTTGCCGGTGCCGCCCTCGGGCGCGGTGGCCAGCACCGCGTCTACATGCTCGTTCATGCCATTCCTCGTTCTTCGCCGGGATTGTGCGCGCTCAGGGTAAACACCATAGATGCACTATATTGCTTGACACCTGTTGTCTCGCTGCTTATTGTTCGATCACACGCAAGATACTGCACACGCAGACTTCCTGCAAGAAGACGATAGTTCATCCGTTCGAGGCCCACGATGTCCGAAACCCCCACGCCCGCCACCGGCAAGGCGGCATTTCACCAGCTGATCGCAGACCTGACCGCCGAGATCGCCGGCCAGCCGCTGGACGCCGCGCTCGACCAGTGGCTCAACGCCACCCACGGCGCCGGCAGCGCCCGTTTTGCGCAACTGCGCCAGGCCTGCATCGGCGGCGTCGCCGAGGGCTGGCTGTGCGATCGCGAAGGCGGCGGCATCAAGTACGGCCGCGTCTTCAAGGCCGAGGACGCGCTGCACCGCTTCTCGGTCGACGTGGTCGACATGCAGGACCTCGCCGGCCCGCACCACACGCACCCCAACGGCGAGATCGACCTGATCATGCCGCTGGACGACACCCCCACCGCCACCTTCGACGGACGGCCCGCGGGCTGGTGCGTCTACGGGCCCGGCACCGCACACCGCCCGACCGTGGCCCAGGGCCGCGCGCTCGTCCTTTATTTGCTGCCCGAAGGGCAGATCAAGTTCACCCCATGACCGACCTTCTCGCCAACCACGTCGCCGGCCGCTGGCAAAGCGGCACGGGCGCCGGCACGCCCCTGTTCGACCCGGTGCTCGGCACCGAACTCGCGCGCGTCGACGCCACCGGCCTCGACCTGCCCGAAGCCTTCGCCTTTGCGCGCGAACAAGGCGGCCGCGCGCTGCGCGCCCTCACCTACCGCCAGCGCGCCGGCCTCCTAGCCGCGCTCGTGAAAGTGCTGCAGGCGAACCGCGACGCGTACTACGAGATCGCCACCGCGAACTGCGGCACGGTGAAGAACGACTCGGCCGTCGACATCGACGGCGCGATCTTCACGCTCGGCCAGTACGCCAAGTGGGGCGACGCGCTCGGCGACGTGCGCGCGCTGCGCGACGGCGAGGCCGTGAAGCTCGGCAAGGAGCCCGTGTTCCAGTCGCAGCACCTGCAGGTGCCGACGCACGGCGTGGCGCTGTTCATCAACGCCTTCAACTTCCCCTCGTGGGGCCTGTGGGAAAAGGCCGCGCCCGCGCTGCTGTCGGGCGTGCCCGTGATCGTGAAGCCCGCCACGGCCACCGCCTGGCTCACGCAGCGCATGGTGAAAGACGTGGTCGATGCGGGCGTGCTGCCGGCCGGCGCGCTGTCGGTCATCTGCGGCAGCTCAGCCGGCCTGATGGACCAGCTCCAACCTTTCGACGTGGTCTCGTTCACCGGCTCGGCCGAGACGGCCGCCATCATCCGTTCGCACCCGGCCGTGGCCGAGCGTTCGGTGCGCGTGAACATCGAGGCCGACAGCCTCAACAGCGCCCTGCTGCTGCCCGGCGCCGCGCCCGGCAGCGAGGCCTTCAACCTGCTCGTGCGCGAAGTGGTGCGCGAGATGACGGTCAAGTCAGGCCAGAAGTGCACCGCCATCCGCCGCATCCTCGTGCCGGCCGAGGTGTACGACGCCGCCGCCGAAGCCATCGGCGCCAAGCTCGCGGGCGTGACGGTCGGCAACCCGCGCAACGAGAGCGTGCGCATGGGCTCGCTCGTGAGCCGCGCGCAACTGAACGCCGTGCGCGACGGCCTCGACGCCCTGGCCGCGCAGACCACCGTGCTGCACGACAGCCGCAACAAGCCCCTCATCGACGCCGACCCCGCCGTGGCCGCCTGCATCGGCCCCGTGCTGCTGGGCGCACGCGATGCCGATGCGGCGCAGCGCGTGCACGATGTGGAAGTGTTCGGCCCCGTCGCCACGCTGCTGCCCTACAACGACCTCGCGCACGGCATCGCGCTCGCGCACCGGGGCCAGGGCTCGCTCGTCACCTCCCTGTACGGCAGCGACGACGCCGCGCTGGCCCAGGCCGCGCTGTCGGTCGCACCGAGCCACGGCCGCGTGCACGTCATCACGCCCGAGGTCGCGCAGGCCCACACCGGCCACGGCAACGTGATGCCGATGTCGCTGCACGGCGGCCCCGGCCGCGCGGGTGGCGGCGCCGAACTGGGCGGCCTGCGCGCGCTCGACTTCTATCACCGCAGGAGCGCGGTGCAGGCGAGCCCCGGCGTGCTCGCCGCGCTCGGCTTCTAGCGCCACGCACAGGCCCCAAGGAGACACACGATGAACAGCAGCCTGCCCGCACGATTCAACTTTGCCGAACACCTGTTCGCCCTCAACCGCGGCCGCGCCGCACGCACCGCCTACATCGACGACCGCGGCACGCTGGGCTACGGCCAGCTCGAAGACCGCGCGCGCCGCCTGGCCGCCGCGCTGAAGGCCGCGGGCATCCGCCGCGAAGAGCGCGTGCTGCTGCTCATGCTCGACGGCAACGACTGGCCCGTGAGTTTCCTGGGCTGCCTCTACGCGGGCATCGTGCCCGTGGCCGTGAACACGCTGCTCACGCCCGACGACTACGCCTACATGCTCGACCACAGCCGCGCGCAGGCGGTGCTGGTGTCGGGCGCGCTGCTGCCGACCCTGCAAGATGCGATGGCGCGCGGCAGCCATGAAGTGCAGACGCTGTTCGTGTCGCAACCGACGGGCCCGCTGCCCGAAGGTGCGCAAGAGTTCGAAGCCGCGCTCGCCGCCGCCGAGCCCCTGCCCGCCCCCGCGCCCACCGCGTCGGACGACCCCGGCTTCTGGCTCTATTCCTCCGGCTCCACCGGCAAGCCCAAGGGCACGGTGCACACGCACGCCAACCTGTGGTGGACCGCCGAGCTCTACGGCAAGCCCGTGCTCGGCCTCACCGAAGGCGACGTGTGCTTCTCGGCCGCCAAGATGTACTTCGCGTACGGCCTGGGCAATGCGCTGACCTTCCCGCTGTCGGTCGGCGCCACCGTCGTGCTGATGGCCGAGCGGCCCACGCCCGACGCGACCTTCCGCCGCTGGACGGAGCACCAACCCACCGTGTTCTTCGGCGCGCCCACGGGCTTCGCGGGCATGCTCGCCTCGCCGAAGCTGCCGGCGCGCGAAGCCGTGGCGCTGCGCATGTGCTCGTCGGCCGGCGAGGCGCTGCCCGGTGAGATCGCACAGCGTTTCAAGGCGCACTTCGGCTGCGAGATCATCGACGGCATCGGCTCGACCGAGATGCTGCACATCTTCATCTCCAACCGCCCCGGCGACGTGCGCTACGGCACCACGGGCAAGCCGGTGGACGGCTACGAGGTCGAGCTGCGCGGCGAAGACGGCCGCCCCGTGCCCGACGGCGAGGTGGGCGACCTGTACATCCGCGGCCCGAGCTCGGCGCTCATGTACTGGAGCAACCGCGAAAAGTCGCGCGACACCTTCCAGGGCGGCTGGACCAAGAGCGGCGACAAGTACACGCGCGACGCCGACGGCTACTTCACCTATGCGGGGCGCAGCGACGACATGCTCAAGGTCAGCGGCATCTACGTCTCGCCCTTCGAGGTCGAGGCCACGCTGATGCAGCACCCGGCCGTGCTCGAGGCCGCCGTCATCGGCAAGGACGACGCCGACGGGCTCACGAAGACCAAGGCCTTCGTCGTGCTGAAAGACGGCGCCGCCGCCACCGAGGACGAACTCAAGGCCTTCGTGAAGGAGCGCCTGGCGCCCTACAAATACCCGCGCTTTTTGGAGTTCGTGAGCGAGCTGCCCAAGACGGCCACCGGCAAGATCCAGCGCTTCCGGCTGCGCGAACGCGAGAAGCAGGCATGAGCACGCCGACGGTTGCCACCGACTTCGCCACCATCGACTGGCGCGGGCGCACCGTGCGCATCGAGTGCCAGTGGATCGCCCCCGAGCGCGGCGCCGACGCCCCGCTCATCGTGTTCCTGCACGAAGGCCTGGGCTCCGTCGCGATGTGGAAGGACTTCCCCGCCCAGGTCTGCGAAGCCGCCGGCGCGCGCGGGCTCGTGTTCTCGCGCCCCGGCTACGGCCGCTCCACGCCGCGCGCCGAGGACGAGATCTGGGACGTCGACTTCATGCACCGCCAGGCGCACGAGGTGCTGCCCGCGCTGTTCGCCGCGCTGAAGCTCGGCGACGAGAAGCCCTGGCTCTTCGGCCACAGCGACGGCGGCTCGATCTCGCTGCTGTACGCCTCGCGCTTTTCCGACAAGGTCGCGGGCCTCGTGGTGCTCGCGCCGCACATCTTCGTGGAGGACAAGACCGTCGCGAACATCGAAATCGCGCGCACCGCCTACCGCACCACCGACCTGCCCAGCAAGCTCGGCCGCTACCACGACAGCGCCGACTCGGCCTTCTGGGGCTGGAACCGCATCTGGCTGCACCCGCCCTTTCGCGACTGGAACATCGAGGCCGAGCTGGCCACGATCCGCTGCCCCGTGCTCGCGGTGCAGGGTATCGACGACGCGTACGGCACGCTCGCGCAGATCCGCGACATCGCCCCGCGCGTCGGTGGAGTTTGCGAGCTGCTCGAAATCCCTGAATGCGGGCATTCCCCGCATCGCGATCAGCCGGATCGTGTCATCGTCGCGACCGCTTCTTTCATCACCAACAACAGGAGACAGACACCATGACGAACCTTCGCACCGCGCGCCTGGCGCTCACGGCCATCGCCTTCGCCGCCCTGGCCTCCGCGGCCGGCGCACAGGGCACGGCAAAGCTCAAGGTCGGCCTCATGCTGCCCTACAGCGGTACCTACACCGCCCTGGGCGTGGCCATTGAAAACGGCTTCAAGCTCTACGTGGAACAGCAGGGCGGCAAGCTCGCCGGCCGCGAGATCGAATACTTCAAGGTCGACGACGAGTCCGACCCCGCCAAGGCGACCGACAACGTCAACAAGCTCATCAAGCGCGACAACGTCGACGTGATCGTGGGCACCGTGCACTCGGGCGTGGCGATGGCCATGGCCAAGGCCGCCAAGGAAAGCGGCACCGTGCTCATCGTGCCGAACGCCGGCGCCGACGCGGTGACGGGCCCCATGTGCGCGCCCAACATCTTCCGCAGCTCGTTCAGCAACTGGCAGCCGGCTTTCGCCATGGGCGAGGTGGCGGCCAAGCAGCAGGGCAAGAAGAAGGTCATGACCATCACCTGGAAGTACGCGGCCGGCGAAGAGTCGGTCAACGGCTTCAAGGAAGGCTTCGAGAAGAACGGCGGCAAGGTCGACAAGCAGCTCACCCTGCCCTTCCCCAACGTCGAGTTCCAGGCCCTGCTGACCGAGATCGCCGCGGCCAAGCCCGATGCGGTGTACGCCTTCTTCGCGGGCGGCGGCGCGGTGAAGTTCGTCAAGGACTACCAGGCCGCCGGCCTGAACAAGACCATCCCGCTGTACGGCCCCGGCTTCCTGACCGACGGCACGCTCGACGCGCAGGGCGAATCGGCGCAAGGCATGCTCACCACGCTGCACTACGCCGACGGCCTGAACACCCCGCGCGACAACGCCTTCCGCGTGGCGTACGCCAAGTCGTTCAAGCTGCAGCCCGACGTGTACGCGGTGCAGGGCTACGACGCCGCGCAGATGCTGGGCGTGGGCCTGAATGCCACCAAGGGCGACATCTCGAAGAAGGCCGAGTTCACGGGCGCGATCGAGAAGGCCAAGATCGACAGCCCGCGCGGCACCTTCACGGTGAGCAAGTCGCACAACCCGGTGCAGGACATCTACCTGCGCAAGGTCGAGGGCAAGGAAAACAAGCTGGTGAGCACCGCGATCAAGGGTCTCTCCGATCCGGCCCGCGGCTGCCGGATGTAAGCCAGGCCACAGGCCTTCGGTTCTCTCTCGTTCCCTCGCGGCCCCGATCAACTTCACGGGGCTGCGAGCCGCCTTGCGGCAACCACAACCAACTGGGATCTCACGGTGGATTTCGGAACCTTTCTCGTGCAGTGCCTGAACTCCGTTCAGTACGGCCTGCTGCTCTTTCTCGTGGCCTCGGGGCTGACGCTGATCTTCGGGATCATGGGCGTCATCAACCTCGCCCACGGGAGCTTCTACATGATCGGCGCCTACATGGCGTTCTCGCTGGCGCCGCTGTTCGGCGATCAGTTTCTGCTGATGCTGGTGGCCGGCGTGGTGCTGGCGGCGATCTTCGGCTACGTGCTGGAGTGGGCCTTCTTCAGCTACCTCTACCAGCGCGACCACCTGCAGCAGGTGCTCATGACCTACGGGCTCATCCTGGTGTTCGAGGAACTGCGCTCCATCTTCGTGGGCAACGACGTGCACGGCGTGAAGGTGCCCGCATGGCTGGACGGCAGCTTCGCGCTGGGCAATGTCATGAGCTACCCGTGGTATCGCCTGTTTGCCTCGGCCGCCTGCATCGTGCTGGCCGTGGGCCTGTACTACGTGGTGAACCGCACGCGCCTGGGCATGATGATCCGCGCTGGCGCCAGCAACCGCGACATGGTGCGCGGCCTGGGCATCGACGTGAAGCGGCTGTACCGCATCGTGTTCGCGGCCGGCGTGGCGCTGGCGGCACTGGCCGGCATGATCGCCGCGCCGATGTCGTCGGTGTACCCGAACATGGGCGCCAGCGTGCTCATCATCTGCTTCGTGCTGGTGGTGATCGGCGGCATCGGCTCGATCACGGGGGCGCTCGTGGCCTCGCTGCTGGTGGGTTTTGTCGACACCTTCGGCAAGGTGTTCTTCGCCGACCTGGCGGGCATCGGCATCTACCTGCTGATGGCCATCGTGCTGATCTGGAAGCCCGAAGGCTTGATGGGGAGGCGGCCATGAGCCCCGTGGTTGCATCCGCACCGTCGTCGCCGCGGCGTGGTGCCTTCATCGTGCCCGTGCTGTGCGCCATCGCCCTCGCCGTGGCCGGCCCGCTGCTGGGCAACTACGCGTCGGACTTCATCGTCAAGGTGATGATCCTGTCGATCTTTGCGCTCAGCCTGGAGCTGCTCGTGGGCATGACCGGGCTCGTGAGCCTGGGCCATGCGGCCTTCTACGGCATCGGGGCGTACGTCACCGTGCTGGCCTCGGGCAACGAGGGCGGCAACTTCGCGGTGCTGCTGGTGCTGTCGATGGGGGCAGCAGCGCTGTATGCGCTGTTCGTCGGTGCGCTGAGCCTGCGCACGCGCGGCGTGTACTTCATCATGGTCACGCTGGCCTTCGCGCAGATGGCCTTCTTCGTGTTCCACGACACCAAGGTCGGCGGCGGCAGCGACGGCATCTACCTGTACGTGCGCCCGGCCCTCGGCGCGCTCGACATGGAGAACCGCACGGTGCTGTTCTACGTGGTGCTGGCGGCGCTGGTGTTCACCTACGGCCTGCTGGCGCTCATCCGCCGCTCGCGCTTCGGTGCGGCGCTCGCGGGCATCCGCGTGAACGAGCAGCGCATGCGCGCGGCGGGCTTCGCGGTGTACGGCTACAAGCTCGCGGCCTTCGTGCTCGCGGGCGCGCTGGCCGGGCTCGCGGGCTTTCTGCTGGCCTCGCGCGACGGCGTGGTCAACCCCGAGCTGATGGCCTGGCACAACTCGGGCGAGGTGCTGCTGATGGTGATCCTGGGCGGCCTGGGCCACCTGCGCGGCGCGGTGATCGGCGCCGTGGCCTTCACGCTGCTCAAGGAAATCTTCTCGACCCACGCCGTGATGGGCCCGCTGGCCGACCACTGGCAGCTCACGCTGGGCATTGCCATCATCGTGTTCGTGGCGCTGCTGCCCAAGGGCCTGATCGGCCTGGTGCAGCGCCTGTCGCCGAAGGGAGGCGCATGACCACCGCACTGCTGTCCGTGGACAAGCTCACGCGCCGCTTCGGCGGCCTCACGGCCGTCAACGCCGTCACGCTCGACCTGCACATCGGCGAGGTGCATGCGGTGATCGGCACCAACGGCGCCGGCAAGTCGACGCTCATCAACATGCTCTCGGGCGAGATCGAGGCCTCCGAAGGCCGCATCGCGCTGGACGGCGTGGACATCACCGCGCGCGCGCAGTCGCGCCGCGCCCGCGACGGCGTGGGCCGCAGCTACCAGCGCACCACCATCTTCCCGGAGTTCACCGTGCACGAGAACTGCCGCCTCGCCGCGCAGGCCGCCACGGCCAAACCGTGGGCGATCTGGCAGTCGTCGCAGCGCTGCGCCACCAGCAACGCCTCGGCCGACGCCGCGCTCGAAGCGGCCGGCCTCGCGGCCGAAGCCCGGCGCGTCGCCGGCACGCTGAGCCACGGCGCGCAACGCCAGCTCGAAGTGGCGATGTGCCTGGCCACCCACCCGCGCGTGCTGCTGCTGGACGAACCGCTTGCCGGCATGGGCGCCGAGGAAACCGACCGCATGCTCACGCTGCTCGCGCGGCTGAAGGCCACGCACGCCATCCTGCTGGTGGAGCACGACATGGACGCCGTGTTCCGCATCGCCGACCGCATCACGGTGATGGTGAACGGCACCGTCATCGCCACGGGCAACCCCCAGGAAATTCGCGAGAACCCCGAGGTCCGCACCGCCTACCTCGGCGAGGAGCAACACTGATGCTGATCGTTCGCGACCTCAACACCTACTACGGCAACAGCCACATCCTGCGCGGCGTGCATGCCGGCATTCCAGCGGCGACCTCCGTCGGCCTGCTCGGGCGCAACGGCATGGGCAAGACCACGCTCATCCGCACCATCATGGGCTACGTGCGTCCGGCCTCCGGCGAAGTGCAGGTCGACGGCCGCACCGTCACCGGCCTGCCGCCCGAGAAGATGGCGCGCCTGGGCATCGGCTATGTGCCCGAAGGGCGCGGCATCTTCCCGAACCTGTCGGTGCGCGAGAACCTCGTGATGAGCGAACGCGCCGGCATCGACGGCCAGCGCGCCTGGACCTTCGACCGCGTGATGGCCACCTTCCCGCGCCTGTCGGAACGGCTCTCGCACGGCGGCCAGCAGCTGTCGGGCGGCGAGCAGCAGATGCTCTCCATCGGCCGCGCGCTCATGACCAACCCGCGCCTCTTGATCCTCGACGAAGCCACCGAAGGCCTCGCCCCGCTGATCGTGGCCGAGATCTGGCGCGTGATCAGCGAAATCCGTGCGACGGGCATCGCCACGCTGATCGTCGACCGCGACTACCGCAAGGTGCTCGCGCACACCGACCTGGCGGTGGTGATGGAGAAGGGGCAGATCGTGCGGCATGGGGCGTCGGCGGAGTTGCTGGGGCAGCCGCAGGTGCTGGAAGAATTGCTGGGCGTTTGAAGGTCCACAGGGCCATGCGCAACGCTACGGTCCGCCGCTTCCAACTGTCTACAGGCAGGTTTCAAGCGGCCTGTGATGGAGGGACTTCACTGACGCTGAAGTTTCCGAATCCATGTGTCCCATGACTCGATGCGTATGGGCGGCGACATGCCGTGCTCGAAATCGTGCCGTTTCTTGCTCTCGGAGAAGTCGTCGCGTGTCCGGCCGCCGATAACCACCGAGCGAATCTCGATGTCCTTGTCGGGGTCGACCAACAACTTCGGATGCGGTCCCATGAAGGCACCGTGACGAGCAGCGCCTGACTCGACCGCGTGCCGTACTTTGTGGGCGTAGCGCCGGAACGTCGACATGTCTCTGTAGATGGCCCCGATCCGACGTCGTATCTGGCCCGCCGCTTGGTTGACCTTGTGCGAGAACTCGGCATAGCTGTCATCGTTTACCAGAAAGAAATCCGCTCCTTTGATCTCTATCAGCACGACCTCCATCCGTGAGCGCCCCGTGAAGACAACGAAATCAATGAATCCATCGGCCAGCGGATACTCGGCAAGGACGATGTACTCCTCATGGGGATCTCCGTAGACCTCCCCGAAGAAGGAAGGGTCTTGCTTAAACAACTCCTGAAGCTGTCGTTCCGTTGCGCCCGCATTGACAAGCTGAGAAAGCATGGCTTTGGAGATCATTCCGCTTTCTATGGTTTCCCGTCGGTTGACGATCTCGGGTTCTTCCAACCATGGCGCATCAGCAAAGGGATCGATCGCATTTCGCAGACGTTCGATTTCCGCGACCAACCGCAGGTTCATCGCTGTCGAGCTTTTGAACTCGCTTGAATCACAAGAAAGAGTCGACAGCGCGTCTTGCATGGACATCCGCGTCCACGACGGATCGCCCGTGGGTCCAAAGCTGACCCGCGAGAACGATCCCCCGTCGCTATCGGGCCTCTCGTAGTGCTCAACGACACGCGCGTCGGGCGGAATCATTCCGCGCAGCAGCAGTGCTTGGTGAATGTGTTCAACGGAGTTCGTTATCGACGACCCCACAGCAAACTCACCGATATCCGTCAGAAGCGCGGTGACGCCACTTTGAGGACCAAAGAACGTGCGGACGCGACAAAGGCCTTGCCTCGTGTGAGCGATGCCAATAGGGAACTGAAATATGAAGTCCGACAGCTTCATCCTGCACCTCGCGAATTAGTGGGTTACTTTTCTACAGTTTGTAGCAAGCCATGTCTTGGCGACGACGTGCTGTCTTAAGTTGAGAAAATTTCTTCTTGAGCAGGCGATAAGCGGACAGATCAAGTCGGCCCACCGGGTTTCACCTCTGTCCTGCGACAGCGCGACAGCCGAATCATGTCCGGCTGCGCAGCCCCTCCCCGTGCCGCGCCCACTCCACGCACGAGGCTGCGCATGACGTCCCTGCAATCGCGCCACATCGACAACGTCTATTCGATCGCCACCGGCACGGCGCTGCGGGCCGATCCGGCGGCGAGCCTGGTGCACAAGTCGTGGGCGCGCTGCGTGCGCGACCACGGGCTCGATCCGTCGCGGCCGACGCCGGCGCGCATCCTGCCGGCGCAGGAGGTGCGCGTGCACCAGCAGCAGCTCGAACACTTCCTGCGCGCCGCGCGCGCGGGCATGGAAGACATCTACCGCCGCGTGGCCGAGCTGGGCTACATGGTGCTGCTGACCGACGCCGAGGGCATCACGGTCGACTACATCGGCAACCCGGCCTGGGACGACCAGCTGCGCCGCGCCGGCCTGTACCTGGGCGCCGACTGGAACGAGGCGCACGCCGGCACCTGCGGCGTGGGCACCTGCCTCATCGAGCGCCAGCCGATGACCTGCCACCAGACCGAGCACTTCGATGCCACCCACATCGGGCTCACCTGCACGACGGCGCCGCTGTTCGACCACAGCGGCAAGCTCACGGCCATCCTCGACGTGTCGGCGCTGCGCTCGCCCGAGGCGCGCGAGAGCCAGCACCTGGTGCGGCACCTGGTGTCGATCTACGCGCGGATGATCGAGGACGCCGACTTCCTGCGGCACTTTCGCGGCCACTGGATACTGCGGCTGGGCAGTGCCTTCGGGCTGGTCGACGTGGCGGGCGAGGTGATGCTGGCCTTCGACGAGGGCGGCACGGTGGTGGGCGCCAACGGGGGCGCGCGCGAGGTCTTCTTGGGGCCGCAGCAACCACTGCTGGGCGGTGCGGTGTCGGAGCTGCTGCACCTGCCGATGGACGCGATCTGGCGCCTGGGCAGCGGCGGCGCGTCGGCCCTGCCGTTTGCGCACACGGTGCTGCTGCCCGGCGGCGGCGAGTACCACGCCTCGCTGATCGCGCCGCGCCTGCGGCGCTCGCCGGTCACTGCGTCCACATCGCCGGCGCCCCAACCTTCGGACCGCCTGCCGCCGCTCGAGCGCATCGCGGGCGACGACGACCCCGCGATGCAGCAGCTGATCGCGCAGGCGCGCCGGCTCGTGGACCGCGGCATCCATGTGCTGGTCGAGGGCGAGACCGGCAGCGGCAAGGAGGTGCTGGCGCGCGCGCTGCACGGCGCGAGCCGGCGCGCGGCGCTGCCCTTCGTGGCGGTGAACTGCGCGGCCATTCCCGATTCGCTGATCGAGAGCGAGCTCTTCGGCTACACGCCCGGCAGCTTCACGGGCGGTCGCGCCAAGGGCATGAAGGGGCTGATCGCGCAGGCCGACCGCGGCACGCTGTTTCTCGACGAGATCGGCGACATGCCGATGGCACTGCAGACGCGGCTGCTGCGCGTGCTGTCCGAAGGCGAGGTGCTGCCGCTGGGCGCGGAGTCGCCGCAGCGCGTGGACCTTGCGGTGGTGGCGGCCACGCACCGCGACCTGTCGGCGCTGGTCGCGGCCGGGCGCTTTCGCGAAGACCTGTACTACCGCCTGTGCGGCGCGGTGCTGAAGCTGCCGCCGCTGCGCGCACGGCGCGACCGGCGCTACCTGATCGAGGCGATGTTCCATGAAGAGGCCGCGGCGATGGGCGCGACCGCGCGGCTGTCGGAGGCGGCGATGCTGCGGCTGATGGCGCACGACTGGCCGGGCAACCTGCGCGAGTTGCGCAATGTGCTGCGGCTGGCGCTGGCGCTCTGCACGGGCGCGAGCATCACGCCCGAGGAGCTGCGCCTGGCGCCGCATCGTCCGTCGCTCGACCACCGCGACGCCGCGCCTTCCACAGTCGACGCTGAAGACAGCGCCGCCGACGCCACGCGCCTGCTCGACGCGTTGCAGCGCCACCGCTGGCATGTGGCGCGGGCCGCGCAGGCGCTCGGTATCAGCCGCGCCACCGCGTACCGCCACATGAAGCGCTTCGGCATCGTGGCGCCGCAGCGCGGCTAGCGCCTCAGGATCTGCGCGATCACGCGCACGGCCGTGCCCAGGCCGTCTTCCGCGCGCATGCGTTCGCCCAGTGCCCGGGCCCGCGCGCGCACCTGCGGGTCGTGCGCGAAGGCGATGCCGCGCGCCAGGTCGTCGGCGCCGAACCGCCCCCCCGCCACAGCGGGCGGCGCCACGCCCGCCTGCGCGAGGTGGTGCGCCCAGAACGCCTGGTCGCCCGCGAAGGGCACGACCACCGAGGGCACGCCCGCGCGCGCGGCCGAGTGGCTGGTGCCCGAGCCGCCGTGGTGCACCACCAGCGCCATCCGCGGAAACAGCCAGTCGTGCGGGGTGTCGCCGATGACGTGGAAGTTCGGCGGCAGCTGCTGCACTTCGAGGCCGCTCCATCCGGGGTGCAGTACCGCGCGCCGCCCGGCCATGCCGTCGACGAGGGCCGCGAGCAGCCGTGCCTTGTCGAAGCCCGTCATGCTGCCGAAGCCGATGTAGACGGGCGCCTCACCTGCCGCGAGGAAGTCGCGCAGCGCCGCCGGTGGCTGCCAGTCGGGCGCGGGCGCGAGCCACTGGCCGCACACGGCGGCGTTGGCGGGCCAGTCGGCGGGGCGCGGCAGCAGGCTCGGCGAATAGCCGTAGAGCGCGGGGTGCGTGGTCCACAGGCGGCGGCGCGGCGGCAGGCCGCAGACCTCGGCGCGCGCGGCATTCACGGCCGGCCGGAAGGCGCGCCAGAGCAGCCCGTTGACGAGGTGGTGGCTCGCACGGTTCAAAAAGCGCGGCACGCGGGCGGGCGGCAGGAAGGGCGAGGCGAACGCGGCCGTCGGCGTGAGCGGGAACATGCCCGCGCCGATGGCCGGCACGCCCAGCGCCTCGGCCGCCGACAGGCCCACGAAGGCCGCGAGCCCCGCGCAGACGATCGCGTCGCAGCCCTGCGCGGCCTCGACGGCCTGGCGCAGCCAGGGCGTGGCGTTGGCATTGGCGATGTCCGCGAGCGCCTTGGCGGCGGCAGCCGGCTTGTCGCCCTGCGCGATGACGCCGCCGAGCGCCTGCCGGATGTCGCCGGCCAGCGCCTGCGAGCGCACGCCGAGCCGTTCGGCCGCGCCGAGCGTGGTGGCGTCCGCCAGCAGCACCGACGCATGGCCCGCATCGTCCAGCGCGCGGCACAGCGCAGCGAGCGGGCGGGCGTCGCCCTCGGTGCCGTAGGTGAGCACGGCGAGTTTCATGGGGCGCGCCTCCTTGCAGCGGGTGGCTTCGGGGCCGTGCGCGCGCCGCCGACGAAGAGGTCGACCACCACCGCGAACTCGTCGCGCAGCACGAGGCCCGGCAGCGTGAGCCAGCGCATCAGCGCACCGAAGTACAGGTGGTGCAGCAGGCTCGCGAGGTGCGCGGCCGAGACGTCGGTGCGCAGCGTGCCGGCCTGCTGGGCGGCGGCGATGAGCGCTTCGAACAGCCCCGAGAGGTCGCGCGGCGTGCTGCGGTCGCCGCCGCCGAGTTCGCTCTCGATGTTGAGGAAGCGAAAGCGGAAGTAGTCCAGCAGGTAGGCCCGGTAGCGCTCGGACCATTCGGCCGACGCATCGAGCAGGCCGGTGAGCTGCGCCGTGAAGCCCGCCTTCGGGTCGATGGCCTCGTGCAGGCGCTGCGCATCGACCACGAGTTCGAGGTGCACCCAGTGCGCCAGGATCGCTTCCTTGGTCGGGAAGTGGTTGTAGAGCGTGCCCTTGGCCACGTCGGACTGCTGCGCGATCTGCTCCATGGTCGTCGCGTCGTAGCCCTGGGTTTCGAAAAGGCGCATGGCGGTGGACGCGACGTGGTCGAGCGTCTGGGTGCGGCGGCGCTCGCGGCGGCCTGGCAGTTCTGGTTCGGTCACGGTTTTGGGCCCTTGAATTTGAACGTCGTCCAATTTTATACGTCGTTCAAATTCTCATGCATCGTCTCAGTCTCGGTGAGACAGCGACAGCCGCCTGCGACAAAACCCCCGCCAACCCCTTGATTCTTCGTCGCCCTCCGCACGGCACGAAAGCTGCGCCACGCCCTTCGCGTGCGCCTTGCCGCGCCGCGATTCGATTCGTTCAACGACACACGGAGACATGCAATGACAGACCCGACCACCGGCCCCACCCGGGCCGCCGCCCAATGGCTGGCCGACTTCGCCGCCGCGCTCGCACGCGGCGACATCGATGCGGCCGTCTCGCTGTTCGAGGCCGACAGCTACTGGCGCGACCTCGTCGCCTTCACCTGGAACATCCGCACGCAGGAAGGCGCGGGCGCCATCCGCGCGATGCTGCAGGCGCGCCTGGCCGACACGCAGCCCACGGCCTTCGCGCTCGAAGGCGAGGCGACCGAGGCCGACGGCGTGGTCGATGCGTGGTTCGGCTTCGAGACGCGCGTGGCGCGCGGGCGCGGCCACCTGCGCTTGCGTTCACATGACGGTGGTGGCAAGGCCTGGACGCTGCTCACCACCATGACCGAGCTGAAGGGCTTCGAGGAAAAGACCGGCGACAACCGCATCAAGGGCGCGGAGCACGGCGTGCACAAGGGCCGCAAGAACTGGCTTGAGAAGCGCCGCGACGAAGAGGCCGCGCTGGGCTACACCGAGCAACCCGAGGTGGTGATCATCGGCGGCGGCCAGGGCGGCATCGCGCTGGGGGCGCGGCTGCGGCGGCTGGGCGTGCCGACGATCATCGTGGAGCGCAACGCCAAGGCCGGCGACTCCTGGCGCAAGCGCTACAAGTCGCTGTGCCTGCACGACCCGGTCTGGTACGACCACCTGCCCTACATGCCCTTCCCCGACGACTGGCCGGTGTTCGCGCCCAAGGACAAGATCGGCGACTGGCTCGAGATGTACACGAAGATCATGGAGCTCAACTACTGGAGTTCCACCAACGCGACCAAGGCGCGCTTCGACGAGGCCACGCAGCGCTGGGAGGTGCAGGTGGAGCGCGAGGGCAAGCCCGTGACGCTGCGCCCGAAGCAGTTGGTGTTCGCGCTCGGCGTGTCGGGCTACCCGAACGTGCCGAAGATGGCGGGCGCCGAGAACTTCCTGGGCGACCAGCACCACTCCAGCCAGCACCCCGGGCCCGAGGCCTACGCGGGCAAGAAGTGCGTGGTGCTGGGCTCGAACAACTCGGCGCACGACATCTGCGCCGCGCTGTGGGAGCACGGCGCCGACGTGACGATGGTCCAGCGCTCGTCCACGCACATCGCACCCTCGCAGTCGCTCATGGAGCTGGCGCTGGGCGGCCTGTACTCCGAGCAGGCGGTGAAGAGCGGCATCGACCATCACAAGGGCGACCTGATCTTTGCCTCGGTGCCCTACAAGATCATGCACACCTTCCACATCCCGGTGTACGAGGAGATGAAGAAGCGCGACGCCGACCTGTACGCGCGGCTGGAGAAGGCGGGCTTCCTGCTGGACTTCGGCGTGGACGGCTCGGGCCTGTTCATGAAGTACCTGCGGCGCGGCTCGGGCTACTACATCGACGTGGGCGCCTCGGAGCTGGTGGCCAACGGCAGCATTCACCTCAAGAGCGGCGTGAACATCGAGCGCGTGAACGCGCGCTCGGTCACGCTCACCGACGGCACCGAGCTGCCGGCCGACCTGCTGGTGTACGCCACGGGCTACGGCTCGATGAACGGCTGGCTGGCCGACCTGATCTCGCCCGAGATCGCCGACAAGGTCGGCAAGTGCTGGGGCCTGGGCTCCGACACGCCGAAGGACCCGGGTCCGTGGGAAGGCGAGCTGCGCAACATGTGGAAGCCGACGCAGGTGCCCCAGCTGTGGTTCCACGGCGGCAACCTGCACCAGTCGCGCCACTACTCGCAGTTTTTGGCGCTGCAGCTGAAGGCGCGCATGGAAGGGATCGACACGCCGGTGTACGAGCTGGCGGCGTCGCACCACAAGCGCTGAGCGGCCCGGTTTCCTCTCCCCTCGGGGAGAGGGAGTCATTCACTCCTGGATGAAGCGCCGCAAGCCTTCGAGGTCGGTCACGGTGATGCCGCCGTACTCGATGTGCAGAAACCCGGCCTCCTTCAGCCGGTTGAGCGCCGCGTTGCAGCGCTGGCGCGACACGCCCGACAGGTTGGCGATTTCTTCCTGCGAGGTCTGCAGGTGCGGCTCGCTGCCCGGGTGCAGCCAGGGATGGAACAGGCCGGCCAGCGCGCGCGCCACCTGGCTGTCGGCGTCGAGCAGCCGGTGCGCGGCGTAGCTGCCCATGAACCAGTGCAGCCGCTCGTTGATCTGCTGCAGCAGGAAGTGATCGAAGCCGCGCTGCGTGCGGTGCAGCCACTCGAAAGTTTCCAGCGGCAGTTGCGCCACGCGGCTGGGCCGCAACGCGATGATGTCGGCCGAGCGCGGCACGGCGCGCAGCAGCGTGCCCTCGCCGAACCAGCTGCCCACCGACAGCCCGCCCAGCGTGACCGAGCGGCCGTCGCTGGAGGTGATCGACCACTTGAGCAGCCCTTCGAGCGTGCCGTACCAGTGCAGCGGCGTGTCGCCGCGCCGGCACAGCGCGGCGCCGGCGGCCACCTCGACCTCGCGCATCTCGTCGAGCACGCGCTCGCCCGCGCCCACGTCGAGCAGCGGAAACCAGGCCGAGCCCTGCAGCAGCTGGGGAATGGTCAGGGAGGCCGCGGGGATCGCCGGCTTGGTCGAGGGCATGCTGTCTTTTTTGTTTACTGCGCGCCCTTGAGCTGCTGCAGCTCGGCCTGCGCCTCGTGCAGCTTCTTCTCGCGGTCGGCGATCTTGCTGGCGCGTCCCTTCTCCTGCGCCGCGCGCAGGTCGCGTTCGCGCTCGGCCACCTTGCGCTCCTGGGCGCGGATGCGCTTCTGGTGCTCGGCCGCCAGCTTGGCGTCGGTGCAATTGCGGTTCACTTCGGCCAGCGCCGTCTCGAGCCCGCGCACGCGCTGCTTCTGGCCCTTGGACTTGGCCATCTCGATGTCGCGGCCGATGGCCTCGCGCTTGGCGTCGCAGGTGGCGGGGCCCGCGGGTTGCGCGGCGGCGCCGAGGGTGGTGAACGCGGCCGCGGCGGCCAGCACGAGGGGCAGAAATTTCATGGAGAGGTTCCTTGTGTGCGCAACGGCGCAGGGGCGACTTTAGCGGCTGGCGCCGCGTAAACCCTGCCCCGGAATGTCGTCGCGATGACTGAGTACGAACGCATCACAAAAAATAATGGCGCGCCCCCCTGACTGACTGACTGACCGAACGACCGACCCCAGGAGCCCCGAGCATGTCGAAGCGCAAAGTGATCGTGACCATCGCCCCCACCGGCGGCATGGCGCACAAGTCGCAGAACCCCCACCTC
>NZ_JBWKYW010000055.1:0-46097 GCF_059423965.1 Variovorax sp. GW458-11-26-14-LB1
ATCCCGCCCCACCCATGACCTCCGCCGCCTCCACGATTGCAGCCGTCGCGCCGTCCACCGCCGCCGGCAAACTCAAGCTCCTCGTCGTCACCCTGGTCCTCGTGGCCGTGGCCGAACTCATCGGCCCGACGCAGTTCAGCGTCGGCCCCGGCAAGGTGGTGCTGCTGCCGATGCTGTGGGCACTGCTCATGGCCGCCGCCTGGGGCATCGCGCACCGGCGCGTGCCGGGCGTGGTGCGCGTGGCCACGGCGCAGCAGTCGCTGGCCGGCGGCCTGCTCAACGCGGGCCTGCTGCTGTTCGTGGTGAAGCTGGGCCTCACGGTCGGCGCCGCGCTGCCGCAGGTCAAGCAGGCCGGCTGGGCGCTGCTGTTCCAGGAGTTCGGCCATGCGCTGGGCACCCTGGCACTGGGCCTGCCGCTGGCGCTGCTGCTGGGCATCAAGCGCGAGGCCGTGGGCGCCACCTTCTCGGTGGGCCGCGAGGGCAACCTCGTGATCATCGGAGAGAAGTACGGCATGGCCTCGCCCGAAGGCCGCGGCGTGCTGGCCGAGTACATCACCGGCACCGTGCTGGGCGCGCTCTTCATCGCGGTGCTGGCGGGCTTCATCGCCAGCCTGCACATCTTCGACCCGCGCTCGCTGGCCATGGGCGCCGGCGTGGGCTCGGGCAGCCTGATGGCGGCGGCGCTGGGCGCCATCGCCGCGCAGAGCCCGCCCGAGATGCTGCCGCAGCTCACGGCGATTGCCGCCGCCTCGAACCTGCTGACCACCGTGGCCGGCTTCTACTTCACGCTGTTCCTGTCGCTGCCGCTGTGCTCGTGGCTCTACGGCAAGCTGGAGCCGGTGCTGGGCCGCTTCTCGAAGCATGGCGCACAACAGGGCGCCGCCGTGGACGCAGGCGCGAACGTCTCGAGCGCCGACGTGGCCCACGCCGCGCCGACCTCGCTGCGCGACACGCTGCTGGCCTGGCTGGTGGTGGGCGGCGGCGTGCTCATCGGCAATGCCGTGACCTACAAGGTGCCGGTGCTGGTGTCGCTCGAAGGCGTGCTCGCCGTGGTGGCGATTGCCGGCGCCGTCGAAGCCATCAAGCGCTTCGTGCCGCGCCTGCCGATGGTGCTGGTGCTGTCGGTGTTGGCCACCGTGGTCGGCATCCCGGGCCTGTTCCCGTTCTCCGACGCGCTGATCGCGATCACCGCCAAGCTCAACTTCCTGGCCTTCACCACGCCGGTGCTGGCGCTGGCCGGCTTCTCGGTCGCCAAGGACCTGCCCGTGTTCCGCCGCCTCGGCTGGCGCATCGTGGTGGTGTCGCTGACCGCGACGGCCGGCACCTTCCTCGGCGCCACGTTCATCGCCGAGTTCTTCCACTAGAAATAGAGCTCGCCCCCAGGCTACGCGCACTTCGTGTCGCTTCGCCAACCCCCTACCGGGGGCAACACCAGCGGCCCGGCAAAGCCGGTTCCGCGGTGTTCCCCGAAAAGACCGTTTCGTTTCATCCCACTCCACGAGATCACGCCATGTACCGCGACCCCGAGATTGCCGAAGACACCCGTGCCCGCATGCTCAGCTGGCGCCGCGACATCCACGCCAACCCCGAGACCGCCTTCGAAGAGCACCGCACCGCCAACGTGGTGGCCAACGCGCTGATGCTCATGGGCCTGCCCGTGCACCGCGGCCTGGCCGGCACCGGCGTGGTCGGCACGCTGAAGAACGGCGACGGCCCCAGCATCGCGCTGCGCGCCGACCTCGACGCGCTCAACATGCAGGAGCTGGGCACGCAGGCCCATGCCTCGAAGTGCGTCGGCAAGATGCACGCCTGCGGCCACGACGGCCACACGGCGATGCTGCTGGGCGCGGCCGAGCACCTGTCGCGCCACAAGCCCTTCCAGGGCACGGTGCACTTCGTGTTCCAGCCCGCCGAAGAAAACGAAGGCGGCGGTCGCGTGATGGTGGAAGAGGGCCTGTTCGAGCAGTTCCCGGCCGACGCCGTCTACGGCATGCACAACTTCCCGAGCCTGCCGCGCGGGCGCTTCGCGATCCGCAAGGGCACGATGACGGCCTTTCTCGACACCTTCGAGATCGTCATCACCGGCAAGGGCGCCCACGGCGCCATGCCCGAGACCGGCATCGACTCGGTGGTGATCTCGGCCCAGCTCATCAACGCGCTGCAGACCATCGTGAGCCGGCGCACCGGCGCCACCGACGCGGCCGTGGTCAGCGTCACGCAGATCCACGGCGGCGACACCTGGAACGTCATTCCCGAAACCGTGGTGCTGCGCGGCACCGTGCGCACGCTCGACGCCGCCATCCAGGACAAGACCCAGGCGGCGATGCAGCAGATCTGCGACGGCGTGGCCGCCACGCATGGCGCCAAGGTGGCGCTGGAGTACCGCCGCGGCTACCCCGGCGTGGTCAACACGCCGGCCGAGACCGACGCGGCCATCGCGGCGGCGGCCAGCCTGGTCGAGCTCGAGCAGGTGCACACCGACATCCCGCCGGCCATGGGCTCGGAAGACTTCGCCTTCATGCTGCAGAAGCGCCCCGGCGCCTACATCGGCATCGGCGCGGGCGAGGGCCCGAACGACCCGAACGTGCACAACCCGTACTACGACTTCAACGACAACATCCTCCCGCTGGGTGCGGCCTACTGGGTGGCGCTGGTCAAACAGCAGCTTCCGGTCGCATGATGCGCTGATGCTCTCCGCCTTCGACATCTTCAAGATCGGCATCGGGCCGTCCAGTTCGCACACCGTCGGGCCGATGCGCGCGGCGCTGCTGTTCGCGCAATCGCTCGAACGGCGCGGCCTGCTCGCGCAGGTGGCGCGCCTGCACGTCGACCTGTTCGGCTCACTCGGCGCCACCGGCCACGGCCACGCGACCGACCAGGGCGTGATCCTGGGCCTCTTCGGCGACGCCCCCGACACCGTGCGGCCCGAGACCGTGCAGCCGCGCCTCGACGCGCTGCGCCGCACCGGCCAGCTGAGCCTGCTGGGCACCACGCCCATCGCCTTCGACCGCGTGCGCGACATCGCCTTTCGCGGCGAGGAATCGCTGCCCGAGCACCCGAACGCGATGCGCTTCACCGCCTTCGCGGCCGACGGCGCCGTGCTGGCCGAAGGCACCTACTTCTCGGTCGGCGGCGGCTTCGTTGTCGAGGGCGGGCAGGCGGTGGCGCAGACGGCAGCCGCCGCAGCGGCCGTGCCGCATCCCTTCACGACCGGCGACGAACTCATGGCGCAGTGCCGCGCGCACGGCATCTCCGTGGCCACGCTGGTGCTGCGCAACGAATGCGTGTGGCGGCCCGAGGCCGAGGTGCGCGCGGGCCTGCTGCGCATCTGGGGCGTGATGCAGCAGTGCGTGCAGCGCGGCTTCGGCATCGACAACCCGCTGGCCGCGCAGGCGCTGCCCGGCCCGCTGCGCATGCGCCGCCGTGCGCCCGAGCTGCACCGCGAGCTGCTGGCGCAGGCCGGCGCGGCCGATCCGCTCGCGGCCATGGACTGGGTCAACGCCTTCGCGATGGCGGTGAACGAGGAGAACGCGGCCGGGGGCCGTGTCGTCACCGCGCCCACCAACGGCGCGGCCGGCGTGGTGCCCGCCGTGATGCACTACTACCAGCGCTTCGTGCCGCAGGCCAGCGACGAGGGCATCGTCGACTTCCTTCTCACCGCCGCGGCCATCGGCATGCTCTACAAGACCAACGCCTCCATCTCGGGCGCCGAGGTCGGCTGCCAGGGCGAGGTGGGCGTGGCCTGCTCGATGGCGGCCGGCGCGCTCGCCGCCGTGCTCGGCGCCACGCCCGCGCAGGTCGAGAACGCGGCCGAGATCGGCATGGAGCACAACCTGGGCCTGACCTGCGACCCGGTCGGCGGCATGGTGCAGATTCCCTGCGTGGAGCGCAACGCGATGGGCGCCGTGAAGGCTATCAACGCCTCGCGCATGGCGCTGCGCGGCGACGGCAGCCACTACGTCTCGCTCGACGCCGTGATCCGCACCATGAAGCAGACCGGCGAGGACATGAAGTCCACGTACAAGGAGACCTCGCTGGGGGGGCTTGCGGTCAACGTCGTGGAGTGCTGAGGCAGCAAGGCTGGCGTCGCTGCGTCAGAATGCGAGGCTCGTCGCGCCGGGCCCCGCAGCCCCCAGGTTTCCACGTCGTTTCCAAGGCGCACGACTTTCAGGAGTCGAGATGCCCATGGCCGGTCTTCCGCGCAGTTTCTTGCCCGGCGTGTTGCGCACCGCGCTGTCTGCCGTGCTGCTGCTGTGCGCCGCGCACGCCGTGCCCGCGGCCGGCGTGTTCCCCGCCGCGCAATGGGCCACCCCGAGCGTGGCTGAACCGAGCCACTGGTCCGAAGCGAAGCTCAAGGTGGCCGATGCGTTTGCCGCATCGATCAAGTCCGACGCCTACCTCGTGATCGACAAGGGCGTGCTCGTGCATGCCTACGGCGACATCGACAAGCCGATGAACCTGGCCTCGGTGCGCAAGAGCGTGCAGAGCGTGCTCTACGGCATTCACGTCGGCCGCGGCGAGATCGACCTGGACCAGACGCTGGGCCAGCTCGGCATCGGCGACAAGGACGGGCTCAGCGACACCGAACGCACGGCCACCGTGCGGCAGCTGCTGCAGCTGCGCTCGGGTGTCTACCATCCGGCCGCCTACGAGACCCCCCAGGCCAAGGCCGAGCGACCGGCCCGGGGCAGCCATGCGCCGGGTGAGTTCTGGTACTACAACAACTGGGACGCCAACGTGCTGGGCACCATCTTCGAACGCCGCACCGGACGCAGCGTCTTCGAGGCGCTGAGGACCGACCTGGCCGAACCGCTGCAGTTCCAGGATTTCCGCTACCCGCAGGACACCGAGTCCCGGCTCGAACGCAGCTCCGAGCACCCGGCCCAGGTGATGCATCTGTCGGCGCGCGACCTGGCCCGCATCGGCCTGCTGATGGCGCGCGACGGCATGTGGCACGACAAGCGCATCGTCCCGGCCGGCTGGGTGACCGAAAGCACCACCTCGTACACGACCGTCGGACCCGGCTGGAGCGGCTATGGCTATCTGTGGTGGGTGCCGCTCAAGGGCTTCCCGTTCTGGCAGCGCGGGCCTAACCAGTTGCTCCTGGCCGTGGGTGCCGGCGGCCAGTTCATGATGGTCGATCGCAAGCGCGACCTCGTCGTGGTGCACCGTGTCGACAACAGCAAGGGCTGGTTCCAACGCAGCGAGGTCCGCACCGACCAGTTCGCCGTGCTCGCGGCACACATCCTCGCGGCTGCACCGGTGCCCGCACCTGTGGCCGCAACCCCTCCCTGAACCCCGAAGGAAAGATGAGGCTCTCATGACCCGCTCCATCGCGCAGAAGCGCGCAGACTTTCGCGCGCTTCACACCCAAGGCTGCTTCGTTATTCCCAACCCCTGGGACACCGGCAGCGCGCGCTACCTCGAAGGCCTGGGCTACCAGGCGCTGGCCACCACCAGCTCGGGCTTCGCGTGGTCGCAGGGCCATGCCGACGGCGCCCTGTCGCGCGACCAGATCCTCGCGCACCTGCGTGAACTCGTGGCCGCCACCGACCTGCCGGTGAACGCCGACTTCGAGAACGGCTTCGCCGCCGACGCGCAGGGCGTGGCCGAGAGCGTGCGGCTCGCGGTCGAGACCGGCGTGGCGGGCCTGTCGATCGAGGATTCGACGGGCAACCCCGGCGACCCGCTGTTCCCCATCGGCGTGGCGGTCGAGCGCCTGCGCGCTGCGCGCCGGGCCATCGACGCGGCGGGCGGCGACACGCTGCTCGTGGGCCGCGCCGAGAACTTCTTTGCCAACCGCCCCGACCTGGACGACGCCATCGCACGCCTGCGTGCGTACGCCGAGGCCGGCGCCGACTGCCTCTACGCGCCCGGCATCAAGACGCGCGAGCAGATCGCCGCCGTGGTGGCCGCCGTCGCGCCCAAGCCGGTCAACCTGCTGGTCGGCGCGACCAGCGAGCTCACGATGGCGGACATCGCCGCGCTCGGCGTGCGCCGCGTGAGCGTGGGCGGCGGCATGGCGCGCGCGGCCTGGGGCGGCTTCATCCGTGCCGCGCGCACGCTGGCCGAAGAGGGCCGCTTCGACGGCTTTGCCGATGCCACGCCGGGCACCGAGCTGAACGCCTTCTTCCGTCCGTTCGCTGACTAGCTCCAACGTCGTGGATGCGCTGCTCGCCGAGATCCGCGCCTGCCGCGCATGCGAGGCGCATCTGCCGCTGGGGCCGCGCCCGATCGTGCAGGCCAGTGCGAGCGCACGGCTGCTGATCGTCGGCCAGGCGCCCAGCCTCACGGTGCACCAGACCGGCGTGCCGTGGAACGACAAGAGCGGCGACCAGCTGCGCCGCTGGCTCGGCATCGACCGCGAGGTGTTCTACGACGCGACGCGCATCGCGATCGTGCCCATGGGCTATTGCTACCCGGGCCGTGGCAAGAGCGGTGACCTGCCACCGCGCAAGGAGTGCGCGCCGCTGTGGCACGACCGCCTGCTGGCACAGATGCCGCACATCGCGCTGACCTTGCTCATCGGCCAGTACGCGCAGCGCCACTTCCTCGGCAAGACCGCGCGCGGCGGCGTGACGGAGACCGTCGAGGCCTTTGCGGACTACGCGCCGCGCTTCGTCCCGCTGCCGCATCCGTCGCCGCGCAACACCGCGTGGTTCCAGCACCATCCGTGGTTCGAGAACGACGTGTTGCCGGTGCTGCGCGAGCGCGTGCAGCAGGCGCTCAGCGCGCCTTCTTCCTAGGGGCCGACGGCCTCCTTGGCGGTTTGGCTTCGAGCACCAGCTCGGCCGGCAGCGCATCGTTCCACGACTCGGTGAAGTAGGCGCGGTCGCTCGGCACCAGCTGCGGCAGCACTTCGCGCAGCAGGCCCAGCGAGTGCTCGGCCGCTTTCAGGTCGCCCGCGTGCGCCGCGTACCACGCGTGCTCGAACAGCAGGCTGCCCTGCTGCAGGCCGGGGTAGCGGCGTCGCCCCGCTTGGTGGTCGGCCAGCCGCGCCTGCGCCACGTCGACCCAGCGTGCGGGCCAGTTCGCGGTGTCGAAGGCGTCGGCGAGCGGGCCCGCGAGCTTCGACATGGCGGCCGGGTCGAGCGGCTTCTGCGCGCGGAACTGCGCGAGCGTGGGTTGCGCGTCGGGCCGGCAGTGGCCGCGCGCGATGCGCATCAGGTAGATCGCGTTCCACGCCGAGCGGCCCTGGCCGTCGGTGTGGCCGCACAGCCATTCGCTGAAGGCGATCCACTGCACCGCGCGGCGCGTGGTGTCGGCCCGGTGGCCGTCGTGCGCGAGCGCCGGCAGGTCGCCCAGGCCCACGCGGTCGAACAGCCACGCGGCCATGCCCATGTTGGCCGCCACGTGCTGCGCGGCGTCGAAGGAGTGCGACTCGAAGGCCGCGGCCAGCGCCTCGCCGAAGCGCTGCAGCGACTCTTCGGCCAGCGCCGCAGCAGCCGGGCGGTCGTCGGCGGCCAGCGCGAGGGCGCGCGAGCGGCAGGCCAGCGCCCACAGGTTGCACCACTCGAAGCGCACGTCGGGGTGGTGGCGCAGCACCAGCGCGCGCGCCGGGTCTTGCGCCATGCCGCCCAGCAGCGACTGCGCCAGCGGCAGGTCGCGCGCGGTGTAGGCGCACCAGGCCGAGACGATGCACTCCATCGCGCCCAGGTAGTCGTTGCCCGCCACGTGGTGCGCGAGCCGCTGTTTCTTGAGCGCCTGCAGCCGGCGGCGCGCCTGTTCGTTGTCGCCGAGCCGGCGCCACAGCATGGCCTCGTTGAGCGTGACCAGCGCGCGCTGGAAGTCGCTCGCGGCCAGCGTGCCGGCCAGTCGGATGGACTCGAGCGCGCTGCCGCCGGTTCCGCCCGCCACCGGCGACATGAGCCGGCCTTGCCGCGCGGCCTGCTGCGAGGCGACCAGCTGCTTCCAGAAGGCGGCGTCCTGCAGGTGCACGGCGTCGGGCGGCGTGATCGTGTCGACGGCCTGCGCCTTGCGGGCGCGCAGGCCGAGGAACGACGCCACCTCGGCGGCGGTCGCCGGGCGGTTGTCCACGAGCAGGCGCAGGCGCTTGGCCTGCGCGGCCGGCAGCCAGAACGGACCCTGGCTGCGCCGCTCGGCGTTGAGAAAGCGCGGCTCGCGCTGCAGGTCTTCGCCCCAGCCGACCTCCAGGCCCCAGGCCTTGAAGTCGCGGAACGCGCGGCTCACGACCATGCGCAGCGTGCTGGCGTCGGACACCTCGCCGCGCAGGTCGGCCAGCCGCACGACGCCGCTGCCGCCGCCATGGGCATGGGCATGGGCGTGCTGCATGCGCACCAGCAGCCACAGCGACTGGAAGGCCGCGCGCCGTCCGTCGACGGACTGCGGCGAGGTGAGTTCGATGGAAAGAAGGGCAGGGGAGGCGGTGGAGGGCACGCCCCGGATTGAACCTCAAATTGCCCGCGGCTTCCTGAAGAAACCGCAGGCGGGGCCGGGCGGCTCAGTAGCGGTTGCGGTCGACCAGCTCGGGCACTTCGCTGCGGCCGATGCCCAGGTCGCGCAGGTCGTGGTCGCTCATGCCGGCCAGCAGCAGCACGTCGTCGCGGGCGCGGCGGCGTGTCACGGCGCGGCGGCGCCAGTTGTGCAGGGCGTGCAGCAGGCGTTGATGAAAAGACGGTGGCTTCGTCGCGGTCACGGTGGGCTCCTGGTAGGGGAGCGCTCATCTTCCGGCGGCGCGTGCTATTGTGGAAGTTGAGATTTCTGACACCTTCAATCAGCATTCCTGATGCGACAGCTCAACCTCGACCAACTGCGCACCCTCATCGCCATCGCCGACCTGGGCACTTTCTCGGCGGCGGCGCAGGCGCTGCACCTGGCGCAGCCCACCGTGAGCCTGCACATCAGCGAGCTCGAATCGCGCCTGGGCGCGCAGCTGGTGGTGCGCGGCAACCGCCGCGTCACGCCCACCGCGGCCGGCGCGGCGCTGGTCGAGCGTGGGCGCAAGCTGTTGCGCGACACCGACGAGGCGGTGGAGGCCGTCAAGCGCCAGGCCGAGGGCCGCACGGGCCGCGTGCGGCTGGGCACCTCCACCGGCGTGGTGGTCGACCTGCTGCCGCAGGTGCTCGAGGCGCTGGGCGTGGGCCATGCGGGCATCGACGTCGAGGTGAGCATCCTCGGCTCGGCCGAGGCGATGGCGCGGCTGGCGGCGGGCACGCTCGACATCGGCCTGGTGGCGATGCCGCAGCCGCCGCAGCGCGACCTGGTGGTCACGCCGTGGCGCACGCAGCCCATGATGGCCTTCGTGCCGCCGCGCTGGAAGGCGCCCAAGCGCGCCACGCCGGCCTGGCTGGCGACGCAGCCGCTGATCTTCAACGACGCGACCACGCACATGTACCGGCTGTCGATGGAGTGGTTTGCCGCGGCCGGTTTTGCGCCGCGCGCGCGCATCGAGCTCAACTACGACGCGGCGATCCGCAGCCTGGTGGCGGCGGGCTATGGCGCGGCGCTGCTGCCGCTGCAGCAGACCACCGACGCGGCGCTCAACGAGCGCATGCAGATCGTGCCGGTCACGCCCAAGCTCACGCGCCGCCTGGGCATCGCGCACCGCCCGCATGCCACGCTCGACGGCGCCACGCAGAGCGTGTTGAAGGTGCTGACGGCGTTCCGCCAGCTCTGAGGGCCGTCAGCCCGGCCCGGGCTTGGGGCCGCGCGTGCCCAGCGAGAGGATCTCGTTGGCGTTGACGATGGCCGCGGCAATGTCTTCCATGGTGGTGCGTTTGCTCATGGCCTGTTCGCGGATCAGGTCGTGGGCCTGGCCTTCGGACACGTCGTGCGTCTTCATGAGGATGCTCTTGGCCTCGGCCAGCTGGCGCACGCCGAGCAGCTTGGCCTCGGTCTTGCGCAGGCGCCGCGCGAGCGAGCGGCTTTCCTTGTGCGCTTCGCGCGCGACCACCAGCGCCGACAGCAGGCCGAACGAGCGCACCGGCGACGGCAGCACGGCCTTGGCGCGGATCTCGAGCACGGCCTCGACGATGGTCGGGTTCTCGTAGGTCACGACGGCGATGACGGCGGGGGCGTCCTCGCTCTGGGTCCATTCGAAGCGCAGGTTGATGAAGTCGGGCTGCACGGCCATGAAGGCCACGTCGATGCCCTCGGGCAGGTGCTGCACGGGCGGCCAGAAGGCCTGCACCTGGCAGCCGATGCGTTGCAGTTGCTGGGTGAGCTGCCGGCCGTCTGCGTCGTCGGGGTGGATCACCGCGATCTTCAGCAGCCGCAGCTCCTTGAGCTGCGGTGGCGTCACCCGCAGGGTGTGTCGCTTGGGGGCTGTGCTGTCCACGGTCAGGTCTTTCGCGGGACGCGCCTTGAAGCCTCGCCGGCAACGGGAAGAAAGCAGCGCGACCTCATCCTAGAGCTCCAACGCATCGAGCCGCGCCGTCCAGTCGCCCAGCGAGTGCGTGACGAGGTACGGGTCCGGGTACACCGGGCGCGTCGCCTGGCGCACGATGGTGAACTGCCCGTGCGCGTCGACGCGGCCGATGCGCGGGTACAGGCAGGTGTGGTGGTTGGTCGGGTCGATCTTCACGCGGCCCTGCGGCGCATCGAACTCGCTGCCCAGGATGTGCGGCAGGATCTCCGCGATGCCGTCGGTGCCCGCCTGCCGGAAGGCGTTGGCGAAGATGTGCATCTGGAAGTACGAGGCCTCCCAGCACAGGTTGGGCACGCAGCCGTCGCCGAAGCGCGCGCGCAGACGCGCCAGGCAACGCTGGTTGGCGGGCGAGTCGATCGACTGGAAATACGGCGCCGCCGTGAAATGGCCGGTGGCCACGCCAGGGCCCATCTGCGAGATCTCGGCCTCCGAGGTGGTGAGGCTCGAGATGGGCATCGTCTTCGGGTCGAAGCCGGCTTCGGCATAGGCGCGGTACAGGCTCGCGGTGGAATCGCCCACCACCGTCGAGAAGATGAAGTCGGGCCGCTTGTCGCGGATGTCGTCCATGATCGCGCGGTAGTCCTTCTCGGTGGCGTCCAGCGCCACGTAGCGCTCGCCGAGTTTTTCACTGCCGGGGCGCTGCATCACCAGCTCGCCCATGATGCGGTTCGACTCGTAGGGGTAGATGTAGTCGGAGCCGATCAGGTACACGCGCGCACCGAAGTTCGTGGTCATGAACTCGGCCAGCTGCACGCTGTTCTGGTTGGGCGCCGCGCCGGTGTAGATCACGTTGCCCGAGTACTCGAAGCCTTCGTACAGCGTGGGGTAGAACAGCAGCTTGTTCCACTTCTCGATCACCGGGATCACGGCCTTGCGGCTGCTCGACATGTAGCAGCCGAAGAGCACGTTCACGCGGTCCTGCACGATCAGCCGCTCGGCCAGCTGGGCGTAGCGCACGGGGTTCGATTGCGGGTCGTAGCGCACGGCCACGAGTTCGCGGCCGTCGACGCCGCCGGCCGCGTTGATCTCCTCGATGGCCAGCAGCGCGCCCTGCAGCTGCGACAGGCCGATGGTCGAGGTGACGCCGGTCTCGGAATACAGAATGCCGACGCGAAGAGGGTCCCTGTCAGCCACTGGGGTGTCTCCTGGATGTGTGGGCCCTCATTGTGTGCTCCTCCCTGGCTTTCTTCATTCGGTCGGTCAATGGGCGGCGGCCAGCCGCGTGCTCATGCGGGCCAGCCGCGCGGGCAGGCTGCGCGCGTCGTCGGCGATGCAATAGTTGCGCCAGCCGAAGATGCGCCGCACGTACGCGTCGGCCGCGCCGTCCACCGCGATGCAGGCGCTGCGCACGCCGGCGTCGCGCGCCTCGGCCACGGCCTGGCGGGCGTCTTCGATCAGGTACTTCGGGTCGTGCACGTCGATGTCCGACGGCGCACCGTCGGTCACCAGCAGGATCGCGCGCGGCCCCGCCGGCTCGGCCTGCAGGTGCGAGGCCGCATGGCGCAGCGCGGCGCCCATGCGCGTGGAGTAGCGACCGCGCACCGCGCCGATCATGGCGCGCGAGGGCGCGGCCAGCGGCTGGCCGAATTCGAGCAGGCGGTAGTAGTACACCTCGGCGCGCGTGTTCGACGAGAAGCCGTGGATGGCGAGCCGGTCGATGCCGCGCGCGTTCGAGGCGGCCAGCAGCAGCGCGGCCTGCTTCTCCAGGTCGAGCAGCGAAACGGCGCCGTCGCCGTGGCCCGCGTCGTTGGCCGACTCGGAGAGGTCGAGCAGCACCAGCACGCTCGACGGGCGCGGCCCCTTGCCGGGGCGCATGAACAGCCGCGCATCGGGCCGCAGGCGCAGGCGGCGATCGACCAGCACCTCGATGGCCGCGTTGAGGTCGATGTCGTCGCCTTCCCACTGCCGGCGCAGGCGGTGCGTGCGGTCGAGGTGGCGCGCGCGGGGCAGGGCGAGCGGCACGATGCGCTCGTTGCCCGCTGCTCCCGAGGTGTCCGCCGCGCCCAGGCCCTGCCACGCGGGCAGCTTCTCGATCACCGTGCACCAGTCGGGGCGCAGGCGCTCCTGCGTGCGGTCCCATTCGGGGTAGGTGTAGCGGCCGAGCTCCATGTCGGCGATGCCTTCGGGTGGCGTGTCGTTGCCTTCGTTCGGTGCATCGGAAGGTGGCGGTGGCCGCACGCCCGTCTGCTGCAGCGCGATGGCTTCGTCGGGCGGTGTCTCGGCCTCGCCGAAGTCCCACAGGTAGCTGTTGTCGTCGCGCCAGGGCGCGGGCACGGCGTAGTCCTGCGGCTCGAAGCGCACGCGCATCTGGCCCAGGTCGTTGGCGAGGATCGAGGCGACGGCGCGGAAGGCGTCGTAGTCTTCCAGCCCCGCGCGCGAGGCGGTCTCGTCGAACAGGCGGCGCGCCTTGTTCACCCAGTGGTTGTCGTCCTGCGCCTCGGCGAGCAGCAGCACGCGGTCCATGCGCGCGACCAGCGCGGCAAAGCGCAGGTCCAGCGGATCGGGCGCCGGCGGCAGCGCGGCAGCGAACCAGCCGTGCAGGCCGGGAAAGTCGCGGCACAGCAGCCGCTCGACGCGCGCATCTTCAAGGGCCGAGACCACCGCGATGCCCATGGGCTTGAGTGCGCGCGCCGGTCGCGCAGGCGTCGAGTGGCGCAGGTGCGCGACCGCATGCGCGACCATCGCGCGGTGCAGGCGCACGGCCTCGTCGCCCCCGGGCAGCAGCAGCCGGCGCCCCGTGAGCACCGCGCGTGCACCGGCCAGCGGCTGCACGTCGACATCGACGCCGGCCAGCCCGCGCGCCAGCAGCGAGAGGGCGCCGTGCCCGTCGTTCATCCGAACTGCGCCTCGACAAAGCCCTGCAGCGCGCTGGCCATGTCGGGGTCGTCGGTGAGGGCGCGTGTCATCGTCATGTCGCAGCTGTCGCGCGGCGCCACGCCGTCGCGGATCAGCACGCCCGCGTAGATCAGCATGCGCGTCGACACGCCCTCGTCGAGCCCGCGGTGCTTGAGCTCGCGCGAGCAGTGCGCAATGGCCACCAGCTTCGCGGCGAGCGCGGGGTCGACACCGGCCTCGTGCGCAACGATCTCCGCTTCGAGCGCGCCGTCGGGGTAGTCGAACTCCAGCGCCGCGAAGCGCTGGCGCGTCGAGGGTTTCATGTCCTTCGCGCTGCTCTGGTAGCCGGGGTTGTACGACACCACCAGCTGGAAGTCGGGGTGCGCCTGCACCAGCTCGCCCTTCTTGTCCAGCGGCAGGATGCGGCGCGCGTCGGTCAGCGGGTGGATCACCACCGTGGTGTCCTGCCGCGCCTCCACCACCTCGTCGAGGTAGCAGATGCCGCCGTGGCGCACTGCGAGCGTCAGCGGCCCGTCGTGCCAGGCCGTGCCGTTCGCGTCGAGCAGGTAGCGGCCCACGAGGTCCGACGCCGTCATGTCCTCGTTGCAGGCGAGCGTGACCAGCGGCCGCCCGAGCGACCACGCCATGTGCTCCACGAAGCGCGTCTTGCCGCAGCCCGTCGGCCCTTTCAGGATCAGCGGCATGCGGTGGCGGTACGCGTGCCGGTACAGCGCCACCTCGTGGCCCGCGGGCCGGTAGAAGGGCTCGGTCTCGATGCGGTAGGCGGCGAGCGGATCGTGCACGGGAGCATTCATGGCGTGGCGAGCAGTTCCTTGAGGGCGTTGTCGATGAAGCGGGTGTCGACAGGGCTGCTGCCGCCGCCCGCGAAGTGGCCCCACACGCCGGGGATCGGGCGGCACTCGGCGTTCGGCATGTGCGACACCTCCCATGCGTTGTCGGCCACGGGAAAGTACAGGTCGCGCTCGGCCGGCATCACGATCGCGCGCGCCTGGATGGCGCCCAGTGCCTTCTTGAAGTCGCCCTTGAACACCGGGTTGTCGCTGATGTCGCCGTGCTGCCACGACCACAGCATCGCCAGCAGGTTGTTGGCGTCCTTCTTCAGGAAAAAGCCTTCCCAGTAGCCGACGAGGAAATCTTCGAGCGAGCTGAAGCCCAGCTCGCGCCACAGCTGCTGCATGTAGAAGGGCTGCGACAGGCCCCAGCCCGCGTACACGCGGCCCACCGCGCGCAGCCCCGTGGTCGGCGGCGTGGTGTACCAGCCGCCGTTCCACGCGGCATCGGCCGTGAGCGCGGCCTTCACGCCTTCGAGGAACACGATGTTGTGCGGCGCCGTCTTCGCCGAACCGCAGAAGGGTGCGATGCGCTTCACCATCTCGGGGTAGAGGCATCCCCACTGGTTGGTCTGCTGCGCACCCATCGACCAGCCCACCACCAGCGCGAGTTGTTCGATGCCGAACTGCTCGGTCACCAGCCGGTGCTGCAGCGTCACGTTGTCGTAGAGCGTGACGT
The DNA here is from genome assembly GCF_059423965.1 of Variovorax sp. GW458-11-26-14-LB1. Lineage (NCBI taxonomy): Bacteria > Pseudomonadati > Pseudomonadota > Betaproteobacteria > Burkholderiales > Comamonadaceae > Variovorax > Variovorax sp. GW458-11-26-14-LB1. Next base: position 14,753 of record NZ_JBWKYW010000055.1, read on the forward strand.
CCGGAAAGCGCGCCAGGTTGTAGGGCTCGGGCGTGTTGCTCGGCGAGGACGACAGCCCGTTGCCCAGCATGTTGGGCACGATGATGAAGTACTTCGCCGGGTCCAGCGCCATGCCGGGACCGATGAGCCATTCGTTGTCGGGGTGCTGGCCCGAGTACCAGGTCGGATAGACGATGGCGTTGCTCTTCTGTGCGTTGAGCGTGCCGTAGGTCTTGTAGGCGAGCTTCGCGCCGCGCAGGGTGGCCCCCCGCTGCAGCGCGACATCGCCGAGTTCGAAGATGTCGTGGTCCATGGGGCGGCGCGTCAGCGGTGCTTGGCCGGCTCGTTCGGAATGCCCTCGATCGGGCATTCGGGCGTACCGACCGTGGTGCGCGTGAACGACTCCACCATCTCGCGCGTGCCTTCAGGGTCGTTGATCCACTGCGTGTAGAAGTTGTAGGGGCAGGCCGCCACGCCCTTGTCGCCGTCGCCCGAGTTGATGGTGCCGGTGTAGCCGCGGTGCACCAGCTTGAACAGGTGGTTCTGCGACTGGCCGTTCTTCCGCGCGTCGCGGATCAGGCCCATCGACAGCTCGGCGTAGTTGATGCCCATCTCTTCCTCGCCGCATTCGCCGAGCGTGCGGCCGTCGAAGCCGATGAGCGCCGAGTGGCCGAAGTACGAGTACACGCCGTCGAAGCCGGCCGCGTTGGCCACCGCCACGTAGGTGTTGTTCATGAAGGCCATGGCCTTGGAGACCATGATCTGCTGCTCCTTGGCCGGGTACATGTAGCCCTGGCAGCGGATGATGAGTTCGGCGCCGCGCATCGCGCAGTCGCGCCAGATCTCGGGGTAGTTGCCGTCGTCGCAGATGATCAGGCTCATCTTCATGCCCTTGGGGCCTTCGCTCACGTAGGTGCAGTCGCCCGGGTACCAGCCCTCGATGGGCACCCACGGCATGATCTTGCGGTACTTCTGGACGATCTCGCCCTGGTTGTTCATGAGGATCAGCGTGTTGTAGGGCGCCTTGTTCGGGTGCTCCTCGTGGCGCTCGCCGGTGAGCGAGAACACGCCCCATACGTTGGCGCGGCGGCAGGCGTCCGCGAAGATCGCGGTCTCCTCGCCGGGGATGGCCGACGCGGTGTCGTACATCTCCTTGGCGTCGTACATGATCCCGTGCGTGGAGTACTCGGGAAAGATCACCAGGTCCATGCCCGGCAGGCCTTTCTTCATGCCGACCAGCATCTCGCCGATCTTGCGTGCGTTGTCCAGCACCTCGGCCTTGGTGTGCAGGCGGGGCATCTTGTAGTTGACGACCGCGACGCCGACGCAATCGTTGCTGCTCGAAATATCACCATGTCTCATGACGCTGCTCCTGAAGGGGTGGTTGAAGAAAAAGAGGAAGGGCTCACACGGTCAGGAAAGACCTGACCTTGTCCTGGTCGAGCGTGGCGCGCGCTTCGTCATGCACGATGCGGCCCCGGTCGATGACGAGAAAGCGGTCGGCCAGGTCGAGCGCGAAGCTCAGCACCTGCTCCGACACCACGACGGCGAAGCCGCGTTCGGCGCGCAGCACGTTCAGCGTCTGCGCGATCTCCTTGATGATCGAAGGCTGGATGCCTTCGGTGGGTTCGTCGAGGATCAGCACCTTCGGCTCCGAGATGAGCGCGCGCGCAATCGCCAGCATCTGTTGCTGGCCGCCCGAGAGATTGCCGGCCTTGCGCTGCTTCATGTCCTTGAGCACGGGGAAGAAGGTGTAGAGGTACTCGGGCACCGTGCGGTGGCCCGACCGGGCGGCGCCCGACAGGATGTTCTGCTCCACCGTGAGGAACGGAAACACCATGCGCCCCTGGGGCACGAAGGCCAGGCCCTGCGCCACGCGCTGGTAGCTGGGCAGCGTCGTGAGCTCGGTGCCGCTCAGGCGGATGTGGCCGCCGCGCGCGGGCAAGAGGCCGATGAGCGACTTCAGCAAGGTGGTCTTTCCCATGCCGTTGCGGCCCATGATGGCGACCGCTTCGTCGGGCGCGACGCGCAGCGACACATCGCGGATGACGTGCGACTCGCCATACGCCACGTTGAGATCGGAGACTTCAAGCATCTGGGTTTCTCTTTCTTCTCAATGGCCGAGGTACACGTCGATCACGCGCGGGTCGGCCTGCACTTCGGCGGCCGTGCCTTCGCTCAGCAACTTGCCCTGGTGCAGCACCGTGACGCGGTGCGCGATGCGCTTGACGAAGTCCATGTCGTGCTCGATCACGACCACCGACTTGCCGGCCGAGATGCGCCGCAGCAGGTCGCCGGTCTGTTCGCGCTCGCGCGGGCTCATGCCGGCCACGGGCTCGTCGAGCAGCAGCAGCTCGGGCTCCTGCATCAGCAGCATCCCGATCTCGAGCCACTGCTTCTGCCCATGGCTGAGTTGCCCGGCGCGGTGGCCCAGGCGATCGGCCAGGAAGACCTGCTCGGCCATCGCGTCGATGCGCGCACGCACGGGGGGCGTGCGGCGAAAGGTCAGCGACTGCAGCAGGCCGTGCATGCGCGGCAGCGAGATCTCGAAGTTCTCCAGCACCGTGAGGTCTTCGTAGACCGAGGGCGTCTGGAACTTGCGGCCCACGCCGGCGCGCACGATCTCGTACTCGTTCAGGCGGCCGAGGTCCTGCCCGTTGAACAGCACGCGGCCCGCGCTGGGCTTGGTCTTGCCGCAGACCATGTCGAGCAGCGTGGTCTTGCCGGCGCCGTTGGGGCCGATGATCACGCGCAGCTCGTTGCGCTCGACCGAGAGGCTGAGCCCGTCCACGGCCTTGAAGCCGTCGAAGGACACGGTGAGGTCCTCGATGCGCAGGATCTGCTCGCTCGACGGCGGCACCGCCGAAGCGGCCTGCGGCAGCCCGCCGTTGGGCATCGTCATCGTGGCGTTCATGGCGCCACCTCCGAGGTACGGCGGCGCACGAGCTTTTCGCCCAGCCCCGCGAGCCCGTTCGGCATCGCCCACACCACGAGGATGAACACCGCGCCCAGCACGTACAGCCAGCCTTCGGGGAAGGTCTCCGACAGGTACGACTTGAGAAAGCCGATCAAGAGCGCGCCGATCACCGCGCCCGGAATCGACAGCCGCCCGCCGACCGCCGCGTAGATCACCATCTCGACCGAGGCCACGACGCCGATCACGCCCGGTGCGATGAGCCCCACCTGCAGGCTGTAGAACGCACCGCCGATGGCCGACAAGACGGCTGCCACCGCGAACACGAAGGCCTTCATGTGCGCCGTGTTGTAGCCGCTGAAGCGCACGCGGTCTTCCTTGTCGCGGATGGCGATCAGCAGCTTGCCGAAGCGGCTGCGCACGATGGCGAGCGACACCATCATCACGAGCGCGATGGCCGCCACCTCGACGAAGTACATCGTGCGCTTGGCTTCATCGCCCGCGATGTCCCAGCCCAGCAGCGTGCGGAAATCGGTGATGCCGTTGGCGCCGCCGGTGTCGCCCTGCTGGCCGACCACCACCACCGTGAGCGTGAGCGCCAGCGACAGCGTGACGATCGCGAAGTACACGCCGCTCACGCGCCGCTTGAAGATCGCGTACGAGAACACGTAGGCCAGCACGGCAGGCACGACGAGGATGCCCACCACCGTCCAGCCCAGCGAGTGGAAGGGCTGCCACCACGCGGGCAGCTGCTCGACGCTGCTCCACACCATGAAGTCCGGCAGCTCGGGCGCCGAGGCCTCGAGCTTGAGGAACATGGCCATCATGTAGCCGCCCAGCCCGAAGAACATGCCCTGGCCCAGGCTCAGCACGCCGCCGTAGCCCCAGGTGAGCACCACGCCCACCGCGACGAACGCGAAGGCCAGGTACTTGCTCACGAGGTTGAGGCGGAACGGGTCGAGCGTGAGCGGCAGCACCACCAGCAGCACCAGCACCGCGAGCAGGGCGCCGATGTCGCGCTTGCGTTGAGGAGAAAGACCGTGCATGCCTCAGCTCCTCGACCGCGTGGCGAACAGGCCGTTGGGCCGGAAGTACAGCACCGCGATCACCAGCAGCAGGATCGTGGCCTTGGCCATCGAGCCGCTCATGAGGTACTCGAGCCAGGTCTGCGACTGCGCGATGGCAAAGCCCGAGAGCGCGGTGCCGATGAGGCTTTGCACGCCGCCGAACACCACCACGATGAACGAGTCGACGATGTACAGCTGGCCCGTGCCGGGGTTGGTCGAGCCGATCATGGTGAACACCGCGCCCGCGATGCCCGCCAGGCCCGAGCCCAGCGCGAAGGTCATCGCGTCGACGCGGTGCGTGTCGATGCCCACCGCACCGGCGATGGCGCGGTTCTGCGTCACCGCGCGCACCTTCAGCCCCCAGGGCGTGCGGTACAGCAGCAGGTACACGCCGACCGCCACCAGGGCCGTGAGACCGACGATGAAGATGCGGTTCAGCGGCAACTGGATGCTTGCCGTGGGCTCCCACGCCCCCGCCAGCCACGAGGCCAGCGGCACGCTCACTTCCTGCGCGCCGAAGATCGAGCGGTAGGCCTGCTGCAGCATGAGGCTCAGGCCCCACGTGGCCAGCAGGGTGTCCAGCGGGCGGTCGTAGAAGAAGCGGATGAAGCCCCGCTCCAGCACATAGCCGAACACGAAGGTCACGGCGAACGCGAACGGAATCGCGGCGAACAGGTACAGGTCCATGAAGCCCGGCGCGTAGTGCGCGAAGAAGCGCGCCGCCAGGTAGGTCATGTAGGCGCCCAGCGCCATCAGCTCGCCGTGCGCCATGTTGATGACGCCCATCAGGCCGAACACGATGGCCAGCCCGATGGCCATGAGCAGCAGGATGGTGAACAGGCTCACGCCGTTGAACACCTGCATCACCGCGATGTCGAAGTTCATCGCGTTCAGACCTTCGGGAAGGGGTTGGGCTCGACCAGCTGCGGCGATTCCCACACGATGTCGAACTGCCCGTCGGGCCGCGCGCGGCCTACGCGCACCTTCTTCCACACGTGGTGGTTGGTGGCGTGCACGCGCACCGTGCCCTCGGGCGCCTCGATCTCCACGCCCGCGGCGGCGGCCGTGACCTTGTCGACGTCGAAGGACTTGGCCTTTTCCACCGCCAGCTTCCACAGGTACACGCTGTTGTAGGCCACCTCCATCGGGTCGCCGATCACGCGGTCCTGCCCGTACTTGGCCTTGAAGGCCTTCACGAACTTCTCGTTGGCCGGCGACTTGATGCTCTGGAAGTAGCCCATGCAGGCGTAGTAGCCGGCGGCGTTGTCCTTGCCGATGCCGTCGATCTCGTTTTCCGACACCACGGTCGACAGCAGCACCTGCTTGGCACCGTCGAGCCCGGCCGCGCGCAGCTGCTTGTAGAAGGCCACGTTGGAGCCGCCCACCACGGTGCTGTAGATGCAGTCGGGCTTGGCGGCCTTGATCTTGTTGATGATCGACGAGAACTCGGTGTGGCCCAGCGGTGCGTACTCCTCGCCGAGCACCTTGCCGCCGGCCTTCGCGATGGCGGGCTTGGCGATCTTGTTGCAGGTGCGCGGGTAGATGTAGTCGGAGCCGACGAGGAAGAAGTTCTTGCCCTTCTCGCGCGCCATCCATTCCACCGCCGCGATCACCGACTGCGTGGCTTCCTGCGAGGGGTAGAACACGCGCTTGTCCTGCTCCTGGCCTTCGTAGTAGGTGGGGTAGAACAGCAGGCCCTTGGCCTGGTTGAGCACCGGCAGCAGCGCCTTGCGCGAGGCCGAGGTGTAGCAGCCGATGATGGCCGCCACCTTGTCGCGCTCCAGCAGCTTGCGCGCCTTCTCGGCGAACACCGAGTTCTCGCTCGCGCCGTCTTCGACCACGGCCTCGATCTTCTTGCCCATCACGCCGCCGGCGGCGTTGATCTCCTCGATGGCCAGCTTCTCGGCATCGACCAGCGAAGCCTCGGCGATGGCGATGGTGCCCGAGAGCGAATGCAGCAGGCCGAGCTTCACGGTGGCGCCGTCCTGCGCGCGGGCCAGGCCGGCCACGCCGGAGGCGGCGCCTAGCACGATCATCGAGCCGCCCGTCTTCACGATCTGGCGGCGGTTGAAAGCGTTCGTCATGTCAAATTCCTTTGCTTTGGTTTTGTGCGAGTCATCAGGAACATCCGACCTTCGGAACCGCGTTTTGGGTGTCTCCTCCCGCCGCGCGGCCCCTGCAAACGAGCGCTGTGCTGCCAGTGCTTTTTCTTCGGGCAAAGCTGCGCCACCGGATGACGTGCATCCGTTTTGAAAAGGCGTTGTTGCGACCGAAAAAACAAAAAAGCCCGAACCGGTGGTGAAACCGGTTCGGGCTTAATTGCCCGACACCTCGCTGGCAGCACTGGCAGCGGGCGTCGTATGACTGGGAACGATTGCTCGTTGGGGCGGATTCTTCTCAACTCACCCCGGCGTGAACATACGCTCTTTCGCTAATTGGCGAAAGTGCGGCGCGTGTGCTATTCGCGCGCAGCGCCTGAACACATCAGCTGCGCGGGCGTGCGTAGTCCGACTCGATCCACGCGGTCGCGCTCGAGGTCGTGAGCCGGAACGCGGGCGACACGTTCACGCTCGCCAGTTCCGAGTCGTCGGCATCGTCATACGCCGTGAGCGTGGCCGAGGGGTTGTCTTCGTCGGGCACGATCGACAGCGCCACGCGGATGCGCTGCTCGTTGCGCGCGGTGACCGTCACGCTCTTGTTGAGCGTGGCGTGCAGCTGCTGTTCGTGGCGGCGGATCACTTCGGCCGCGGTCTTCACCAACGTGTGGAAGGCGGGGGTGTCCAGCGGCTTGGGGTTCTTCTTGTCGCGGCCCATGGTCCAGGGGCCGACGAGCGCGGGCTCGGGGTCGCCGTGGCGGGTCATCTCGACGGCCCAGCCGTCGTCTTCCTCGTTCTTGATGATGCGGGCGGTCCAGAGGTCGTCGCGCCAGAGGCGGGGTTCCTGCAGGGGGAGGTGGTCGGGGGAATCGGTCGTCGTCATTCAGGGAGAAGCTTTGGGTCTTGCGCGGGGCATTGTCGCCCGGGGCGCGGGGGCGGCCGCCACGCCAACGTACTGTTGCAAGCCCTCAACCAGCGCATCGAAGGCCACGCGGCAGCGCGGGCTGTGGCGCAGGTCCTCGTGCATCGTGACCCAGGTGTCGAGCTTCAGCGAGAGCGCGCGCGGCAGCAGGCGCACCAGCGCGGTGTCGCGTCGCGCCAGGCCGACCTGGCACACGCCGATGCCCGCACCTGCACGGATGAGGGCCAGCTGCGCGAGGTCGCTGTCGGTGCGCAGCGCAAAGGCATCGCGCGTGAAGCCCGTGACCGACTTGAAGGACTTGATCGCCTCGCGCACGAAGGCCGAGGGCTGGTCGTAGCCGATGAGCGCGTGCGCCGCCAGGTCGTCGGGCGTGCGCGGCGTGCCATGGCGCGCCAGGTAGCTGGTGTGCGCGTGAAAGCCCAGCTCGATGTTCCCGATGCGGCGCGCCACCAGCTGCGCCTGCCGGGGCCGGACCATGCGCACGGCGATGTCGGCCTCGCGCCGCAGCAGGTCCTGCACGCGGTTGGTCGCCACCAGCTCGACCTTCAGCGCCGGGTGCGCCTCGCGCAGCCGCGCCACCACGGGCGGCAGCACCTCCACCGCGACCACCTCGCTGACCGACACCCGCACCACGCCGCGCACGCCGTCGCCCTGGCTGCTGGCCGCGCGCTGCAGCGAGGCGGCGGTGCTTTCCATGGCCTCGGCGTGCGTGCGCAGGGCGAGCGCCACTTCGGTGGGCAGCAGGCCCACCTGCGAGCGGGTGAAGAGCACCACGCCGAGCGCTTCTTCGAGCGCCGCCACGTGGCGACCGACGGTGGGCTGCGTGATACCGAGTGCGCGCGCCGCGCCTGAGAGCGAGCCCTCGCGCAGCACGCCGAGGAAGGAGCGGTACAGCTCCCAGCTGATGTTCCAGGTCATACGGAAATGTATGGCCGATGGTGCATGTTCGGCAATTCCATTCGAACCCCATCCTGCCCAGAATTCGTCCATCGATCACTGTTCAGGAGCATTTCATGGCACGCAACGACAACACGGTTCTGGTGCTCGGCGCCACGGGCGGCATTGGCGGCGAGGTGGCCCGCCAGCTGTGCGATGCGGGCTGGGAGGTGCGCGCCCTGAAGCGCGGCGCGGTCGAAGGAAAGCGCGAGGGCATCACCTGGCTGGCCGGCGACGCGATGGACGCGCAGGCCGTGCGGCGGGCCGCGAAGGGCTGCGCGGTCATCGTGCATGCGGTCAACCCGCCGGGCTACCGCGGCTGGTCGGAGCTGGTGCTGCCGATGCTCGACAGCACCCTCGTCGCCGCGAAGGCCGAGGGCGCGACCGTCGTGCTGCCCGGCACGGTCTACAACTTCGGCCCCGATGCCTTCCCGCTGCTGGCCGAAGACTCGCCGCAGCGCCCGCTCACCGCCAAGGGCGCGATCCGCGTCGAGATGGAACGGCGCCTCGAAGACGCCAGCCGCGAAGGCGCGCGCGTGCTGATCGTGCGCGCGGGCGACTTCTTCGGCCCGAAGGCGGGCAACAACTGGTTCTCGCAGGGGCTGGTGAAGGCGGGCCAACCGGTCCGGGCCGTCAGCTGCCCCGGCGACCCCGGTGTCGGCCACCAGTGGTCGTACCTGCCGGATGTGGCCCGCACCATGGTCGAGTTGCTGGCGCGGCGCGACCGGCTCGCGCCCTTTGCGCGCTTCCACATGGCCGGCCACTGGGACGCCGACGGCACGCGCATGAGCGACGCGATCCGCAAGGTGGTGGCCCGGCGCACCGGCGCCCAGGTGCGCGTGTCGGCCTTTCCCTGGTGGCTGCTGGCGCTGGCCTCGCCCTTCGTCGTCACCTTTCGCGAGCTGCGCGAGATGCGCTACCTGTGGCGCACGCCCGTGGGCATGGACAACGCGAAGCTGGTGGCCTTCCTGGGCCGCGAGCCGCACACGCCGCTCGAAGAAGCGGTGGAGGCCGCGCTCGACGGCATGGGCTGCCTGCCCGGGGCGCCGGTGGCTGTGCCGACCTGACCGCAGGTCAGAACACCGACAGCCCGGTGCGCGCCACGAACATCTCCAGCGCCTTCATGCCCAGCAGCGAGTTGCCGGTGGCATCGAGCGCCGGCGACCACACGCACAGCGTGAGCTGGTCGGGCACCACCGCGACGATGCCGCCGCCCACGCCGCTCTTGCAGGGCAGGCCGATCGAAAAGGCGACGTCGCCGGCCGCGTCGTAGGTGCCGCAGGTGAGCATGAGCGAGTTGATGCGGCGCGTCTGCCGCTCGCCCGTGACCTCGGGCTCGCCGGCGATCGGGTGCGCGCCGTCGCGGCACAGGAAGGCAGCGGCGCGCGCGAGCTGGCGGCAGCTCATGCGCAGCGCGCACTGGTGGAAGTAGGTGTCGAGCACCTCGGCCACGTCGTTGTCGATCTTGCCGAAGCTCTTCATGAAGTTGGCCAGCGCGACGTTGCGAAAGCCCGTGTCGGCCTCCGACTGCGCCACCTCGCCGTCGAAGTCGATGCGCTCGCCGCACAGGCTGCTCATGAGCGCGAGGATGTCGGCCTTGGCGCTGCCGCCCTTGGCCTTGGCCTGGCTCACGAGCCGGTCGGCCACCGCGATGGCGCCGGCATTGATGAAGGGGTTGCGCGGCTTGCCTTGCTCGTTCTCCAGCTGCACCAGTGAGTTGAAGGGGTTGCCCGAGGGCTCGCGCCCGATGCGCTCCCACAGCGCGTCGCCCATGCGCTGCATGGCGAGCGTGAGCGTGAAGAGCTTGGACACGCTTTGAATGGAGAAGGGCGTCTCGAAGTCGCCCGCGCCGGCTTCCTCGCCGTCGCAGGTGCGCAGCGCGATGCCGAACTGCCGCGCATCGACGCGCGCCAGCGCCGGGATGTAGCTGGCCACGGTGCCGCCCTGGCCGAGCTGCAGGCGCAGGGTGGCGACGATCTCGTCGAGGACGGGCTGGAACCGGTGGAGTTTCTTGCTCATGCCGGGCGTTGTACCGCAGGCCGCCGGTTCACCAGCACGATGCCCAGCGCCACGCCGATCAGTGCCACCACCAGCTGCAGCGTGAGCGGCTCCTTCAGCAGCGCCACGCCGAAGATCAGCGCGAACAGCGGCGTGAGAAAGGTGAAGGACGACATCTGCGTGGCCGGGTAGTGCCGCAGCAGCCACATCCAGGTGAGGTAGCTGGCGAAGGCGCCGACCACCGTCTGCAGGCCGATGGAAGTCCAGGCCCAGGCCGAGTACGAGAAGCCCCAGGTTTCGCCGAGCGCGAGCGACAGCAGGGGGCACACGGCGGCGGTCACGGCGACTTGGTAGAACAGCGTTTTCTCGGCGCTGGCCGTGGCCAGGCGCGTGGTGCGCAGCGTGAGCGTGGTCAGGCCCCAGAGCATGCCGGCCGCCAGCGCCATGCCGTCGCCGATGAGCTGCGACGAGCTCATGTGGCCGAAGCCCTCGCTGAAGGCCAGCACCACGCCCGCGAAGGCGATGAACAGGCCCAGCCACTGGAAGCCGCGCAGCCGCTCGGCCGGCACCCAGCGCGGCAGCAGCAGCGAGACCCAGAACGGGGCCGTGTAGAGGAACACCGTGAGCCGCGAGGCGCTGGTGTGCTGCAGCCCCAGGTAGATGCCGGCGAACTCGCCCGCGAACAGCAGGCCGGCCAGCAGTCCGGGCCACAGCGTGCCGTCGCGCTCGAACAGCGGCACGCGCCGCACTGCGCACCACAGCCACAGCAGCGCCACCGCGCCGACCATGCGCACCGTGGCCTGCCACAGCGGCGGCACCTCGGTCACGGTGGTCTTGATGAGGATCTGCTGCAAGCCCCAGAACGCGCAGCAGACGATGAGCAGGCCGATGGCCAGGGAGTCGAGGTGGGTCTTGCGCTGGATCATTCGCGGTCAGTCGGTGGCGGCACGGGCCGCGGAATTCATCCGATGATCGTATCGCGCCGGCGAAGAACCCGTGCGGCGCCGCTCAGTGCCCGGCCAGCGGGTAGGGCGGCTTGCCGCGCGTGCCCACCATCAGGTCGGGCACCACGGTCTCGACCTCGGCCACGGTGCGCGCCGCGCGCTCGAGCCTGCGGGCCAGCGCCGCGTCGGGCACGCAGCCCTGCAGGTAGGCCCAGCGGCGCTGCACCGTGACCCACACGCTGCTGCGGCGCACGCCCGGCACCGCGAGCAGCGCGGCGCGCACCTTCGGCGCGAGCGGCTTGTCGTAGCGGTAGGCGTTGCTGTCGGTGCATTTGCCGGCGAGCCAGCAGCTGGTGCCGCGCTCCAGCCGCGAGTGGGTCTGCGCGCGGCGCTCCTCGGCGGTGTAGTAGGGGCCTTGCGGCATGGGGCAGGCCGGCAGGCCCGCGGCGACCTGGAAGAAGGGGTCGTCGAACCAGTTCTGCCGCAGCGGCGATGGCTCAGTGGTGCCCTGCGCCGTGGCGATCCGCGCGGCGAGCAGCAGGACGGCCAGCAGCGCGGGGCGTTTCACAACGGGTGCTCGGTGTAGAAGCGCCCGCCGTGGAACAGCAGCGGCGAGGCGTCGGGGTCGTGCGTGCAGCGCTCCACCTCGCCCACGAAGATCACGTGATCGCCTTCGTCGTAGCGGCTGCGGTTGAAGCACTCGAAGCTCGCCGCCGCGCCCTGCAGCACCGGCGCGCCGCCCAGGCCGTCGGTGTAGGCCACGTTGGCCCAGCGGTCGATGTTCTTGGTGGCGAAGCGCTCCGCCAGCGCCTTCTGGTTGGCGGCCAGGATGTTGACCGCGTAGTGCGAGCCGGCGCGCAGCGCCGACATCGACGCCGCCGCGCGCGCCAGGCTCCACAGCACCAGCGGCGGCGCCAGCGACACCGAGTTGAACGAGTTGGCCGTGAGGCCGACCAGGCTGCCGTCGGCCGCGCGCGCGGTGACGATGGTCACGCCGGTGGCGAACATGCCGAGTGCCTTGCGGAATTCGCCGGGCGAGAAGGAGGGGGGCTGGGCCCGGCGGGAGGTGGTCACGGGAGAACGGACGGCAAGGCGGTGAACGGCGGAGAAGGGGCCATTTTGGCTCAGGCTCTGGCGGGCTGCTGAACCGGCCCGAGCAACTCGGTCACCAGCCGGGTATAGACCGTGGCGGCCGCCGAGGGCGTGCGGCCCGCCAGCGTCACCAGGCTGTAGTGGGTGCGCATGCGCGACAGGCCCGCCACCGGCAGCGGCGCGAGCGCGGCGGTCTCGGGCGCGAGGCCGGGTGCGTGGGGCGCGAGGATCACCGCGTGGGCCGTGAGCGCGAGGTGCCGCAGCGTGTCGGCGTCGTCGCAGGTCACGTTGAACACGCCGCGGTCGGTGCGGCGGATCTGCCGGTCGAAATGCGCGGCCACCTCGGCCGGCAGGTTGGGGCCGGCCACCGGGTAGTCCATGAGCTGCTCGAGCGTGACCGGCGCCGGCTGCCTGAGCAGCGGATGCCGGGGCCGCACGAAGAAGGACACCGGCACGTTGGGCAGCCGCGCCAGCTTCAGGCCGGGCTGCTTCTTCAGGTCGCGGGTGTCTGCAATGAACAGGTCGATCTGGCGCCGGTGCAGGCGCTCGCTCAGGGTGGGGGTGTCGGCCACTTCCATGCGCATCAGCAGCTGCGGGTGGCGTTGCGTCATGAGCGACAGCGCCGCGCGCCCCAGCAGCCCGGCCGCGAACGGGCCCAGGCCCACGTTGAGGCTGCCGAGCGTGAGGCCTTCGAGCTGCTGCACCTCGCGCTGGATCTGCCGCGCGTCGGCGACCAGCTCGCGGGCCCGCGCCAGGACCAGCTCGCCCGCCTGCGTGAAGCGCACGGTGCCGTAGGCGCGATCGACCAGACGCGCCTTCAGCGCCTGCTCCAGCGCGTCGATGCTGCGCGAGAGCGCGGGCTGCGACAGGTGTACGGCCTGCGCGGCACGCCCGAAGCTGCCTTGCTCGGCGAGGGCGATCAGGTGCTGGAGGTGGCGCAGCTGCATTTTGCGTTTCGGTTCAAAAGCAAGCGCGCATTTTGCATTTGCCAAGGGGTTGGGTGCTTCCGAAAATCGGCCGCTGCCTTCCCGTGCTTTCGTCGTCCGACAGACCCAACCCCGAGACATCGATGACCCGCATTGCCCGTGCTTCTTCTTTCGCGCCCACCCGTTTCTCCCTGGCCCTTGTCGCCTGGGCCTGTGCCTTCACCGCCACCGCGCAGCCGGTGGTCGCGCCCAAGGCGGCCGAGCCCGTCACGCTGAAGGCCAACGCCGACATGGCGAAGGCGCTGCCCTTTGCGAACAGGCAGGACTTCGAGGACGCGATGCGCGGCTTCATCGGCACCGTGCCCGACGCCCTCGTGAGCGGCAGCGGCCCGCGCCCGGTCTGGAACATGAAGCCCTACGACTTCCTGAAGGCGAACGAGGCGGCCGACACGGTCAACCCGAGCCTGTGGCGGCAGGCGCAGCTCAATGCGATTCACGGGCTGTTCAAGGTGACCGACCGCGTCTACCAGGTGCGCGGCTTCGACCTGGCGAACGTCACCATCGTCGAAGGCGACACCTCGCTGATCGTGATCGACCCGCTGCTCGCCGCCGAGACGGCACGTGCCGCGCTCGAGCTGTACTACCAGCACCGCCCGAAGAAGCCGGTCGGCACGGTGATCTACACGCACGGCCATGCCGACCACTTCGGCGGCGTGAAGGGCGTGGTCAACGAGGCCGACGTGGCCGCGGGCAAGGTGCAGGTGATCGCGCCCTCGGGCTTCATGGAATCGGCGGTGGCCGAGAACATCCTGGCGGGCAATGCGATGAACCGCCGCTCGCAGTACCAGTTCGGCACGCTGCTGCCGCCGGGCGCGCGCGGCCAGGTCGACACGGGCCTGGGCAAGGCGCTGGCGCGCGGCAGCGTGACGCTGATCGCGCCCACCTCGACCATCGAGAAGACCACCGAAGAACGCACCATCGACGGCGTGCAGATCGTGTTCCAGCTGGTGCCGGGCTCGGAGGCGCCGTCCGAGATGCTCATGTACCTGCCGCAGTTCCGCGTGCTCAACATGGCCGAGGACGTGACGCACAACATGCACAACCTGTACACGATCCGCGGCGCCGAGGTGCGCGACGGCAACCTGTGGGCCAAATACATCGACGAGGCCCGCGTGGCCTTCGGCGACAAGGCCGACGTGCTCATCGCGCAGCACCACTGGCCCACCACGGGGCGCGAACGCATCGTCGACCTGCTGAAGAAGCAGCGCGACATGTACAAGTTCATCAACGACCAGTCGCTGCGCCTGCTGAACCATGGCTACACGGCGTCCGAGATCGCCGAGACGCTGCGCATGCCCGCGAGCCTGGAGCAGGAGTGGTCCACGCGCGGCTACTACGGCACGCTGCGCCACAACGCGAAGGCGGTCTACCAGAAGTACCTGGGCTGGTACGACGCCAACCCGGCCAACCTGAACCCGCTGCCGCCGGTGGCGCAGGCGAAGAAGACGGTCGAGTACATGGGCGGCGCCGACGCGGTGGTGGCGCGCGCGCGTGAAGACTTCAAGAAGGGCGAGTACCGCTGGGTGGCCAGCGCGATGAGCCAGGTGGTGTACGCCGACCCGGCGAACCGCGCGGCACGCGAACTCGGCGCCGACGCGCTCGAACAGCTGGGCTACCAGTCGGAGGCGGGCACCTGGCGCAGCGCCTACCTGGTGGGCGCGATGGAACTGCGCAACGGCGTGCCGAAGATCCCGGGCGGCAGCAGCGCGAACGGCGACACGCTGAAGGCAGTGAGCAACGAGCTCTTCTTCGACTTCCTCGGCGTGCGGCTCGACGCGACCAAGGCCGAGGGCAAGACGATGGTGGTCAACTGGAACTTCACCGATTCGAACCAGAAGTTCGTGCTGACGCTGGAGAACTCGGCGCTCACGCACGTGAAGAACCAGCAGGCGGCCGGCGCGGATGCCACGGTCACATTGAGCCGGGCGACGCTCGATGCGATCACGCTGAAGCAGACGACCTTTCCGGAAGCGGTGCAGTCGGGGCTCGTGAAGATCGACGGCAACCGGGCGAAGCTGGGCGAGCTGTTCGGGATGCTCGACAACTTCGACCTGATGTTTCCTGTGGTCGAGCCCCGCAAGTAAGCGGGCTCAGCCGAAGAACCAGTAGCAGACCGCAATCGCGGCCACCACCCCCGCCAGCTCCGCCAGCAACGCGCAGGCCACGGTGTGCCGCGCGCGCTGGATGCCCACCGCGCCGAAGTACACCGCCAGCACGTAGAACGTGGTCTCGGTGCTGCCCTGGATGGTGGCGGCCACCAGCGCGGGAAAGCTGTCGACGCCCTGGGTCTTCATGGTCTCGATGAGCATCGCGCGCGCCGCGCTGCCCGAGAAGGGCTTGACGAGCGCCGTGGGCATGGCGTCGACAAAGCGCGCGTCCCAGCCGCCCGCCTGCACCAGCCACCGCAGGCCGTCGAGCGCGAAGTCGAGCGCGCCCGAGGCGCGCAGCACGCCCACCGCGCACAGCATCGCGACGAGGTAGGGCAGCAGGTGCTTCGCGATGTCGAAGCCTTCCTTCGCGCCTTCGACAAAGGCCTCGTAGACCTTGACGCGCCGGATCGCGCCGGCCGCCAGGAACACGATGATCACGCCGAACAGCGTGAGGTTGCCCAGCAGCGACGACAGCGAGGCGATGGCCGCCGCCGACAGCGTGCCCAAAAGCGCCATGAAGCCGCCCAGCAGCAGCGCGCCGGGCACCAGGTAGGCCAGCACCACCGGGTCCCACAGCCGCAGGCGCTGCACCACCGCCACCGACAGCAGGCCCACCAGCGTCGAGGCGCTCGTGGCCAGCAGGATCGGCAGGAACACCAGCGTCGGGTCGCTCGCGCCCTGCTGCGCCCGGTACATGAAGATGGTGACGGGAAGCAAGGTCAGTGACGAGGCGTTGAGCACCAGGAACAGGATCTGCGCGTTGGTGGCCGTCACGGGGTCGGGGTTCAGGCGCTGCAGTTCGCGCATGGCCTTCAGGCCGATCGGCGTGGCGGCGTTGTCCAGCCCCAGCGCGTTGGCCGCGAAGTTCATCGTGATGAGCCCGAGCGCCGGGTGCCCGGCCGGCACGCCCGGCATCAGCCGCCGGAACAGCGGCCCGAGAAGGCGCGCGAGCCAGCCGACGAGGCCGGCGGTTTCCGCGATGCGCAGGAAGCCCAGCCACAGCGTGAGCGTGCCGAACAGCAGCACCATCACCTCGACGGCCAGCCGCGCCATCGCGAACAGGCTTTCGACCAGCGCCGCGAACACGGTCGGGTCGCCGCCGACGAGCCACCGTCCCAGCGCTGCGAGCGCCGCCATCCCGAAGAACCCCAGCCACAACCCATTGAGCACGCGTTTTTTCCTTCTTTTCGTTGGCTGCCGTGTGTGCCGTTGATCATAGGGCGGCATGCCGCCCCGGCCGGGCTCTGCGGCGCTACAGTGCGACCCATGGCCGCCGCCCTGTTCCGCCTTCGTCGCTTTGTCGCCCTGGTGTCGAGCGGGCTGGCCATCGCCTGGCTCGCGGGCTGCGCCAGCCTGCCGCCGCCGCAGTCGCACCCGGTGCTCACGAGCGCGATCACCGACGTGGCCGACACCGACCTGGGCCGGCTGGCCGCCCAGGACGCGCCGCAGGGCGGGGCGGCGGGGCTGTCGGGCTTCCGGCTGCTGCCCGAGGCGGCGTTCGCGTTCGACGCGCGCATCTCGCTGGCGCGGCATGCGCAGAAGTCGCTCGACGTGCAGTACTACCTGATCAGCAACGACGACGTCGGCCTGCTGTTCCTCAAGGAGCTGCGCGAGGCCGCCGCGCGCGGCGTGCGCGTGCGGCTTCTGGTGGACGACCTGTACACGGCGGGCGAGGACGAGGTGTTCAGCAGCCTCTCGGCCTTCCCGAACATCGAGGTGCGGCTGTTCAACCCGCTGCCTTCGCGCGCCGGCTCGCTGGCCGCGCGGCTGCTGTTCTCGCTGGGCGACTTCGGGCGCATCAACCACCGCATGCACAACAAGCTGCTGGTGGCCGACAACAGCTTTGCGGTCTCGGGCGGGCGCAACATCGCCAACGAGTACTTCATGCGCAGCACGGCGGCGAACTTCATCGACATGGACGTGCTGTCCAGCGGGCCGATCGTGCGGCGCATGTCCGAGGGCTTCGACCGCTACTGGAACAGCGAGCACGCCTGGCCCATCGAACGCATCGCGCCGCGGCGCGTGCCGGTGGAAGAAGCCCAGCGGCGCTTCGACACCCTGGCGCGCGCGGCCGTGCCCGACGTGCCCATGCGCCAGCGCGACATCCTGAACAAGTCGCCGCTCGGCGAGCAGCTCACCACCGGCCGCATCGACCGCTACTGGGCCCCGGCCACGCTGTTCGTGGACGACCCCGACAAGATCACGCGCAAGGCCGAGGCGGCCTACGGCGGCAGCGTGACCGAGGGTGCGCTTGGCGTGATCCAGGCGGCGAAGCACGAAGTGAAGATCGGCTCGCCGTACTTCATTCCGGGTGCGCGCGGCATGGCGATGATGAAGGCGACCATCGAGCGCGGCGGCCGCATCACGGTGGTCACCAACTCGCTGGGCGCTACCGACGAGCCGCTGGCCTATGCGGGCTACGAGCGCTACCGCGCCGACATGCTGAAGATCGGCGTCACCATCTACGAGATTGCGCCCACGCTCACCGGGCGTTCGGGGCGCTTCGGCGACTTCGGCAAGTCGATCAGCCGGCTGCACGCCAAGCTGGCCATCGTGGACGACGAGCGCTTCTTCGTGGGTTCGATGAACCTCGACCACCGCTCGGCCGCCGTCAACACCGAGATGGGGCTGGTGATCGACAGCCCGCGGCTGGTGCAGGACTACGACAAGCTCATGAACGGCGAGCGCGTCAACCTGGGCTACCGGCTGCGGCTCGCGCCGGGCGGGCGGCGCGTGCAGTGGCTGGAATACGACGATGCCGGCGGCGACATCGTGCACGAGGACGAACCGGGCGAATTCCTCTGGCTGCGCTTCAAGAACTGGTTGCTTTTACCCATCGTGGGCGAGGAGCTGCTCTAGGGTTTGTCATGACCGATCCAGTGAGGTGCGTTACATTTCTGTTTGAAATGTGAACTTTTGTCACCGACTATTGGAGGCTTTGATCATGACCGTCCCCGTGCCGCGCGAGTCGACCGCGCCGCTTTCCACCAGCCGCCGCCGCGCCCTTTCCGGGCTGGCCGCCACGACGGCCGCCGCGGCCGGCGTCGGGCTGGGATTTCCGGCGTTCGCGCAGAACCGTGCGATCCGCATCGGGACGACCTTCGACAACAGCAGCGTCGAAAAGGCCAACGGCCAGGGGCTGTACCAGGGCTCCAGCGCGTTCTTCAACGCGCTGAACAAGGCCGGCGGCATCCACGGCAGCAAGGTCGAGCTCGTGATGGCCGACGACACCTTCAAGCCCGAGGTGGCCAAGGCCAACGCGCTGGCTTTCGAAAAGGACAGCTCGGTGCTCGCGCTGGTGCACCCGCTGGGCACGCGCCAGACCGCCGAGGTGATGGACGCGGTGCCCGGCATGGCCGTGGTCGGCCCGATCACCGGCACCATCGCGCTGCGCAAGAAGACCTCGCCCAACACCTTCTGGGTGCGCGCCAACTACGACCAGGAGGTCGACAAGCTGGTGAGCACGGCCGCCGTGCTGGGCCAGACCCGCATCGGCCTCGTGCATTCGAACGACCCGCTGGGCCAGTCGGTGCTGGCGGCGTTCAAGAACGCGCTGGCCAAGGCCAAGCTGGAGCCGGCGGTGATCGCCACCACGCCCAACACCACGAGCATGGAAGTGGGCCCGGCCGCCGAAGCCATCGCCAAGGCCAAGCCGCAGGTGGTGGTGGTCGGCCTGGCCGGCACGGCGCCGGTGTTCCTGAAGGCGCTGCGCGGCGCGGGCAACAGCAGCTCGGCCTACGGCCTGTCGATCACGGCCAGCGCGCTGTCGGCCATGGGCGACCTGGCACGCGGCCTGGGCTTCGTGATCGTGGTGCCGTCGCCGTACTCGACCAAGTTCGAGATCGTGCGCCGCTACCAGGCCGACATGCTGGCCAACGGCACCAAGGACTTCTCGCTCACCAGCCTGGAGGGCTACATGAACGCCGCCGTGCTGGCCGAGGGCCTGCGCCGCGCCGGCCCCGCGCCGACGCGCGCCGCCGTGCTCGGCGGCATGGCGAGCATCGAGAACTTCGACCTGGGTGGCGTGAAGATCAACTACGGCCGTTCGAACCGCGAAGGCGGCCAGTTCGTGGACGTGGCCGTGATCGGCAGCCGCGGGCAGATGCTGAGCTGATGCGGTCGAGGCGTACCGCGTGCTGCGGCGCGCGGTAGCGCCTGCCGGTACGCCGGCGCGCGCACGGCCCTGTCGCGGGTCGGCATGCTTACAGTGCGGCCATGACCCTCGAACTCATCCTGGGCCTCGGCCTGCTGGCCCTGGTGCTGCTGGACCTGGCCCTGTTCTTCCTCGTGCGCTGGGCCGTGCTGCGCGAGTACCTGGGCCCGCTGGTGGCCAGCCTCGTCTACGGCCTGTGCCTGGCCGCGCTGCCGTACTTCGTGTGGTGGGGCCTGGGCACCCATGTGCTGTTCGGCAAGGACACGACCTTCCTGGCGCCCGTGGTGGACGTCGGCCTGGCCTTCATCCTCTACACCTGCGTGTGGCTGTCGTGGGGCGTGAGCCTGATCGCCGGCGGACTGGCGTCGTGGCGTTTCTTCGTGCGGGCCCGGCGGATCGGCCTGGCCTGACGGCTCAGCCGGCCGGCGCCTCGGCGATGCCGACGCCCAGCAAACCTTCGAGCAAGTCCTTGTCGGACGCCAGCGCCGCGCTCGGGCCGGCGTGCACGACGGTGCCGCGCTCCAGCACGATCGCCTGGTGCGTCATGTCCAGGGCCAGCACCGGGTGCTGCTCCACCACGATCGAAGCCAGGCCTTCCGATTCGCACAGCCGCCGGATCGCCGCCGCCAGCTCTTCCACGATGATCGGCGCGAGGCCTTCCATCGGCTCGTCGAGCAGCAGCAGCTTCGGGTTGGTCATGAGCGCGCGGCCGATGGCCAGCATCTGCTGCTCGCCGCCCGAGAGCTGGTTGCCGTAGTTGCCGCGCCGCTCGCGCAGGCGCGGAAAGAACTCGTAGACGCGCTGCAAGGTCCAGCTGCCGGGGCGGGCGATCACCGTGAGGTTTTCTTCCACCGTGAGCGAGGGGAACACCTCGCGCTCCTGCGGCACCCAGCCCAGTCCCGCGCGCACGCGCTGGTGCGCGGGCCAGCGCGTGATGTCGGCGCCCTGCCAGCGGATCGCGCCCTGCATCACGCGGGTGTTGCCCATCAGCGTTTCGAGCAGCGTGGTCTTGCCCACGCCGTTGCGCCCGAGGATGGCCAGGCTTTCGCCGGGCCGCAGCGAGAAGTCGAGGCGGTCGAGGACCACGGCGTTGCCGTAGCCGGCGGTGACGCGGTCGAAGGCGAGGGCGGCGGTTTCAGCCATGGTGGTGCGAGCTTCCCAGGTAGACCTCGCGCACGCGCGGGTCGGCGCCGATCTCGGCGGGCGTGCCTTCGGTGAGGATGCGTCCGCCCACCAGCACCGAGATGCGGCGCGCAAAGCGGAACACGAGCTTCATGTCGTGCTCGATGAAGAGCACGCTGATGTCGGCCGGCAGCGCCGCAATGGCTTCGAAGAGTTCGCCGCTCTCGTCTTCCGGCACGCCGGCGGCGGGCTCGTCGAGCAGCAGGATGCGGGGCTTGGCGGCGAGCGCCAGCGCGATCTCGAGCAGCCGCTGCTTGCCGTAGGCCAGCTCGGCCACGGGCACGTCGGCCAGGGCGTCGAGCTTCAGCGTGGCCAGCAGCGCATGCGCTTCGTCGAACACGGCGGTGCAGCCCTTGAGCGGCCGCCACCAGGTGGCGCCCAGGCCTTCGCGCTCGCTGATGGCCAGCACCACCGACAGCAGCGGCGTGAGGCTGGGAAACAGCGTGTTGATCTGGAAGGTGCGCGCCAGCCCCATGCGGGCGCGCTTGTCGCCGGGCAGGCGCGTGATGTCGCGCTCGCCCAGGCGGATCGATCCGCTGGTGGGCTTGAACACGCCCGTGAGCAGGTTGATGAGCGTGGTCTTGCCGGCGCCGTTGGGGCCGATCAGTGCCTGCCGCGCACCGGGTTCCAGCGACAGGTTGACGTCGCTCACGGCCTGGAAGGCGCCGAAGCGGATGCCCAGGTTCTGCGTGCGCAGCGCGTGCGTGGTGGTTGCGGTGGTGGAGCTCATCGCGCCTTCCCCGTGCGCACCACGCGCGAGAGCGCGCCCATGATCCCGCCGCGTCCCAGCATGACGGCCGCGATCAGGAAGATGCCGAGCCAGAACATCCAGTACTGCGGGTTCATGTCGGCGAACCAGTCGTGCACCAGCATGTAGACGATGGCGCCGATGAGGCCGCCGTACAGCCGCCCGGTGCCGCCGAGCACGAGGATGATCAGCACTTCGGCCGAGCGGTTGAAGCTGATCGATTCGATGCCCACGAACTGCGTGGTCTGCGCCAGCAGCGCGCCCGCCACGCCGGCCACGGCGGCCGACATCGCGTAGGCCATGCGCAGGCGCGCTTCCACCGGCGAGCCGATGGCCGTCATGCGCTTGCGGCTGTCGTGGATGCCGCGCAGCGCCAGGCCGAAGGGCGAGCGCAGCACCAGCCGCACCAGCAGGAACATCGCGAGCACCACGCCGAAGGCATAGCCGAACGCGGTCTTGCCGTAGAGGTCGAAGTCGAACAGGCCGAGCACCGGCGCGATCACCACGCCCTGCAGGCCGTCGGTACCGCCCGTGATGCCCGAGAGCCGGTTGGCCAGCTCGAACAGCAGCACGCACACGCCGATGGTGATCATCAGCCGCGTGAGGTCGGCGCCGCGCACCACGAGGTAGCTCAGCACGTAGCCCAGCAGGGCGCACACGGCGAGCGCGAACGCCAGGCCGGTGAAGGGCTCGCTCCAGCCGTACTTGGCGAGCAGGCCGGCCGCATAGGCGCCCGCGCCGAAAAAGGCCGCGTGGCCCACGGTGAGGATGCCCGCGTAGCCCAGCGCCATGTCCAGCGACACGGCGAAGAGCCCGAAGATCATGATCTGGCTCATCAGCGTGAGCTTGTCGGGCAAGAGGAAGAAGCTCGAGGCGAGCGCGAGCCAGAAGGCGATTTCGGCCACGCGCAGCTGCGCGGGGGACAGGCTCAGCGGCTTCATGCGAGCCCCTTCTTGGCGACGATGCCGTTCGGGCGCACCAGCAGCATGACGATCATGAACACGTAGATGAGAAAGGCGCCCATTTCAGGCAGGTAGTACTTGCCCGCCACGTCGACGATGCCGACCAGCAGCGCCGCGATGAACGGGCCGGTGACGGTGCCCGCACCGCCCACGCACACCACCATCAAAAAGTAGACGAGGTACTTGAGCGGGAACGACGGCTCCAGCCCCAGCATGCCCAGGCTCAGCGCGCCGCCCAGGCCCGCCAGGCCGCAGCCCAGCGAGAAGGTCAGGAAGAACAGGCGCTGCACGTGGATGCCCGTGCCGCCCGCCACGCGCTGGTTGTCGACGGCGGCGCGCACCATCGCACCGTAGCGCGTCTTGCCCAGGCCCAGCAGCAGCGCGACCAGCACGGCCACGCCGCAGCCGATGAGGAACAGGCGGTAGCGGCCCACTTCGAGGCCGAGCAACGACACCTGGCCCTCGAGTGCCTTCGGCAGCGTGAAGGGCTGCATCGTCGGGCCGAAGAAGTAGGTGAACGCGGCGATCGAGACGAACACCACGCCGATCGACAGCAGCACCTGGTCCAGCGGGTGCGCGCGGTACAGCCGCCGGTAGAACACGAACTCCAGCACCGCACCCACCAGCGCCGCCGCCACGAAGGCCGCCGCCAGCGAGAGCCCGAAGCCCAGGCCCCACTGGTTCATGAGCACGCTGGCCGCGTAGCCGCCCACCATCGCGAAACTGCCGTGCGCGAGGTTGACGAAATTCATGAGTCCCATCGTGATGGACAGGCCCACGCCGATGAGAAACAGGAGCATGCCGTAGGCCACTCCATCGAAGATCACGATGCCCATGAATTTCCTGCTTGCTGCGTGCTGGCTGGCGTTGGCTTACTTGGGAGCGGCTTCCTTGGCCGGGTCCTTGACGCGCTCGAACTTGTCGAACTCCACGTTCACCAGCTGGCCGTTGGCGCGCTCGGTCTTGCGGATGTAGACGGTCTGCACGATGTCGCGCGTGGCGGCGTCGATCTCGATCGGGCCGCGCGGGCTCTCGAAGCTCAGGCCCTTGAGCGCGTCCATGAACTTGTCGCCGGCGGTGTCGCCCTTGGTCTTGGCCAGCGCCAGGTCGATGGCGGCCATGGTGTCGTAGGCGGTCACGGCGAAGTAGCTGGGGCGCAGCTTGGCGCCGTTGTCGGCGGCGAAGTCCTTCACGAACTTCTGGTTCTTGGGCGAGTTGTGCGCGAACGAGTAGTGGTGGCTGGTGACGAGGCCCAGCGCCACGTCGCCGGTGGCGTCCAGGTAGCTGTCGTCGGTGGCTTCGCCGGTGGCGAAGAGCTTGATGCCGGCCTGTTCCATGCCGCGCTCCTTCCACACCTTGAGGAAGGCCGGCGGCATCACGCCCGAGGGGAAGAAGAAGAACACGGCCTGGGGCTTGGCGTCCTTGATGCGCTGCACGTAGGCCGAGAAGTCGGGGTTGTTCATCGGCGTGCGCACCTCGCCCGAGACCTTGCCGCCGCCGGCGGTGAAGGCCTTCTTGAACGCGGTCTCGGCGTCGACGCCCGAGGCGTAGTCGGCGACCACGGTGTAGGCGTCCTTCACGCCCTGCTTGAGCATGTAGCGCGCCATCGGGTCGGTGACCTGCTGCACGGTGAACGACAGGCGCGCCACGTAGGGCGAGCTGGTGGTGATGGCCGACGACGCCGCGTTCATCACCAGCGTGGGGATCTTGGCCTGCGTGGCGATGGCGCCCACGGCGTAGGCGTTGGGGCTGAAGTCCAGGCCGGTGAGCACGTTCACCTTGTCGCGCACGATGAGCTCCTGCGCGATGCGCTTGGCGGCGTCGGGCGCCGGGCCGGCGGTGTCTTTCTTGATGATCTCGACGGTGCGCCCGCCCACCTTGCCGCCGTGCTCCTTCAGGTACAGCGCGATGCCGGCATCGAACTGGCGGCCGTAGTCGGCGTAGGGGCCGGAGTAGGTCGCGATGAGGCCGATGCGCAGCGGCTCGCTGGTCTGTGCTTGAGCAGCACCCGCCATGCCGAGGCCGGCGAGCAGCAGGGTCGAGAGGAGGGTTCGCTTGGTCATCGTCGTCGTCATGAAAAAACGCCTTTCAGTGGGAGTGGAATGCGCCGCACGGGCGCCGCTGGCTTGTAACCGGATGTTTGGCAGCGGGCGATGATGCCCGACGCGTTGGTCAGACCTGTGTATCGGGCACACGCACCGTGAGGCCATCGAGGGCGGCGCTCACGCTGAGCTGGCAACTCAGGCGCGAACCGGGCCGGCGCTCAGACGCGACGGCATCGAGCAGCGCGCTTTCCATGTCGTCGGGCGGCGGCAGCAGTTCGAGGAACGCGTCGTCGACGTAGACGTGGCAGGTCGCGCACGAGCAGCAGCCGCCGCACTCGGCGTCGATGCCGCGCACGTTGCCGCGGATGGCGGTCTCCATCACGCTGGCGCCGACCTTGGCGTCGACCTCGCGCGTGGTGCCGTCCTTGAGGATGTAGTGGATCGTGGGCATTGAAGGGTTCAGAACATGTCGAAGTACTCGCGGTGTTCCCACTCGCTGACTTCGAGGTTGAAGCGGGCGATTTCCGCTTCCTTGATGTGGCACAGGTAGTCGACGAAGGTCTTGCCCATCTGCGTGTTGAGCATCTCGTCGCGGCGCAGGCAGGCGAGGGCGTCGCCGAGCGATCGCGGCAGTTGCTCCGCCGGCGTTTCGTACGGCGCATCGGCCGAGGGGCCGGGGTCGGTCTGGTGGCGGATGCCGTCCAGCCCCGAGAACAGCTGCGACGCGAGGTACAGGTACGGGTTGGCCGTCGGCTCGCCCACGCGGTTCTCGATGCGCGAGGCGCTCTGGCCCGGGCCGCCGAGCACGCGCAGCATCGCGCCGCGGTTGTCGCGGGCCCAGATCGCGCGGTCGGGCGCGAGCGAGAAGGGGCGGTAGCGGCGGTAGCCGTTGATCGTCGGGCTGGCGAGCGCGGCCGCGCCGCAGGCGTGCGCCTTCAGGCCGCCGAGGTAGTGCATGCCGATCTCGCTGAGGTCGCGCCCGCCGGGCTCGGGCATGAAGGCGTTCACGCCGTCGCTCTTGCGGCGCAGCGACTGGTGCAGGTGCCAGCCGCTGGACATCACGTTCGGGATCTTCGGGCGGCACATGAAGGTGGCGTGCAGGCCGGCGCGCTGGCAGATCTGCTTGATGGCGCTGCGCAGCAGCACCATGGTGTCGGCGGGCGTCACGCCGGCCGTGGGGCCGAAGGTGAGCTCGAACTGGCTCGGGCCGAACTCGATCTCCAGCGAGCGCAGCGGCAGGCCGAGCGCCACGAGCTGCGAGCGCAGCAGCTCCATGAGGCCGTCGACGCGGTCGTAGCGCAGCTCGGTCAGGTACTGGTGGCCATGCGACAGCAGCGACACGCGCGGCGGTTCGCCGGGCTGGCCCGAGTCGGGCAGGTCCATGCGCGCGTCTTCGAGCTTGAAGACGTGGAACTCGACCTCGAGGCCGGCGATGAAGTCCAGCCCGAGTTCGTCGAGCTGCGTCACCGCGCGCTGCAGGATCTGCCGCGTGGCGAAGGGGCAGGGCCGGCCGTCGGCCATGTAGGCGTCGCACAGGATCCAGCCGGTGCGCGGCGCCCAGGGCAGCACCTTGAAGGTGGCAGGGTCGGCCACGATGGTGAAGTCGGCGCCGCCCTGCAGGCCCTCGATGGCGAAGCCGCCGCCCTGCGTGAACACGGGGAACACGGTCTTGTGCGAGGTGTCCTTGGCCAGCAGCGTGGAAGTGAGGTTCACGCCCTCCCACAGGGCCGAGCGCGCCTCGCCCGCGACCAGGGTCTTGCCGCGCAGCAGGCCGTGCTGGTCGGGCCAGGCGAAGCGGACGGTGTCCACCTCGCCGCTGTCGATGCGGCGCACGAGTTCGCGCGCCTGCGCATGCTGGTCGGACGACCAGAGACCGAAGCGGTCGACGAAGGTGTGGCTGTTCATGGCGCGTGCTCAGGCAGCAGCAGCGGCCAGGCGTGCGGACGCCCAGTCGGACTTCAGGCGGCGCGCGCGGTCGGCGTCCTGCCAGTAGGCCTCGGTGGCGGCTTCATCGACCACCTTGCCGATGCCGTCGATCGACGGCGGGCCGGTCATGGCGCTGGCCTGCGCGGCGTCGATGAGCATCGGCGCGGTTTCGCCGGCCAGCGTGGCCTCGATGGCCTTCACCAGCACGCGGCGGTAGGCAATGATGCCCTTGTCGGTGCTACCCAGGTGCTCGCGCGTGCGGTCCTGGATGGCGCCCTGCGACTCCACCGCCCACTGGTCGTGCACGTTGATGTCGTCGCCCATGCCGGTGTAGGTTTCGGTCAGCTGCTCCTCGATGCTGTAGCCGTAGTTGTTGCGCTTGTTCTTGCGCGAGGTGTAGTCGGGCAGCTCGTACAGCTTCAGGCGCTGGTCGCGCATCTGCTGTTTGTCGACCGGGCCGGTGAAGCTGGTGAACACGGCGTACCAGTAGCAGTGCGTGTCGTCCACGGGCACGTGCCATTGCGAGATGGTCATCTCGGCGCTCATCGGGATCACGAAGGCCTGCGGGAACACCACGTTGGTCACGCGCACGTGGGTGGTGTCTTCCGACAGCTTGCGCAGCGCCTTGAGGCGGAAGCCGTAGTCGGTGGGCTCCACGCTGATGTCGGGGCGGTCGTACTCGCGCAGCACCTTGGTGATGGGCATGTCGGAGTCGGCCGAGGCGCCGCGGAACTGCTTGCCGTAGCTCTCGGAGGTGTCCTCGTCCTCGAAGAAGCGGTGCAGGTACGAGGCGTGCGCGGGGTCGATGCCCACTTCGAGCGCCTGCAGCCAGTTGCATTCGAAGAGGCCCTTGAACGCGAAGGTGTGGCTGTCGGGCGCGACAAAGCAGTCGAAGTCGGGGAAGGCCGGGGGCTCGCCCTCGCCGATGTACGCGAAGACCACGCCGGCCTTCTCGATCACCGGATAGGCCGACTGCTTGATGCGGCTGCACAGCTTGCTGGTGGCGGGTTCGGCCGGGGTCTCCAGGCAGTTGCCCTTGGCGTCGAACAGCCAGCCGTGGAAGGCGCAGCGGATGCCGCCGTTTTCCAGCCGGCCGAAGGCCAGGTCGGCACCGCGGTGCGGGCAGTCGCGGTCGAGCATGCCGAGCTGGCCGCTCTCGTCGCGGAACAGCACGAAGTCCTGGCCCATGAGCTTCACGGGCTTGACCGGGCGCGGACCCGCCAGTTCGTCGGCCAGGGCCACCGGCTGCCAGTAGCGGCGCAGCAGCTTGCCGGCGGGGGCGCCGGGTCCGACGCGGGTGATGAAATCGTTTTGCTCGGCGCTGATCATCGTGCGGGCTCCATCGAGAGGTCTTTGTCAGAAGGCCTGCAGGCATTGCATGCAGTTGTATGCATTGTCTTGGTGATTTTTGACAAAGGTCAAACTTTCATCGGCTCAATCGCCCTGTTTTGGGGCTTGAAGCGGTCATATATAGGGTTAACTCTGAGGTGA
This sequence comes from Variovorax sp. GW458-11-26-14-LB1, assembly GCF_059423965.1. Classification (NCBI taxonomy): domain Bacteria; kingdom Pseudomonadati; phylum Pseudomonadota; class Betaproteobacteria; order Burkholderiales; family Comamonadaceae; genus Variovorax; species Variovorax sp. GW458-11-26-14-LB1. Next base: position 42,344 of record NZ_JBWKYW010000055.1, read on the forward strand.
TTGTGTGTTTTTGACACACTTCAGTTTGCAGTGCATGCAACAACCGCGCCCGTTTGGCTATGCTGCGTGCAGTGGCGGGCGGGTCTCCTAGAATCCGCCCATTCATCCCTCTCCTTGTTGCCCTGGCGCCTCCCGATGGACTCTCAACAATCCCGCGTGCTCGTGCAACTGCGCGACCTGATCCTCAAGGGCGAATTCGTGCCCGGAGAGCGGCTGGCCGAGATCCCGCTGGCCGAGAAGCTCGGGGCCTCGCGCACGCCGGTGCGCCTGGCGCTGGCCAGCCTCGAGCACGAAGGGCTCATCGAGCAGTCGCCCAGCGGCGGCTACCAGATGCGCCGCTTCACCTCGCAGGAAGTGGCCGACGCCATCCGCGTGCGCGGCGTGATCGAGGGCTTTGCCGCCCGTTTGCTGGCGGAAGACGGCGTGTCGCGCCAGTTGCTGCGCGACCTGAAGGACTGCCTGGAAGACGGCGACCGCGCCGTCAACAAGCCCAGCATGGAGATCGACGACTACGCGGCGTACGTCGAGATGAACGACCGCTTCCACAAGCTGATCCTCGAAGGCTGCGGCAACCTTGCGCTCAAGCGCGTGATGGACATGCTCGGCGGCCAGCCCTTTGCCGCACCCAGCGCGATGCTGCCCATGCAGTCGTCGATGGAGGAGGGCCAGCAGTGGATGCGCCAGGCGCACCGCACGCACCACGCGATGGTGCAGGCCATCGAGCGCGGCCAGGGCTCGCGCGCCCAGGCGCTTGGCGAGGAGCACGTCGAGATCGCGCGCATGAACCTCGACTACGCGCTGGAGCGGCCCGAACTCGCGGCCGAGCTCATGCCGGGCATCCGGCTCGTGGCCAAGGGGCGCACCGCCTGACCGGCGAAACGGCCGGTCAGCGGATATCGATCAGCAGCTGGGGCTGGTAGCCCTCTTGCTCGCCGTTGCTGCGGTAGCCCAGCGGATTGGCGACCACGCGGCAGCCGTCCTTCACATAGTCGAACGGGCAATGCAGGTGGCCGTGCAGCCACAGCTGCGCGTGCGGCAGCAGCTCGTCGAGCGAATTGCAGAAACCCGCGGTCCCGGGCGTGAGCCCGTAGCGGGGATCGGCGCTCGCGAGGCTGGGCGCGAAATGGGTGATGGCCACCGTCGTGCCGTCGTAAGGCTGGGCCAGCGCATCACGCAACCAGGCCTGACAGGTGAGCGCTTGCTCTCTCATTTCGGCAGCCATGAAGGGCTTGCCGTCGCGTGTGCCGGCCATTTTCTCGAGGTAGAAATCGGCCGCGCGCATCGCCTTGCCGCGCTTCTTGAGCGCCTCGGCGAGGCCGTCGCGGGGCTCGACCAGCGCGTCGAAATCGGCCCACAGCGTGGTGCCGATGAAGCGGATGCCTTCGATGACCAGCGTTTCGCGCTCCAGCCAGAGGATGCCGAGCTCGTCGCACAGCGCCCGCAGGCGCGCATGCGTCGCGTCGAAATCGAGGTTGTCGTACTCGTGGTTGCCCGGCACGTAGACCACCGGCGTCGGCCAGCCCTTGCGCGGCGAGAAGCGGCCCAGCCCGAAATCGGTGTCCGCCAGGCGGGAGCCTTCCTGGTAGGAGCCGATGTCGCCCCCGAGCACCAGTAGGTCGGCGCCCGGGATGGGGTCGGCATGAAAGTTGGGGTGGGATTCCAGGTGGAGGTCGGAGAGCAGTTGCAGCTTCATCGTCGGGTCAGTCTAGGTGAATCGCACTATGCGTGAGATGCATAACCTGGGGCTTGCTTTACTAGGGATTACCCTTAATCTACATCCATCGTTAATCAACCCCGTCGCAGCCACAAGCCGCGCACCGTCATGTTCAGTCTTCTTGCCCAAGTGGCCCGTTTCTTCCGTTCGTCGCCGAGCCAGACCCCCGCCAGCCACGCCGCTGCGCTGATGGAAAGCGCCGACAGCCGTGCCGGTCGCGGTGCGCACCACGCGCAAGAGCTGCGTGCGGCGGCTTCCGCCTGGCTCAGCGTCGTCAGGTAATTCGCTGACGCGCGCCGCCCCGTGCGGCGCACCCGGGATCCAAGGGCAGGTCACGCCTGCCCGTGGACCGAGCCCGCAAACGCCGCGGCCGCCGAGCGCAGCAGCGCCGTGCGCAGCCACTCGTGCGAATGCCCATGCTGGGCGCGCCGGTGCCAGATGGCATCCACGTGCACCGGCGGCTGGTCGAAGGGCAGGTCCCGCACCACCAGCTGATTCTCGATGCCCGTCACGCTCACGAAGTGACGCGGCAGCACCGCCAGCAGGTCCGAATTCGCGACCACGCGCCCGGCGGTAAAGAACTGGTTCACCGTCACCGCGATCCGCCGCTCGCGCCCCATGGCGCCCAGCGTCTGGTCGATGAAGCCGTACGGCCGCCCCGAAAAACTCACCAGCAGGTGCCGCGCCGTGCAGTAGCTGTCGAGCGTCAGCGGTGCGCTGGCCAGTGGATGGCCGCGCCGCATCACACAGACATATTGGCCCAGGTAGAGCCGCTGGGTCTCGAACGGCGCCCCCACCCCCGACTGACCGCGCGCCGCCAGGCTCGCGATCACGGCGGGAAAGTAGCCGATCGCCATGTCGACTTCTTCGTGCTCCAGCATGCGGCGCGGGTCGCGCGTGGTCAGCGGCAGCACGCGCAGCGAGATGGCTGGGGCTTCTTCTTCCGCAATCTTCACCAGGCCCGGCATGAGCTCGGCGGCTGTGGCGTCGGCCATGGCCAGCAGGAAGGTCGTGTCGGCGGTGCCGGCATCGAACTCGCCGGGCGCCAGTGTGTGTTGCAGCTGGCGCAAGGCGTCACGCACCGTCGGCCAGAGGGCTTGCGCGCGCGGCGTGGGTTCCACGCCCGCACCGGAACGCCGCACCAACTCGTCGCCCAGCAATTCGCGCAAGCGGCGCAGCGAATTGCTCACGGCCGGCTGGGTGATCGCGAGGTTGCGGGCGGCGCGCGTGAGGTTGCGCTCCGCCATCACCTCGTCGAAGACGCGCAGCAGGTTGAGGTCGAATGTGCGGAAATTGACGTCCATCAGCGATATGAATGATAAACATCAAAAAGATAAAGTGGCGGAACACTGGGGTAATCCCTAATATCGGGCCATCGGCCTTGTTCGCCACCACTGATTACTACTTATCCCCAGGAGGGATGCATCATGACCAGCTTTGTCCACGTTGACCAACCCACCGAACATCCCGGCGTCCGTCGCGCCGAAGTTCTCTTCGGCCAGATCCAGGCCGCCCGTGCCGGCGCCCATGGCGCCCGTCCGCTGATCGCACTGTTCGTGCTGGCCCTCGCGGCCGCCGTGCTCGTGGTCGCCGACAAGATCGTCTCCAACTGGGACGAAGGCGCGCTGCTCGCCGCATGGACCGTGTTCTGCGTTGCCGCCATCGCCTTGTTCGCGCTCTTCGTCGGCTCGGTCCGCAAGAGCAGCCTGGCCACCCTGTGGCGCGAAGCTGCTGAGCGCCGGGCGCAAGCGCGTGCAGACGCCCGCTTCCTGGCGACCGCCCAGAGCGACCCGCGCATCATGCAAGAGCTGCAGGCCGCGGTGTGGCGCCAGCAGTCGGACGACGTCGTGTCGGTCGAAGCCGTCGCCAAGGTCGAAGCACTGGCTCGCATGAACCGTCGTTCGCAAGAAGTGCGCATGCCCACGCTGTACGAAGCGATGCGCCGCATGAACAGCTCGCGCTATTACTAAGCAAGGCTGGGCCGGGCGCTGAGTGGCCGGCTGTAGCTGAGTTGGTTCAAAGGCCCGTCGGACGTATGTC
>NZ_JBWKYW010000056.1:0-46026 GCF_059423965.1 Variovorax sp. GW458-11-26-14-LB1
CCCCCGGCAAGCCCTACGTGCCCACCGCGGCGCGCGAGGCCGCCGAGTTCGTCGCCAAGATCGCCGAGCTGTCCGCCACCAACCCGGCGTCGGCCGCGGTCGAGGAAGAGGCCACGCCGCAACTCGAACTCGTGCCCGAACCCGAGCCCGAAGCGCCCAAGGGCTACACGCCCGCCGTGCTCGCGGTCACCGGCACCAACGGCAAGACCACCGTCACCTCGCTCACCGGCCAGCTGGTCGAACGCGCGGGCAAGACCGTGGCCGTGGCCGGCAACATCGGACCCACGCTGCTCGACACGCTGGCCGGGCACCTCGACGCCGGCACGCTGCCCGACGTGTGGGTGCTCGAACTCTCGAGCTTCCAGCTCGACGGCGTGCAGGGCTTCGAGCCCACGGCCGCGACCGTGCTCAACCTCACGCAGGACCACCTCGACTGGCATGGCGACATGCCGGCCTACGCGGCCGCGAAGGCGCGCATCTTCGGCGCCAAGGGCCTGATGATCCTCAACCGCGACGACGCCGGCGTGATGGCCATGCTGCCGCCGCCGGTCAAGGTGCGGCTGCAGCGCCCGCAGATCCGCACCCACGTCACCTTCGGCGGCGCGATGCCGCTGCGCCCCGGCGACTACGGCATCGAGCGCATCAACGGCGTGGCCTGGCTGGTGCGCGCGCTGGAAGCCGACGAAACGCAAAAGCGCAAGCGCGGCGCGGTGGTGGAAGAAGAGCTCTTCTTCCAGCGCCTCATGCCCGCCGACGCGCTGCGCATCCGCGGCCGCCACAACGCCATGAACGCGCTGGCCGCGCTCGCGCTCGCCAGCGCCGCCGACTGCCCGCTGGGCCCGATGCTCTACGGCCTGCGCGAGTACCGCGGCGAGCCGCACCGCGTCGAGCCGATCGCCATCGTGGACGAGGTCGAGTTCTTCGACGACAGCAAGGGCACCAACGTCGGCGCCACTGTGGCTGCACTGAGCGGTCTCGGCGAAGAACGCCGCGTGGTCGTGATCCTCGGCGGCGAAGGCAAGGGCCAGGACTTCGAGCCGCTGGCCGACCCCGTGCGCCAGTACGCGCGTGCCGTCGTGCTCATCGGCCGCGACGCCCCGCTGATCGAGGCCGCGCTGGCCTCCACCGGCGTCTCGCTGAAGCACGCGGGCTCGATGGAAGAGGCCGTGAAGCTCGCCGCCGTGCGCGCCCACCCCGGCGATGCCGTGCTGCTGTCACCGGCCTGTGCGAGCTTCGACATGTTCAAGGACTACGCGCACCGCGCCGAGGTGTTCTGCGAGGCCGTCGAGGCCTATGCCGACAGCCCGCGCGAGGCCGTGGGTGGCGACGACGCGGTGGTGTCGTACGTGCCTGGCGCGTCGCTGTCCACCGCCGGATCGATGGAGGACCCGATTTGAACTCCGCAGCCGCAGGCCAGGAAACCAGCACCGGCAGCCGTTTCGGCGGCTGGTTCCGGCGCGCCCGCAGCGGCATGGATTCGCTGCCCGTGCACCTGCCCGTGCGGCTGGGCGGCGCCGGTGTCGCGCAGACCAAGGCCACGCCGATGCGCGTGCTGGGCTTCGACCAGGCGCTGGTCTGGGTCACGGTCGCGCTGATGACCTGGGGCCTGATCATGGTGTATTCGGCCTCCATCGCGCTGCCCGACAACCCGCGCTTCGCACGCGCCGGCTACAGCGCCTCGTACTTCCTCACGCGGCATGCGGCCTCGCTGGTCATCGCCTTCATCGCCGCGCTGCTGACCTTCCAGGTCCCGATGAAGACCTGGGAGCGCGCCGCGCCCTGGCTCTTCGTGGCTTCGCTGCTGCTGCTGGTGGCGGTGCTCATTCCGCACATCGGCATCAACGTGAACGGCGCGCGCCGCTGGCTGCCGATGGGCTTCATGCGCTTCCAGCCGTCGGAGCTGGCCAAGTTCGCGATGGTGCTCTACGCCGCCAGCTATATGGTGCGCAAGATGGAGATCAAGGAGCGGTTCTTCCGCGCCGTGCTGCCGATGGGCATCGCGGTGGTGGTGGTCGGCATGCTGGTGATGGCCGAGCCCGACATGGGCGCCTTCATGGTGATCGCCGTGATCGCCATGGGCATCCTGTTCCTGGGCGGCGTGAACGCGCGCATGTTCTTCGTGATCGCGACGCTGGTGGTGGTGGCCTTCGGCTCCATCGTGGCGAGCAGCCCGTGGCGCCGCGAGCGCATCTTTGCGTACCTCGATCCGTGGAGCGAAGAGCACGCGCTGGGCAAGGGTTACCAGCTGTCGCACTCGCTGATCGCCATCGGCCGCGGCGAGGTCTTCGGCGTGGGCCTGGGTGGCAGCGTCGAGAAGCTGCACTGGCTGCCCGAGGCGCACACCGACTTCCTGCTGGCCGTGATCGGCGAAGAGTTCGGCCTCATCGGCGTGCTGCTGATCATCGGCCTGTTCCTGTGGCTCACGCGCCGCATCATGCACATCGGCCGCCAGGCGATCGCGCTGGACCGCGTGTTCTCGGGCCTCGTGGCCCAGGGCGTGGGCGTGTGGATCGGCTTCCAGGCCTTCATCAACATGGGCGTGAACCTGGGCGCACTGCCGACCAAGGGCCTGACCTTGCCGCTGATGAGTTTCGGCGGCTCGGCGATCTTGATGAACCTCGTGGCGTTGGCCGTGGTGCTGCGCATCGACTACGAGAACCGCGTGCTGATGCGGGGAGGTCGCGTATGACCGGCCGTACGGCACTCGTCATGGCAGGCGGCACGGGCGGCCACATCTTTCCGGGTCTCGCAGTGGCCGAGGCCCTGCGCGAGCGCGGCTGGCGCGTGCACTGGCTGGGCGCGCCCGGCAGCATGGAAGAAAAGCTCGTGCCCCCGCGCGGCTTCGCCTTCGAGCCGGTGCAGTTCGGCGGCGTGCGCGGCAAGGGTCCGCTCACGCTGTTCCTGCTGCCGCTGAAGCTGCTGCGCGCCTTCTGGCAGAGCCTGGCCGTGGTGCGCCGCGTGAAGCCCGACGTGCTCGTGGGCCTGGGCGGCTACATCACCTTCCCGGGCGGAATGATGGGCGTGCTGATGGGCAAGCCGCTGGTGCTGCACGAGCAGAACTCGGTCGCCGGCCTCGCCAACAAGGTGCTGGCGGGCGTGGCCGACCGCGTGTTCACGGCCTTCCCGAACGTGCTGAAGAAGGCGCAGTGGGTGGGCAATCCGCTGCGCGCGGCGTTCACGTCGCAGCCCGATCCGGCCACGCGCTTCGCGGGCCGCACGGGTCCGCTCAAGTTGCTGGTGGTCGGCGGCAGCCTGGGCGCGCGTGCGCTCAACGCCGTGGTGCCGCAGGCGCTGGCACGCATCGCGCTCGACGTTCGCCCGCAGGTGCTGCACCAGAGCGGCGCCAAGCAGATCGACGAGTTGCGCGCCAACTATGCGGCGGCCGGCGTCGAGGGCGAGCTCACACCCTTCATCGACGACACCGCGCAGGCGTACGCCGAGGCCGACCTCATCGTCGCGCGCGCCGGCGCCAGCACTGTCACCGAAATCGCGGCCGTCGGCGCAGCAGCGCTGTTCGTGCCTTTCCCCTCGGCGGTCGACGACCACCAGACCACCAACGCGCGCTTCCTCGTGGACGCGGGCGGCGGCTGGCTGGTGCAACAGACCGACCTCACCCCTGAATTGCTGGCTGATTTGCTACAGAAAACCGAACGCGCGATCTTGATCGACCGGGCCACCAAGGCCAAGACCCTGCAGAAGACCGAAGCAGTGGACGCGGTTGTCCGCGCCTGCGAGGAGCTTGCGAAATGAAGCACGCGATCCGTCACATCCACTTCGTCGGCGTCGGCGGCTCGGGCATGAGCGGCATCGCCGAGGTGCTGCTGAACCTGGGCTACCGGATCACCGGCTCCGACCTGTCCGACAGCGCCACGCTGCGCCGTCTCGCGGGCCTGGGCATCGGCACCTTCGTAGGCCATGCCGCCGCGCACATCGACGGCGCCGATGCGGTCGTCACCTCCACCGCCGTGCAGTCGGACAACCCCGAGGTGCTGGCCGCGCGCGAAAAGCGCATTCCGGTCGTGCCACGCGCGCTGATGCTCGCCGAGCTGATGCGCCTGAAGCAGGGCATCGCCATCGCCGGCACGCACGGCAAGACCACCACCACCAGCCTGGCCGCGAGCGTGCTCGAGGCCGCTGGGCTCGACCCGACCTTCGTGATCGGCGGGCGCCTGAACAGCGCCGGCGCCAACGCGCAGCTGGGCAGCGGCGACTACATCGTGGTCGAGGCCGACGAGTCGGACGCCTCGTTCCTGAACCTGCTGCCCGTGATGGCGGTGGTCACGAACATCGACGCCGACCACATGGAGACCTACGGGCACGACTTCGCCAAGCTGAAGAAGGCCTTCGTCGATTTCCTGCACCGCATGCCGTTCTACGGCGTGGCCATCCTGTGCACCGACGATCCGGCGGTGCGCGAGATCGTGGCCGACGTGACCTGCCCGGTCACCAGCTACGGCTTCGGCGAGGACGCCCAGGTGCGCGCCATCGACGTGCGCGCCGTCGGCGGCCAGATGCATTTCACCGCGCAGCGCCGCAACGGCGTGACGCTGCCCGACCTGCCCATCGTGCTGAACCTGCCGGGCGAGCACAACGTGCGCAACGCGCTGTCGGTGATCGCCATGGCGGTCGAGCTCGGCATTGCCGACGAAGCGGTGCAGCGCGGCCTGGCCGGCTTCAAGGGCGTGGGCCGCCGTTTCCAGAGCTACGGCGACGTGGCCGTGCCGAACGACACGGCGGGCGGGCGCTTCACCGTCATCGACGACTACGGCCATCACCCGGTCGAGATGGCGGCCACCATCGCGGCCGCGCGCGGCGCCTTCCCGGGGCGCCGGCTTGTGCTGGCCTTCCAGCCGCACCGCTACACCCGCACGCGCGACTGCTTCGAGGACTTCGTGAAGGTCATCGGCACGGCCGATTCGGTGCTGCTGGGCGAGGTCTATGCCGCGGGCGAGGCGCCCATCGTGGCCGCCGACGGCCGCACGCTGGCGCGCGCGCTGCGCGTGGCCGGCAAGGTCGAGCCGGTGTTCGTGGACGACATCGTCGCCATGCCGCAGGCCATCCTGGACAACGCCCGCGCGGGCGACGTGGTGTTGTGCATGGGCGCGGGCTCCATCGGCGCGGTGCCGGGCAAGGTGGTCGAACTCGGCACGCCGCCCGCACCCTCATCAACAACTTCAGAGCGCACTGCGCGCAAGGGGAGGGCCGCGTGAGCCTTCAGGATCCACAACTTTTCGGCAAGGTGGCCGTGCTGTTCGGCGGCAGTTCCGCCGAACGCGAGGTGTCGCTGATGTCTGGCGCCGGCGTGCTGCAGGCCCTGCGTTCGCGCGGCGTCGACGCGCATGCCTTCGACCCGTCGGAGCGCGAGCTGACCGACCTGAAGCGCGAAGGCTTCGCACGCTGCTTTGTCGCGCTGCATGGTCGCCACGGCGAAGACGGCACCGTGCAGGGCGCGCTCGAGCTGCTCGGCATTCCCTACACCGGCTCGGGCGTGATGGCCTCGAGCGTGGCGATGGACAAGGTCATGACCAAGCGCATCTGGCAGGCCGACGGCCTGCCCACGCCCAAGTACGTACGCCTGGCCTTCGACCAGCAAAGCCGCGAGCAGATCATGGTGGTGCCCGACGTGCTGGGCCTGCCGCTGATCGTGAAGCCGCCGCGCGAGGGCTCGTCCATCGGCGTGACCAAGGTCGAGGGCTACTCGCAGATGCAGGACGCCGTCGCGCTGTCGGCGAAGTTCGACGCCGACGTGCTGTGCGAGGAGTTCATCGACGGCGAAGAGGTGACCTGCGCCGTGCTCGGCCAGGGCCTGGACGCGCGCGCGCTGCCGGTGGTGCGCATCGCCGCGCCCGAAGGCGCCTACGACTACCAGAACAAGTACTTCACCGACGACGTGAAGTACCAATGCCCGAGCGGCCTGCCCGAGGCCGAGGAACGCGAGATCCAGCGCATCACGCTGGCCGCGTACCACACGCTCGGCTGCCGCGGCTGGGGCCGCGCCGACGTGATGATCCGCGCCAGCGACCGCAAGCCCTTCCTGCTCGAGATGAACACCTCGCCCGGCATGACCAGCCATTCGCTGGTGCCGATGTCGGCGCGCGCGGCGGGCATTCCCTACGAAGAGCTGTGCGTGCGCGTGCTCGCGTCCGCATCGCTGGATGCCAAGGGAGGCGCGAACTAAGCCATGGCCGACAGCATCCCCGCTCCCTTCGACGTCAAGCTGATGAACATCGTCGCGAACGTTGCGTTCGTGCTGGTGGCGCTCATGCTGCTGGCGGCGAGCGCGTGGTGGGTGCTGCGCCAGCCTTTCTTCCCGATCTCGGGCATCAAGGTGGACGGCGAGGTCACGCACAACAACGCGGTCACGCTGCGTGCCAATGTGGCGCCGCAGCTCAAGGGCAACTTCTTCACCATCGACCTGGCGCGTGCGCGCACCGCCTTCGAGACGGTGCCGTGGGTGCGCAGCGCGGTGGTGCGGCGCGAGTTCCCGAACAAGCTGCGCGTGACGCTGACCGAGCAGGTGCCGGTGGCGGTGTGGGGCGACGAGGCCGGCTCCAAGCTGATCAACGGCTTCGGCGATGTGTTCGAAGCCAACGTGGCCGAGGTCGACGCCGACCTGCCGCGCCTGGACGGCCCGATCGAGCAGGCCGGGCAGGTGCTGGGCATGTACCGCGTGCTCGCGCCGATGTTCGAGCCCTACGACTTCGACATCGCCGAGCTGCGGCTGTCCAGCCGCGGCAGCTGGAAGGTGCTGCTGGACAGCGGGGCCGAGATCGAACTCGGCCGCGGCCAGAGCGACGAGGTGTCGGCGCGCCTGCAGCGGTTCCTGAAGACCGTGACGCAGGTCGCGGGCCAGTACCGCCGCACGGTGGCCGACGTCGAACGCGCCGATCTGCGCCACAACGACGCGTATGCCCTGCGGCTGCGCGGCGTCACCACGGTCTCGCCCGAGGCCCCAAGAAAAATCAAGTAGCGAATACCGAGGACATCTACATGCCCAAAGAATACAAAGACCTGGTCGTAGGCCTGGACATCGGAACCGCCAAGGTGATGGTGGTCGTGGCCGAGGTGCTGCAAGGCGGCGAGCTCAAGCTGGCCGGCCTGGGCATCGCGCCCAGCAACGGCCTCAAGCGCGGCGTCGTGGTGAACATCGACGCCACCGTGCAGAGCATCCAGCAGGCGCTGAAAGAAGCCGAGCTGATGGCCGACTGCAAGATCAGCCGCGTCTACACCGGCATCACCGGCAGCCACATCCGCGGCATCAATTCGAGCGGCATGGTGGCGGTGAAGGACAAGGAAGTCACGCCCGCCGACGTGGCCCGCGTGGTCGAGACGGCGCGCGCCATCAACATCTCGAGCGACCAGCGCCTGTTGCTGGTGGAACCGCAGGAGTTCGTGATCGACGGCCAGGACGTGAAGGAGCCGATCGGCATGAGCGGCATGCGCCTGGAGGCCAAGGTGCACATCGTGACCGGCGCGCAGAGCGCGGCCGAGAACATCATCAAGTGCGTGCGCCGCTGCGGCCTGGAGGTCGACCAGCTGATGCTCAACCCGCTGGCGTCCAGCCAGGCGGTGCTCACCGAAGACGAACGCGAACTGGGCGTGGTGCTGGTCGACATCGGCGCGGGCACCACCGACGTGGCGATCTTCACCAACGGCGCGATCCGCCACACGGCCGTGATCCCGATCGCTGGCGACCTCATCACGAGCGACATTGCGATGGCCCTGCGCACGCCCACCAAGGACGCGGAGGACATCAAGGTCGAGCACGGCTACGCCAAGCAGCTGCTGGCCGACCCTGAATCGCAGGTCGAAGTCCCCGGCCTTGGCGATCGCGGCCCGCGCATGTTGAGCAAGCAGGCGCTTGCCGGCGTGATCGAGCCGCGCATCGAAGAAATCTTCTCGCTGGTGCAGCAGGTGGTGCGCGAGTCGGGCTACGAGGAAGTGCTGTCGTCGGGCGTGGTGCTCACGGGCGGCAGCGCCGTCATGCCCGGCATGGTCGAGCTCGGTGAAGACATCTTCCTCAAGCCCGTGCGCCGCGGTATTCCGAAGTACTCGAGCGCGCTCTCGGACATGGTGGCGCAGCCGCGCGCGGCCACCGTGATGGGCCTGCTCGAGGAAGCACGTTTTGCACGCATGCGTGGCTTCAAGGTCGCACAGAAGAACGGGTCCGTAAAGACTGCGTTCGGACGTTTCAAGGACTTCATCGTGGGGAACTTCTGACCATGAACCACTCCCCACTCTGGCTCGCACGCGCGGGTCCTCCGCTGCATTTCAACGAGCGATGGCGACGCACCGGTCCACCATCGCGACGGCGATCCCGTTGATCACGTCACGGCAGAAGAAATATTCATAGACACATAACGGCAACTGCAATATTCAAGGAGTTAGAAATGACCATCGAAATGATCGAAGTCGAAGAATTCAACCAGGGCACGCAGATCAAGGTGATCGGTGTCGGCGGCGGCGGTGGCAATGCGGTCGCCCACATGATGGAGCGTGGTGTGCAAGGCGTGCAGTTCGTTTGCGCCAACACCGACGCGCAAGCCCTGCAACGCAGCAACGCGCACAAGAACATCCAGCTGGGCATCAGCGGCCTGGGCGCCGGCAGCAAGCCCGAGAAGGGCCGTGACGCGGCCGAAGCCGCGGTGGACGACATCCGCGCCGCCATCGACGGCGCGCACATGCTGTTCATCACGGCCGGCATGGGCGGCGGCACCGGCACCGGCGCGGCCCCCGTGATCGCGCGCGTGGCCAAGGAAATGGGCATCCTCACCGTGGGCGTGGTGACCAAGCCCTTCGACTGGGAAGGCGGCCGTCGCATGACCAACGCCGACGCCGGCCTGGCCGAGCTCGAAGCCAACGTCGACTCGCTGATCGTGGTGCTCAACGAGAAGCTGCTGGACGTGCTCGGTGAAGACATCACCCAGGACGAAGCCTTCGCGCACGCCAACGACGTGCTGAAGAACGCCGTGGGCGGCATCTCGGAAATCATCAACGAGTACGGCGGCGTGAACGTCGACTTCGAAGACGTGCGCACCGTGATGGGCGAACCCGGCAAGGCCATGATGGGCACGGCCGCGGCTGCAGGCCCGGATCGCGCGCGCATCGCCGCCGAACAGGCCGTGGCCTGCCCGCTGCTCGAAGGCATCGACCTCTCGGGCGCCAAGGGCGTGCTGGTGCTGGTGACGGCATCGAAGGGTTCGCTGAAGCTGAACGAGTCGAAGCTCGCGATGAACACCATCCGCGCCTACGCCTCGCCGGACGCGCACGTGATCTACGGCGCCGCCTACGACGAAAGCCTGGGCGACCAGATGCGCGTCACGGTGGTGGCCACGGGCCTGTCGCGTGCCGACGCACGCCGCCAGGCCCCGACGCTCGAAGTGATCCGCACCGGCACCGACAACATCCCGTTCACCGTGCCGACGCTCGGCGGCGTGGGCCACGCGGGTGGTGGTTCGGGCAGCCAGCCCAACTACGACGGCATGGCCGTGCCCAGCGTGTGGCGCACCAACCGCACGATGGCCGCTGCCAAGGTCGACGCACTGTCGTCGGGTGGCATGGACGACTTCGAGATCCCCGCATTCCTGCGCCGTCAGGCCGACTGACCGCAGGCCACCGAACGCAGAGGGCACGAGGGTTCGCAAGGGGACGGGGAAGACCTGAAAGGGACTGCCCCCCGGCTCTAGGCGCTGCGTCCACCTCGTGCCCCTTGCGTCCATCGCCGGGGGCTCCCTGGCTTTTTGTTCTTTCTTATCTGACCGGTCCATGTCTATCGCGGCCATAGCGAAGGGAATAGGGCGTCACGGTCGCCGCCCGCCTAAAATCTCGGGCGTGCTGCAACAACGAACCCTCAAGTCGATCAGCCGCGCCGTGGGCGTGGGGCTTCACAGCGGCCAACGCGTGGAGCTGACCCTGCGACCGGCCCCGGCCGACACGGGCATCGTGTTCCGCCGCGTCGACCTGCCCGAGCCGGTCGAGATCCGCATGACCGCCGAATCGGTCACCGACACGCGCCTGGCGTCCACCGTCTCCACGGGCGGCGCCAAGGTGCAGACCGTCGAACACATCATGTCCGCCTGCGCGGGCCTGGGCATCGACAACCTCTACATCGACATCACGGCCGACGAAGTGCCGATCCTCGACGGGTCGGCCTCGTCCTTCGTGTTCCTGCTGCAAAGCGCGGGCATCGAGCTGCAGAAGGCGCCGCGCCGCTTCATCCGCGTGCTGCGCAAGGTCGAGGTGCGCGAAGGCGAGGGCGCCAACGAGAAGTGGGCAAGCCTGGAGCCGTACCACGGCTTCAAGCTGAGCTTCGAGATCGACTTCGACCACCGCGTCGTCAACTCCACCGGCCAGCGCGTGGAGTTCGACCTGGGCACCGACTCGTACAGCCGCGACATCGCGCGTGCGCGCACCTTCGGCTTCACGAAAGAAGTCGAGTACATGCGCAGCAAGGGCCTCGCACTCGGCGGTGGCCTGGACAACGCCATCGTCATGGACGACACCAAGGTGCTCAATGCCGGCGGCCTGCGCTACGACGACGAGTTCGTGAAGCACAAGATCCTCGACGCCATGGGCGACCTGTACATCATCGGCAAGCCGCTGCTGGCCGCGTACACCGCGTTTCGCTCGGGCCACGCGCTCAACAACAAGCTGCTGCGCGAGCTGCTCTCGCACAGCGACGCCTACGAGGTCGTGACCTTCGAGGACGAGAAGCGCGCACCGCGCGGCTTCGGCGAAGTGGCGCGGGCCTGGTAAGCCCGGCGCACGCCTTTTCTTTCCGATGCTTCTCTTTCGCTGGGCCATCCTGCTGCTTCTGCTGGTGGCGGGCGTGTCCTTCGCGTTCTATGCGGGCACGGGGCAGGTCAAGTACCGCCGCTTCGGCTGGATCGTGTTCAAGTGGACGGTGCTCGCGGCGCTCGGCTTCTTCGCGGTCCTGATTGCCGAGCGCGTCGCGTAGACCCAGCCGTTCAATCGATCAGGGCCTGTAGCGCCTGCACCTGCTGCGCGAGCAGCGGCCCCTTGCGGTGCGCGGGCACCAGCAGCATCAGCGTGTCCCCCAGCGCCTTCGGCCGTCCCCAGGGCGCGTGCAGCCGGCCTTTCTCCAGCAGCGGCGCCACCAGCCGCTCGCGACCCATCAGCACCCCTTCACCGTCGAGCGCGGCCTGCAGCGCAAGGCTGTAGAGCGAGAAATCGGGCCCGGCAGCCAGCGCATCGGCCTCGGTTGAGGTGGTGTCGGGGCGCACGGCCTGCAGCCAGCGCGACCAGTCGTCGCGCCACACCGTGTCGTGCAGGCCGCCGCAGCGCGCGAGCACGTCGAGGAGGTCGTCGAGCGGGCGCGGGCGTGCGCTCTCCAGTGATGCGCGCAGGCGCGGGCTGCACACGGGCACGAGGCGGTCGCGCGCGAGCGGGATGCTCGTCGCGCCGACGGCGGCTTCGGCGCCGCGTGCGTAGAACAGTCCGAGATCGAAGGGCTCGCGCCGGAAGTTCGGCGGCTGCTCCAGCGCCGTCACCGACACCTGCACGCCGGGCAGCGCGGCCTTCAGCCGCGAGAGCCGCGGCGACAGCCACAGCTGCGCCATCGCCGGCAGGGCCGCCACCTGCAGCGTGCTGCGGCGCGCGGCGGTCTGCGTTTCCTGGCGCAGCGCCTGCACCGCGAGGCCGAGCTGGTCGACCGCCGCACTGAGCGCAGGCAGTGCGCGCCGGCCGTGCGCGCTGAGCCGGATGCCCTGGCTGTGCCGTTCGAACAGCGCACCGCCGGCCCAGGTCTCGAGCGCCTTGATCTGCTGCGCGACGGCGGCGGGCGTCACGAACAACTCCTCGGCCGCGCGCGCGAAGCTGCCGTGGCGCGCCGCGGCCTCGAAGGCGCGCACGGCCGTGTGCGGCGGCAGGCGAGGGCGGGGTGGGGCGAGGGACATGGTGGGGAGGCCAAGTTTTTCTTGGGCTCGGGCCCAGTTTATCCATGTTGCCCGTTGGGACACAGGGCGCGACCATGCGGTCATTCCCTTCCACCACTCCCAGCGAGACACCGCATGCCCGCAGCCCTCCACCGCCGTTCCTGGGTTCCCGCCGCCAGCGAGGACCACGTGCTCGCCATTGCCGCCGACGCCGCCGCGCGCGACGCGGCGGGCGTGGCCGCCGAGATCGAACGCCTCGTGGCCGACAGCCACCGCATCCACGACGTCGACGGGCTGAACCTCAACCCCGCCACCAACGTGATGAACCCCGCCGCCGAGGCGCTGCTGTCGCGCGGGCTGGGCTCGCGCCCGTCGCTGGGCTACCCGGGCGACAAGTACGAGATGGGGCTGGAAGCCATCGAGCGCATCGAGGTCGTCGCCGCCGAGCTGGCGGCCGAGGTGTTCGGCGCGCGCTTCGCCGAGGTGCGCGTGAGCTCGGGCGCGCTGTCGAACCTCTACGTGTTCATGGCAACCTGCCAGCCCGGCGACACGATCATCGCGCCGCCGCCCGCCATCGGCGGCCATGTGACGCACCACGCCGCGGGCGCGGCCGGGCTCTACGGCCTGAAGACCGTGCCGGCGCCGGTCGATGCCGACGGCTACTCGGTCGACGTCGTGGCGCTGGCCAAGCTCGCGCGCGAGGTGAAGCCCAAGCTCATCACCATCGGCGGCAGCCTCAACCTGTTCCCGCACCCGGTGCCCGCGATCCGCGAGGTGGCCGACAGCGTGGGCGCCAAGGTGCTGTTCGATGCCGCGCACCTGTCGGGCATGGTGGCCGGCAAGGCCTGGCCGCAGCCGCTCGAAGAGGGCGCGCACGCGATCACCATGAGCACCTACAAGAGCCTGGGCGGCCCGGCCGGCGGGCTGATCGTGTCGAACGACGCGGCGCTGATGGCGCGCATCGACGCCATCGCCTACCCGGGCCTCACGGCCAACTCGGATGCAGGCCGCACGGCCGCGCTGGCCCGTGGCCTGCTCGACTGGAAGGTGCACGGCACGGCCTATGCAGCGGCGATGCGCGACACCGCGCAGGCGCTCGCACGCGCGCTCGATGCGCAAGGCCTGCCGGTGTTCGCCAAGGCGCGCGGCTTCACGCAGTCGCACCAGTTCGCGCTCGAGGCCGCGCGCTGGGGCGGTGGGCAACGTGCAGCGAAGCAGCTGGCCCAAGGCGGCCTGCTGGCCTGCGGCATCGGCCTGCCGATCGCGCCGGTCGACGGCGACATCAACGGCCTGCGCCTGGGCGTGCCCGAGATCGTGCGGCTGGGCTTCACGCCCGACGACATGCCGCAGCTGGCCGGCTGGATCGCGCGGGCGCTGGCAGGCGATGCGCCCGCCGTGGCCGCCGAGGTGCGCGAGCGCCGCCGGCGCCTGGGCGACCTGCGCTACATCGTGCGTTGAATCGCCGTCAGCGCGAACGCCCTTGCCGGTAGGAGCCGGCGTGGGTCTTCGACAGCTCGGCCGCTTCCGCGAGCCGCGCCATCGAACGGCCGACCTGCGCGTGCGTGATCGCGATGCCCAGCGCGTCCGCCGCGTCGGCGCCCGGCAGGCCGGGCAGGTCGAGCAGGCGCTTCACCATCTCCTGCACCTGCGCCTTCGCGGCCTGGCCGGGGCCGGCCACGGCCTTCTTCATCTGCAGCGCCGTGTACTCGGCCACCGAGAGGTTGTGGCTCACCAGCGCCGTCACGCAGGCACCGCGCGCCTGGCCCAGCAGCAGCGTCGACTGCGGGTTGACGTTGACAAAAATGATTTCGATCGCCGACGCCTCGGGCTGGTAGCGCGCCGTGATCTCGCCGATGCCGTCGAACAGCACCTTCAGGCGCGCCGGCAGGTTGCCGCTGCCCAGGTGCCGGGTGCTGATGGTGCCGCTGGCCACGTAGCGCAGCGCATGGCCGTCCGCATCGACCACGCCGAAGCCGGTGGTCTGCAAACCGGGGTCGATGCCGAGGATCCGCATGAAAAGGAAGCGTAAAGGCCTAAGCCTGGGTGAGGAAGGTTGAAGAAGGTGCGAATTCGCGCGCGATGCGTGGGGGATCGCGGGCAGAATCCGCCGTTCTTGCATTCCGCCCCGCTTCGCGCGGGGCGCGCCACACAAGGAAGCGAAGGTGAATGTAGTCGAGTCCTCCGCGCAGCAGCAACCGAAGCCATCGAACGACGCCCCGGCCCTGCCCGCGCCCCTGCAGCAATCTCCCGCCGAACGCGCCGCCGCGAGCTTTCGCCAGGCGGAGCTGTTGAGCGACCTCGGCCGCCGTCGCGAGGCGATCGCCGCCTGCAGCCGGCTGATCGCCGAGTTCGGTGCGCTGCCCGACGCCGGCGTGGTCGTGCCTTGTTGCCAGGCGCTGCGGCTGCTCGCGCACGTGCTGCGCCAGCTGCACCGCCCGGCCGACGCGCTGGCCACGCTCGACCGCCTGGTGGCCGCGCACGGCGGGCGCAGCGAGCCCGAGATCCGCGCGCACATCGCCCACGCGCTGTACCAGCGCACCTGGCTCATCGACGATGCGGCGGCGCGTTGCGAGGCCTGCGACTTCATGAGCGAGCAGCTCGACGCACAGGCCGATGCCGCGCTCGATGCGTGGCGGCTCGATGCGCGCCTGCTGAAAGCCGAGATCGAACACCACCGCGGCCTGCCGCAGGACGCATTGGCCACGCTCGAAGCGGCCATCGAACGCTTCGAAGGCGGCGCCGAGGCCGGCGTGGTCCTGCGCGTGGCGCGGGCCCGGCTGGCTGCGGTGCTCAACCTGCGCGAACTGGCGCAGCACACGCAGGCGCAGGTGCTGTGCCTGCAGGTGGCCGACCAGATCGAGACCGGGCTGGCCGAGGCTGCGCCCGAACTGCGGCTGGAAGGCGTGCGTGCGCTGGCCCTGTTCTTCGACGGCCTCGGACTCGACGAGGTGGCGCGCCGCGCCGAGCTGGTCGGCTGGCTGCTCGACCGCTATGGCCACGACGCCTCCGCGCAGGTGCGCCGCCTCGCGGCCGTGCGCGCCCACGAATGGGCCGTGGGGCTGCGCGACCAGGGCGACGGCGAGGCCGCGCTGGCCGCCTGCGAGCGCCTGCTCGGCACGTTCGCCCGCGACAGCGACGCCATGGTGCAGCGCACCGTGGCCACCACCTTGCTGCACAAGGGCTTCGTGCTGCTCGACCTGCTGGGGCGGCCCGAGGCAGCGCTTGCGGTGTACGAGCCGCTCGTCGCGTTGTCGCGCGACGGCGCCACGCCCGAACTGCGCGAGCTGCGCGTGAAGGCGATGGCCGGGCGCGAGGCCTGCCTGAAGCGCCTGCGCAAGACCGGCGGGCTCGACGCCGGCGAGTTGCCGGCCGAGCTCTTCGATGCGGCGTGCGACACCGTCCGCGAAGGCCGCAAGCTCGGCGACGCGGGCGCATCGCGCGAGGCCATCGCGCTCTTCGACGAGGTGCTCGCCGCGCATGCCGCCTCGCCGCACCCGCTGATGCGCCGCCAGTGCGCCCGCGCCCTGTCGCACAAGACCTTCTGCCTGCTGGCGCTGGAGCACTTCGCCGAGGTCGTCGAGGCGGCCGACGCGATGGACGCGCGCTACGGCGCCGATGCCTCCACCGAGATGCAGTCGCAGGTGGCGCTGTGCCTGCAGTACAAGAGCACCGCGCTCGATCGCCTCGCGCGGCCCGCGGACGAGATGCGTGTGCACGACGAGATCGTTGCGCGCTGGGGCAATTCCGAGCTGCCCGACCTGCGCGCGCGCGTGGCCGGCGCGCTGTTCCGCAAGGGCGCCGTGCTGCGCCGCGCGGGCCGCTTCGCCGAGGCCGTGGCCAGCTACGACGAGGTGATCGCGCGCACGGCGATGGCGCGGGACAGCGCCCTGCAGCTGTGGGCCGCCAAGTCGCTGATCAACAAGGCCAAGGCCTTCGACAAGATGGACGACGCAGCGGGCCAGGCCAAGGCCTACCGCGTGCTCATCGCGCGCTTCGGCGAGTCGGGCGACACGGCCTTGCGCGAGCGCGTCGCCAATGCGTGCGAATGGCTGGCCGAGGCCGAAGGGCGGCAGGGGCGGGTGGCGGCGCAGCGCGAGGCGCTGGAGTTGGCACTCGGGCGTTTCGGCACGGCGCTGTCGGCTGAGCAGCGCACGCGGCTCAAGCGCGAGCTTCAGGCGCTGAAGACGAGGGCTCTAGGGCGGCGTGCGAAGCAGGCCTTCGACCGGGTGGTGCGGCGCAAGGTCTGATCGCCCACCGCCCGCCCGGTGCTTCAGACGTTGAAGTACCAGCGGATCGAATGGAAGAAGATCGGCGCCGCGAAGCACAGCGCATCGACGCGGTCGAGCAGGCCGTTGGCGCCGGTCACGCCCACGCCCTTCTGGCCCCAGTTCGGAATGCCGCGGTCGCGCTTGAGTGCCTTCATCACGAGGTGGCCCATCGAGCCCGCGACGCAGGCAATGATCGACACCGCGAGCGCCTGCCCGAACTTGAACGGCGTGATGAACGAGAACAGCGCGCCCACCAGGCTGGCCACGACGATGCCGACGCCCCAGCTGGTCCAGTTGAAGCTGCGGCTCACGTTCGGCGCGAACGGCGTGCGCTGCATGCGCCGCGAGATCAGGTGCTGCACCAGCACCGAGGTCTGCACCACGAACACCAGGAAGAACACGAGGAAGGCGCTCTTGCCTTCGTAGCCGGGGAAGGTCAGCAGCAGCAGCGCGGGCACGTGGCTCATGCCGTAGACGCAGACCATGATGCCCCACTGCAGCTTGGCGTTGCGCTCGAGGAAGTGGCTGGGGTCGTTGGCCAGCGCGCTCGCCACCGGAATGGCGAGGAACACGTAGACCGGGATGAACACCGTGAACAGGTCGAAGCGCGCCGTGGCCACCAGCCAGAACTGGATCGGCAGCACCACGAAGAACGCGAGGATCAGGCTGCGGTGGTCGCCGCGCCGCGTCGGCGAGAGCGTGATGAACTCGCGCAGCGCAAAGAACGCGATCAGCGCGAACAGCACGGTGGCCACCGTTTCGCCCAGCGCCCAGCCGATCCAGAACACGATCACCATGAACCAGGTGGTGCCCAGCAGCGCGCGGAAATGCGCCAGCTCGGCCTGCCACGACTCGTCGTGCACCGGGTTGCGCCGCTCCTTGAAGCTCAGGAAGAAGACGGCGGTGCTCACGATGAAGAGCAGGCCGAAGACGATCAGGAAAAGGGCCGCGACCTGCTGGGTCGGGCTGAGGCTGCGCAGGAACTGGTTCATACCTTCAGACGTCGCGCAATGCGATCACGGCGGCACGCGCACGGTCGAGGAAAGGCCGGCGCTCTTCGCCTGCTTCGACGCGGATCGGCGCGCCGAAGGTGACGGAGCACAGGATGGGCACGGGCACGATCTCGCCCTTGGGCATGACGCGCTGCACGTTGTCGATCCAGGCCGGCACGAGCACCACGTCGGGGAACATCGTCGCCAGCGCGTACAGGCCCGACTTGAATTTCTGCGGCTCGCCGGTGTGGCCGCGCGTGCCCTCGGGGAAGATGATGATCGAGTCGCCGCTGCGCAGGGCGTCGATGAGCGGCGCGAGTGGATCGGCGGCGGGCGGCTCGGGCGCGGCGGCTGGCGCTTCGGGTTCGATGACCGGCGGCGGTGCGACCGGTGGTGGGGGCGGAGGGGGAGCGGGAAGGTCGAGCTGTCCCTGAATCTCCTGCGGACCTTCGGCAGCCGATGCGTGAGACACCGTTTCGATCGGCAGCAGCGGCTCCATCGACGGCTCGATGCGCTCGGCCGGGGCGATGGGCGCCGCGGGCGGCGGTGCCTGAGGCGGTGTTTCCGGCGGCGGCGCAACCGGTGCAGCTCCCGTGGCCGCCCGCTCCACATACACCGCGTTGAACACCTCCGTCGTGATCCAGCGCTTGACCGGCGTGTTGGCCCAGTAGTCGCGCGCCGCAATGGGCCGCGTGATGCTGCGCAGCTCTTCGGGCAGCGCGGCCCAGATCATCACGAGGTCCGCGTGGCTCTGGTGATTCGCGAAGTAGATGCGCTGCTCGGCTTTCGGCGGACAGCCGTACCAGCGCGCCTGCGCGCCGGTGAGCAATCGGACGATTCCCAGCAGCAACCAACCTGTGAGCTTTGCCAGCATATGGAGGCGATGATACGGGCCATGCGATGGCGATTCGATCTTCTTTCCCTGGCGTGGGCGGTGGCCCTCTTTGTGTTGCTCGTGCTGCTGGCCACCGTCGGCGCGCGCTGGGGCTGGGTGCGAAGCTTCTTCGGCGACGTGCTCGCCGTGGCGTGGGTGTACGTGGTGTTCAAGACCTTCGTCGCCGCGCGCGTGCTGCCGCTCGCGCTGGCGGCCTTCGGCGTGGGGCTGCTGGTGGAACTGGGGCAGTTCCTTGCGTCGACCTGGCACCTGCACATTCCGAACCGCGCGCTGCGCATCGTGCTCGGCGCCACCGCCGACTGGTGGGACGTGCTGGCCTACGCGATCGGCTTCGTCGCCGTGCTGGCGGTGGAAGGCGCGGTGCGCAAGTTCAGGGCAGGTCGACCGCCGGCATCCGCGCCACGATCGTCGATGCCCGTCCGTTGATGTACGAGGAGTTGGGCCGCCGCTCGAAGAACTTCGGGCTCGGCAGCATCACGGCCAGGCGCGCGGCCTCGTATGAAGTCAAGCGTGCGGCCGGCTTCCTGAAGTAGTACTGCGCGGCGGCCTCGGCGCCGAACACGCCTTCGCCCCATTCGACGTTGTTCAGGTAGATCTCGAGGATGCGCCGCTTGTCGAGCAGCACCTCGAGCAGCGTGGCGAGCACCAGCTCCTGGCCCTTGCGCAGCATGGTGCGTTCGCCCGACAGCAGCAGGTTCTTCGCGAGCTGCTGCGTGATGGTGGAGCCGCCGCGCAGCGGGGCCGGCTGCACCGGCTTGCCGCGAGCCGCCGCGCGCGCCATGCGCTTGGCGGCCAGCTGTTCGGCGCGGGCGTTGCGCTGGCGCGCACGCTCGATGGCTTCCCACTCGACGCCGTTGTGGTCGACGAAGCCGGCGTCTTCGCTGGCGATCACGGCGCGCTTGAGGGTGTCGTTGATCTGCGTGTAGGGCACCCAGTCCTGGCGCCATCCGCCTTCGCGGCCCTGCGAGAGGGCGACGCGCCAGGCTTCGGAGCGCTGGAAGGCCGTGCTCTGCGGATCGATCACCGCCATGGCCGCGATGCGCACCACGAAGAACAGTTCGAGCGCCAGGCCCGCCACCACGAGGCAGGCGATCAGGCGCAGCAGGCCCTTCATGCGCCGGCGGCGAGCGAGGCGCGCAGCTCGGCCAGCACCTGGGCCGACGGCGGGCGCACGCCGCGCCAGAATTCGAAGGCTTCGGCGGCCTGTTCCACCAGCATGCCGAGGCCGTCGCGCGCGACCGCGCCGTGCGCTTCGGCCCAGGCCATGAAGCCTGCGGCGGCGGGGCCGTACATCATGTCGACGGCCAGTGCGCCGGGGCGCAGCACCTGCGCGCGCACGGGCACCGCCTCGCCCGCGAGGCTGGAGGCGGTGGCGTTGACCACCACGTCGAAGTCGCCCGGCACCTCGTCGAGCGCCCAGGCCTCGAGCGTGGCGCCGTGGCGTAGCGCGAGCGCGGCGTGGCGCTGCACCAGCGCGATGGCCTTGTCGAGCGTGCGGTTGGCCACCACGACGTGCGCGGCGCCCGCGTCGAGCAGCGGCCCGAGCACGCCCGCCGCCGCGCCGCCGGCGCCGATCAGCAGCAGCGACCGGCCCGCCAGCGGCACGCCGGCGTTGCGCACGATGTCGTTGACCAGGCCGATGCCGTCGGTGTTGTCGGCGTGGATGCTGCCGTCGGCCTCGAAGCGCAGCGTGTTCACGGCCTGCGCCAGCGTGGCGCGCTCGCTGGTGTGCTGCGCGAGCGCAGCGGCGTCGAACTTGAAGGGCACGGTGACGTTGCAGCCGCGTGCGGTGTCGCCCTGCGCGGCCGCTTCGCTGCGGAAGGCGGCGAGGCCTTCGGCGAAGGCGCCGATCGGCACCAGGCGCCGGCCGTAGGCCATGGGCTGGCCGCAGAGTTCGGCAAAGCGCGCGTGGATGCGGGGCGAGCGGCTGTGCTCGACGGGGTTGCCCATGACGCAGTACTGATCCATGGCCGATGCTCCGTGTTCTGCTGGGGTGCTGTTGCTATTGAGACGACAGCTCGATGGTCTCGTCGCGCGTGAACTTGAAGCGCGACTGCAGCACGATCTGGTCGGTCTGCTTGCGCATGGCGTCGGTGAACTTGCCGAAGTTGCCGACACTGCGCACGATGGCCTGGGCACGGCGGTCGAGCGTGGTGTTGCCCGAGCTCTCGTCGACCACGGCGTCGAGCACGCGCCCGTCGTGGTTGATGGTGACCGTCATCTTGAGTTCGCCGTAGAGCTTCTTGCCGGCTGCGGTCGGAAAGTTCTCGGTGCCCTTGACCTCGATGCGCCGGCGCAGCGTGTCGACATACAGCGCGTAGGCCGCCTCGCGCGTGGCCGGGCTCAGGTAGCGTTTCTTGGGGCGCGCGTTTTCCTCGTTCACGCGGCGCTCGATCTCGGCGAGCAGCGCGACCATCTGGCGGCGCTTTTCCTCGCGCGCGGCGGCCTCGGTCGGGTCGCCGGCCTGGCGCGGATCGGGCACGGGCATGGCGGCCAGCTCGCGCTTGAGCTGCGCCAGCATCTGCATCTGCTGGGCCTGCATGGCCTCGACCTGGCGGCGCGATTCCTCGAACGAGTCGCCCATGGTGGTGAAGCTCGACGGCGGCAGCGGGCTGGTGGCGCGGCCCTTGTCGAGGTCGCCGCCGCCCGCGAGCGTGGTCTGCGCCATCACGCGGGCCGCGGGGTCGGGCTTGTCGTTGGTCTTGCTGTTGACCAGGATCACCTCGAGCGGGGTTTCGCTGAAGACCCGGTTGAACGATTCGGGATCGACGAAGCGCACCGCGAGCAACGCGGCATGCGCGATGACCGACACGCCCAGAGCGATCTGCAGCGTGCTGAGGTCCTTGAGATTCATTCTCGAAACTCCTCCAGGGGGCGCGTGTCTCCGGTCGTTCGACCGGGGGTCATGCAGGCGTGGTCGTCGTCGGGTCGGGTGCGGCCTCGGTGTCGCTCAGGTCGACCGCGATGGCGATCGGGCCGGCGACTTCTTCTTCGTCGTCCTCGCCGCCGTCAGCGGCTGCGGCATCGGCCTGCGGCACGTCGAAGCGTTCGAGCACGGTGCCGCTCACGTCGAGCGCGATCTCGTCGATCTCGCCGAGCTTCACGCGCACGCGCGCGCCGCGCTCCTGCTGGCCGGCCACCGGGAACACCAGCGGCAGCGTGTCGGCACGCACCAGCGCGCCGTTGGGAATGTCCTTGATGACCGTGGCCTCGAGCTCGGTGATGCCCTGCTGCTGCAGGTACTTCAGCGTCCAGAAGCGCTCCATGCCGCCCTGGTAGGCGTTGTACGTGGCGTAGGCCGCATCGAAGCCCGACAGGATCGAGAACAGGTCGGCGTCTTTCGGCTTGAACGGCGCGGCCAGTGCGGCGGTCTTGCCGTGGCGGGCGGCCGCGATGATCTGCCACTGGTTCACGAGGTCGGTGTAGCGGCGCAGCGGCGAGGTGCTCCAAGCGTAGCTCTTCACGCCCAGGCCCGCATGCGGCAGCGCGCGCGTGCCCATGCGCACCTTGATGCCGGGCGCCAGGCTGGCCTGGCTGCGGTACAGGCCCGGCACGCCGAGCTCGCCGAGCCAGCCGCCCCAGCTGCTGTTGGCCAGGATCATGGCCTCGGACACGATCAGGTCGAGCGGCGCGCCGCGCTGGCGCGTGGTGATCTGCACCTGCTCGTTGCCGGTGGGCTCGGTGCCGTCGTTGCCGACGAGGCGGAAGTTGTAGTCGGGCCGGCTGAAGTTCTCGGGCTTGCCGCGCACCACTTCGCGCTGTGCCTTCAGGTGCTTGGCCAGGCGGAACAGGAAGGACAGCGGCGCGCGCAGCTTCGCGGCGGCGTCGGGGGTGTTGTCGGAGTTGAAGGTGGCGTCTTCGAGCCAGGGCTGCGTGACGACGGCGTCGAGCTGGTCGTGGCGCAGGTTGGCGACGATCGGCACGCGTTCGAGCTTGGTCTCGGTGGCCTGCAACTCCAGCGTGGCTTCGTCGAAGCGCGCATAGAGCGACACGGCCGGACGGTCGCCGCCTTCGAGCAGCGTGTAGGTGTCGACCACCTCGTCGGGCAGCATGGTGATCTTGTAGCCCGGCATGTACACGGTGGACATGCGCGCACGCGCCACGGCGTCGATGGCGCTGCCCGGCGTGAGCGCCAGGCCCGGCGCGGCGATGTGGATGCCGACCGTGATGGTGCCGCTGCCCATGCCCTGCACGGACAGCGCGTCGTCGATTTCGGTGGTCTGCGAGTCGTCGATCGAGAAGGCCCGCACGCCTTCGGCCAGCGGCAGGTCGTCGGCGACGGCCGGCGCCGCCAGCGCGGGAAAGCCGGTGCCCTTGGGGAAGTTCTCGAACAGGAAGCGCCGCCAGTGGAACTGGTAGGGCGAATCGATGGCGCCGGCACGCTCCAGCAGGTCGAGCGGCGGGCGCTGCGTGGCGCGCGCGGCGTCGACCACGGCCTTGTACTCGGGCGCGTTCTTGTCGGGCTTGAACAGGATCTTGTAGAGCTGCTCACGGATCGGCGGCGGGCACACGCCCTCGGCCAGTTGCCCCGCCCATTCGACGATCTGCGCCTGGATGGCCTTCTTCTTCTCGATGGCGGCCAGCGCCTGCTGCACGATCTCGGCCGGCGCCTTCTTGAAGCGCCCCTTGCCCGCGCGGCGGAAGTAGTGCGGCGCCTCGAACAGCGCGAACAGCGCGGCGGCCTGCTGCGCCAGCGAGGGCTTGTCGCTGAAATAGTCGGCCGCCAGGTCGGCAAAGCCGAACTCGCCTTCGGCTGCGAATTCCCAGGCGAGGTCGAGGTCCATGGCGGCGGCGAGCGTGCGCGCCTCGGCGATCAGCTCGGCCGGGGACGGTTTCTCGAAACGCAGAACGATGTTGGCGCCCTTGACCTTGACGCGCTTGCCGGTCTCGAGCTCGACCTGTGCCGAGGCTTCGGCTTCCGACAGGATGCGGCCGCCGAGGTATTTGCCGGCTTCTTCAAACAATACAAACATCCGGCGATTCTCCCACGCGGGATCGGGCGCGCTTCCGGGCCCGGGGCGAACGCTAGACGGGGTTGATGAAGGCCATCACGTCGTCGAGGTGCGCTTTTTCGAAATCGGACAGCGCATGGTCGCCGCCCTCGAGCAGCTTGATGCGGCTGTCGGGGTAGCGCGCCGACATCTCGTGCCAGTCGAGCGCCTCGTCGCCCTTGGCGATGATCGCGAACAGGCGCTCCGGCCGCGTGAGCGCGCCGATTTCCATGGCGCGCAACTCCTGGATGAATTCGGGCTGGAAATAGAAGTGTTCGGCCGGATCGTGCCAGGCGGTCTGGCTGCCGATGTAGCGCGTGAGGTCGCGCGCCGGGTGCACCGCGGGGTTGAGCAGCACGGCGCGGCAG
Source organism: Variovorax sp. GW458-11-26-14-LB1 (assembly GCF_059423965.1). Classification (NCBI taxonomy): domain Bacteria; kingdom Pseudomonadati; phylum Pseudomonadota; class Betaproteobacteria; order Burkholderiales; family Comamonadaceae; genus Variovorax; species Variovorax sp. GW458-11-26-14-LB1. Next base: position 23,409 of record NZ_JBWKYW010000056.1, read on the forward strand.
CGGGTCATGCCAGCGACGTAGGTGGCGTAGAAACCGCCCAGCGACGAACCGATCACCGCCATCGACTTGCGCGGCCAGTGCGCGATGCCCTTCATCACCATGTCGATCGCATCGTGCGGCGACGGCGGCAGCTGCGGGCACCACCACTCCAGGTTCGGGTGCTCGCGCGCCACGTGCTTCGCCACCAGCCGCGCCTTGGTCGAGCGGGGCGACGAACGGAAGCCGTGCAGATACAACAGATGGGTGGTTTGCGGTTCCATGGGAGGAGGTGACTGGGGGTGCGCTGGTCGCGCCCCGTGGCCGGATTCAGACAATTTTGCATGAGGTCCGCACCGCTCACGGCGCGGTGACCCCACAAATCCCTGCGAATCGGCCCATGAGAAGGCCGCGAGGGCGTGGCTGGAATTCGAAAGTATTCACGGTGCGGCCGCGCAGGGGGCGGCGGTGCGGCGCAAGGGCGGAAAGAAGAGACAAGTTTCGTGACGCATCTGGCAGGGGGCATCCCATGAACGAGGGAGGCAGGCCCCACGTGGCGGTGGGTGCCCAGGCTTATGCTTCATCCCATGAATACCGAGGTACAGGATGACGGGATGCCACGCCGCTGGGGCGTGCTCGTGGTCGAGGATGACAGCCGCGCACGCGCCTTCTTCGAGGCCAGCGTGCAGCGCAGCCCGCGCCTGTTCTGGCTCGGCAGCGCCGGCACGGTGCAGGAAGCGCGCACCTGGCTGGCCGCGACTGCGACCATCCCCGACGTGCTGCTGGTCGACCTCGGCATGCCCGACGGCACCGGGCTCGACGTGATCCGCGATGCCGTCGCGCGCTTTCCCGGCTGCGAGCCGCTGGTGGTGTCGGTCTTCGGCGACGAGGAGAACGTGCTGGCCAGCATCGAGGCCGGCGCCGTCGGCTACATCCACAAGGACGCCGCACCGGAAGACATCGCGCAGACCATCGTCGAGATGAAGGCCGGCGCTTCGCCGATCTCGCCCATGATCGCGCGCCGCGTGCTCGCCAAGTACCGCAGCCTGCAGGCGGCCGTGCCGGGCACCACTGGCGCGGCGCCGGCGGAGACGGCGCTCGACGAGGCCGACCGCGGCCTGCTCTCGGCGCGCGAGCACGAGGTGCTGACGCTGATCGCGCGCGGCTTCTCGTACGCCGAGATCGCGCGCCTCAAGGGCCTGAGCGTGCACACGGTGCAGACCCACATCAAGAACCTCTACGGCAAGCTCGCGGTGCATTCCAAGAGCGAAGCGGTGTTCGAGGCCACGCGCCTCGGCCTGCTGTCCCACCCGGGCTGAGGGCGGATGCTGCGGCGGCTGGCGTTCCTGTGCCTCCTCGGGCTGGCGGCGCTGTTCGCCGCGGGGCGCGCGGCCGCAGTGGAGGCACAGGGGCCGATCGAGCTGCGCCACGCCAGGGTGACCACCACCATCGACGGTGTCGTGCAGACCGAAGCGGTCGACCTGTCCTACCACTGGGACCGCCGGCACCGCGGCCGCACCGGCTTCGCGAGCTTCGAGCTGCCGTTCCGGGTCGAGACCCTGCCCGAGGTGCCCTGGGGCGTCTTCATTCCCCGCGCTGGCAGCGTCTTCGAAGTGCAGCTCAACGGCGCGCTGCTGCAGTCCTACGGTGACCTCGGCCAGGGCAACCGCGCCGACTACGCCAAGGCCCCCGTCTACGTGCCGGTGCCCGGACGGCTGCTGAAAGAGGGCGAGAACCTGCTGCAGATCCGCATCCGCGCCGACAGCGAACGGCGCGCCGGCCTGTCGCGCGTCACCATCGGGCCGGCGACGCCGGTGCGCACCGCGTTGTTCGAAGGCGCCTACGCCTGGCGCTTCACGGGGTCGGTGCTGCTGACGGCGTTCAGCCTGATCGTCGGCAGCATCGCGCTGGCGCTGTGGTTCACCCAGGTCGACACCGGCGCGACCGGCCGCCGCCAGCGCGACGCCCTCTATTTCTGGGCCGCGGTCGCCGAGTTCTGCTGGGCGCTGCGGGTGGCCGACGCCATGATTCCCGAGCCGCCGCTGCCGTGGCAGCTGTGGGGCGTGCTGATGGCCGGCTGCTACGCGGGCTGGGCCGCCTCCGCCATGATGTTCTGCTACCACCTCGCCGACTGGGCCCAGAGCCCGCGCACGCGCTGGGTGCGCTGGCCGACGGCGGCCGTGGTGGCCGGCACCGTGGTGTTCACCTGGCTGGCGCTGAACCGCGAGGAGCCGCGCTGGCTCACGGCCTGGCTGGCGGTCGAGATCACGATCGTCCTCGGCTTCGTGGCCGCCTTTGCCGTCGCCACGGTGCGCCGGCCCAGCGTCGAGCGGCTGCTGGTGGCCGGCGCCGCGCTGGTCACGGTGGCCTTCGGCGTGCGCGACTGGCTGGTGATCCGCCTGAGCGACGCCTACGGCGAAACCACCTGGGTGCGCTACACCTCGGTGCTGTTCGGCGTGGCGCTGCTGCTGATCGTGCTGCGGCGCTTCCACTTCGCGAGCGTGCAGGCGCGCGGCTGGGTCAAGACGCTGGCCGACCGGGTGGCGCAGCGCGAACGCGAACTGGCCTCCACCTACGCCGAGCTGGAGGAGGTGGCCCGCGACCAGGCGCGCACCCACGAGCGCGAGCGCATCCTGCGCGACATGCACGACGGCGTGGGCTCGCACATCAGCTCGGCGATCCGCCAGCTGCAGTCGGGCCAGACCAGCCCCGAGGAATTGCTGCGCACCCTGCGCGACTCGCTCGATCAGCTCAAGCTGTCGATCGACTCCATCCACCTGCCGCCCGGCGACATCGGCGCGCTGCTGGCGGCGCTGCGCTACCGGCTGGAGCCCCGGCTGGCGGCCGCGGACATCGCCTTCGAATGGGGCGTGGACGAACTGCCCCCGGTGACGCAGCTCGACGCCCACGCCACGCGGCAGCTGCAGTTCCTGCTGTTCGAGGCCATCTCGAACGTGCTGCAGCACGCCCATGCGAGCGCGTTGCGCATCGAGGCCGACGCGCGCGACGGCGCCGTGCGCCTGCGGGTGATCGACAACGGCGTGGGCTTCGACGCCGCCGAGGTGCCGGAGGCGCTGTCCAAGCGCGCCGCCGCCATCGGGGCCCGCCTGGCGATCGAAAGCCGACCGGGGCGCACGGTCGTTCAGCTCGTTTTCGACTGAAGGGGCGGGCGGGGCGGGGATAATCCGCCCCCATCATGTCTGCCGTGTTCAACCAGCCCTCCCTGGCGCGTCGCATTGCGCCCATCTTCCAGGGCTTCGACGGCTTCCTGGCCTTTGCCGTGATGCTGCTCGCCTTTGCCGGGCTGCTCACCATGTATTCCTCCGGCTACGACCATGGCACGCGCTTTCTCGACCATGGCCGCAACATGCTGCTGGCCGGCGGCATCATGTTCGTGGTGGCGCAGGTGCCGCCGCAGCGGCTCATGGCCTTCGCCGTGCCGCTGTATGCGGCCGGGGTGGCGCTGCTGATCGCGGTGGCGCTGTTCGGCATCACCAAGAAGGGCGCCCAGCGCTGGATCAACGTGGGCGTGGTGATCCAGCCCAGCGAAATCCTCAAGATCGCGATGCCGCTGATGCTGGCCTGGTGGTTCCAGCGCCGCGAAGGCCAGCTGCGTCCGCTCGACTTCGTGGTGGCGACGCTGCTGCTGGCGGTGCCCGTCGGGCTCATCATGAAACAGCCCGACCTGGGCACCTCGCTGCTGGTGCTGGCGGCCGGGCTGGCGGTGATCTTCTTTGCCGGGCTGCCGTGGAAGCTGATCGTGCCGCCGGTGGTGCTCGGCGCGGTGGCCATCACGCTGATCGTGGGTTTCGAGTCGCAGCTGTGCGTCGACGGCGTCGACTGGCGCGTGCTGCACGACTACCAGAAGCAGCGCGTGTGCACGCTGCTCGACCCCAGCAAGGACCCGCTGGGCAAGGGCTTCCACATCATCCAGGGGATGATCGCCATCGGCTCGGGCGGCGTGGGCGGCAAGGGCTTCATGCAGGGCACGCAGACGCACCTCGAATTCATTCCCGAGCGCACCACCGACTTCATCTTCGCGGCGTACTCCGAGGAATTCGGCCTGATCGGCAACCTGGCGCTGATCGCGGCCTTCATCCTGCTGATCTTCCGCGGGCTGACCATCGCGCTGAACGCGCCCACGCTGTTCTCGCGCCTGCTGGCCGGGGCGGTGACCATGATCTTCTTCACCTACGCCTTCGTGAACATGGGCATGGTCAGCGGCATCCTGCCGGTGGTGGGCGTGCCGCTGCCGTTCATCAGCTACGGCGGCACCGCCATGGTCACGCTGGGGCTGGGGCTGGGCATCCTGATGTCGATCGCGCGGGCCCGCAAACTCGCCCAGAACTAGAGTCCCCCGGGGCGGCACGGACGGGGGCGGCTGCCTAGAATGGCAGCCATGATCTCCCGCGAACCCACCATCGAGCGCCTCGCCACGGCGCAACAGCTCCTGCTCACGCCGTTCGGCCTGGACGAATCGCACCTGAGCAAGGCCCTGGCCGAGATCACCGCGCACCGCGTGGACGATGCCGACCTGTACTTCCAGTACACCCGCAGCGAGGGCTGGAGCCTCGAGGAAGGCATCGTCAAGACCGGCAGCTTCAGCATCGACCAGGGCGTCGGCGTGCGTGCCGTGAGCGGTGAGAAAACCGCCTTTGCCTATTCGGACGACATCTCCGAGGCCTCGCTGCTCGACGCGGCGCGCACGGTCCGCTCCATTTCCTCCGCCGGGCGCACGGCGCGCGTGAAGACCGTGCCGCGCAAGATCGCTTCCAGCCGCTCGCTCTACGGCGGCATCGACCCCATCGCCACGCTCGACAGCACGGCCAAGGTGAAGCTGCTCGAGAAGGTCGAGCAGCTCGCCCGCTCGCGCGACCCGCGCGTGGCGCAGGTCATGGCCGGCCTGGCCAGCGAGTACGACGTGGTGATGGTGGCGCGCGCCGACGGCACGCTGGCGGCCGACGTGCGGCCGCTGGTGCGGCTGTCGGTCACCGTGATCGCCGAGCAGAACGGGCGCCGCGAGGTCGGCTCGGGCGGCGGCGGCGGGCGTTTCGGCCTGGCCTACTTCACCGACGCGCAGATCGCCGAGTACGTCGACCACGCCGTGAAGGCCGCGCTGACCAACCTCGACGCCCGCCCGGCCCCGGCCGGCGAGATGACCGTGGTGCTCGGCTCGGGCTGGCCGGGCATCCTGCTGCACGAAGCCATCGGCCACGGCCTGGAGGGCGACTTCAACCGCAAGGGCTCGAGCGCGTTCTCGGGCCGCATCGGCCAGCGCGTGGCGGCCAAGGGCGTCACGGTGCTCGACGACGGCACCATCGCCGACCGCCGCGGCTCGCTCAACGTGGACGACGAAGGCCACGCCAGCCAGCGCAACGTGCTGATCGAGGACGGCATCCTCAAGGGCTACATCCAGGACTCGATGAACGCCCGCCTCATGAAGGTCAAGCCCACGGGCAACGGCCGCCGCGAGAGCTACGCCCACGTGCCGATGCCGCGCATGACCAACACCTACATGCTCGGCGGCGACAAGGACCCGCAGGAAATCGTCGCCAGCATCAAGAAGGGCCTGTACGCCACCAACTTCGGCGGTGGGCAGGTCGACATCACGAGCGGCAAGTTCGTGTTCTCCGCCAGCGAGGCCTTCTGGGTCGAGAACGGCAAGATCCAGTACCCGGTGAAGGGCGCGACCATCGTGGGCAACGGCCCCGACGCGCTCACCCGCGTGACCATGATCGGCAATGACATGGCGCTCGATTCGGGCGTCGGCACCTGCGGCAAAGAGGGCCAGAGCGTGCCCGTGGGCGTTGGCCAGCCGACCCTTCGCATCGACGGCCTGACGGTAGGTGGAACGGCTTAGGACTTTCGGCACTTGCCGGCGGTTTCATTCGGTTGCTAAGCTGCGCTCCTTTTTTGCGAACGACGCATCAAGGAGCATTTCAATGGGGAACAGGATCAATTCGCCCGCCGTGCTGTGGGCCGTGACCGCCGTGGTCGCGCTGGCCACAGCCGGTTGCGCATCGCGCGGTGGTTCGGGCAGCCAGCCCGCCGCCGCACCGGCACCCGCCCCGGCCGCCGCCGCGCCCGCGGCGCCCAGCGGTTCGAAGGCCGGCATGGACGCACGCGGCAACGTGGTGGATTCTTCCAAGGTCGAGGCCGGCAGCGGCCGCACGGTCAAGGGCCTGAACGGTTTCGAAGGCGAGATCACCGGCAACCCGGCGCGCAACAGCAAGTTCACGCGCCTGCAGATCGGCATGAGCACCAAGCAGGTCACCGACCTCGCCGGCCAGCCCACCGACCAGGGTGCGTACATCACCGGCAAGGCCTGGATTCCGTTCTATTTCGGCAGCGATCGCCACCGCTTCGAGATGACCTACAAGGGCCAGGGCCGCCTGATCTTCGCGGGCGGCGGCATGGGCGATTTCAGCAGCGGCAACCTGATCTGGATCATTCACAACGCCAACGAATCGGGCTACAGGTAAAAACAACACCGACCCGGCCGCCTGGCCGGTTTTTTGTTTTCCGTGCTACATTCCGCCCACATGTCCGCCCTCCGCGCTTACTTTTTTGCCTACTTTTGGTTCCCGGTTTCCGGCGGACGAGAGGCGAGCGCGTAAAGCAAACGAACACCCTCCCAGAACCGCCGGTGGCTTCCAGCCCCCGGCGGTTTTTTTATGCCCTGACGATTTTTCATTCACACCAACAAGGAAGAGAACCATGAGCACGAACACCCCTCCCGCCGGCGACAGCTGGTATGCGAGCGTCGAAAAAACCAGCAAGACCGACGACGAACGCATCAAGGACATCAACGTGCTCCCCCCTCCCGAACATCTGATCCGCTTCTTCCCGATCCGCGGCACGCCGATCGAAACGCTGATCACCGGCACCCGCCGCGGCATCCACAACATCATGGCCGGCAAGGACGACCGGCTGCTGGTGATCATGGGCCCGTGTTCGATCCACGACCCGGCCGCGGCCCTCGAGTACGCCCGCCGCCTCAAGGCCGAGCGCGACAAGTACGCCGGCACGCTGGAGATCGTGATGCGCGTGTACTTCGAGAAGCCGCGCACCACGGTCGGCTGGAAGGGGCTCATCAACGACCCGTACCTGGACGAGAGCTACCGCATTGACGAAGGCCTGCGCATCGCGCGCCAGCTGCTGATCGACATCAACCGCCTGGGCCTGCCGGCGGGCAGCGAGTTCCTCGACGTGATCTCGCCGCAGTACATCGGCGACCTGATCGCCTGGGGCGCCATCGGCGCGCGCACCACCGAAAGCCAGGTGCACCGCGAGCTGGCCTCGGGCCTGTCGGCGCCCATCGGCTTCAAGAACGGCACCGACGGCAACATCCGCATCGCCACCGACGCCATCCAGGCGGCGGCGCGCGGCCACCACTTCCTGTCGGTGCACAAGAACGGCCAGGTCGCGATCGTGCAGACCAACGGCAACCGCGACTGCCACGTGATCCTGCGCGGCGGCAAGACGCCGAACTACGACGCCGCCAGCGTCGAAGCGGCCTGCAAGGACCTCGAAGCCGCCAAGCTGCCGCCCACGCTCATGGTCGACTGCAGCCACGCCAACAGCTCCAAGCAGCACCAGAAGCAGATCGACGTCGCGAAGGACGTCGCCGGCCAGATCGCCGGCGGTTCGAAGCGCGTGTTCGGCGTGATGATCGAAAGCCACCTGCAGGCGGGCGCCCAGAAGTTCACGCCGGGCAAGGACCATTTGTCGGGCCTCGAGTACGGCAAGAGCATCACCGACGCCTGCATCGGCTGGGACGATTCGGTGCAGGTGCTCGAGACGCTGTCTCAAGCCGTCAAGCAGCGCCGGGGCTGAAGCGCTATTAGTTAGAGCATGCTGGCCAGGTCGGGCCAGTGGTGCCGCATCGACGCCGCCTCGTCGCTGCCGGGCGGCACCAGCGAGAAGTCCGCGAAGTCGAAGCCCGGCCCGACCATGCAGGCGACCAGCGTGTAGTCGCCCGCCGCGTGGCCCTGGATCGGGCGCGCGGCCTGCCACTGGCCGGCGGGCACCACGTGCTGCGGCCGGGTGCCGTGCACATCGACCGGGCCCAGCTTCACGTGGGCCGGTGCGGTCCGCATCGCGGCGTCGCAGGTCCACAGCGCCAGCGGCACGCCTTCCAGGTGCACCCAGACTTCGTCGGACAGCACCCGGTGCCAGCGCGAATGCTGGTGGGCTTCGAGCAGGAAATAGATGCTGGTCAGCGCGCTGCGGGGCGCGCGGCCGTCGGCGGGCGTCACGCTCGTGGCCGACCGGAACACCTCGGCATACCAGCCGCCCTCGGGGTGGGGCTGGAGCTTCAGGGTGTCGATCAGCTCACGCGCGCGCATGCCGTTCATGATCCGTGGGCGGCGCGCAGGGCGTCCAGCAGTTTCTCGTGCACGCCGCCGAAGCCGCCGTTGCTCATGCAGACGATGTGATCGCCGGGCCGCGCGGCGGCCACCACCTGCTGCACCAGCGGCTCGATGGCGCCGGCGACCTGGGCGCGTGCGCCCATCGGTGCCAGCGCGGCGGCCGCGTCCCAGTCGAGGCCGGCCGTGTGGCAGAACGACAGGTCGGCCGATTCCAGGCTCCACGGCAGCTGCGCGGCCATCACGCCCAGCTTCATCGTGTTGCTGCGCGGTTCGAAGGCCGCGAGGATGCGCTCACTTTGCTTGCCGGCGTCGTCGAGCTTCTTGCGCAGGCCGTCGAGCGTGGTGCGGATCGCGGTGGGGTGGTGGGCGAAATCGTCGTAGACGGTGATCGCGCCGCCTTGGCCCTCAACCGTGCCGCGCAGTTCCATGCGCCGGCGCACGTTGCGAAAGCGCCCGAGTGCGCGGGCCGCATCGGCCGGCGGCACGCCCACATGGTCGGCTGCCGCCATGGCGGCCAGCGCGTTCATCTGGTTGTGCAGGCCCGAGAGTTCCCACTCGACCCGGCCGACCACCTCCCCGCGGTGCAGTACGTCGAAGGCGTCGTGCGTGCCGCGCGCCTGCCATTCCGTGGCCGGACCGCCGTCGCCGAAGCGGGCGAGTTCGCTCCAGCAGCCCTGGGCCAGCACGCGCTGCAGGCTCTCTTCGGTGGCGTTCACCACCAGGCGCCCGGTGCTGGGCACGGTGCGCACGAGGTGATGGAACTGGCGCTCGATGGCGGCCAGATCGTCGAAGATGTCGGCGTGATCGAACTCCAGGTTGTTCAGCACCGCGGTGCGCGGCCGGTAGTGAACGAACTTGCTGCGCTTGTCGAAGAAGGCGGTGTCGTACTCGTCGGCCTCGATCACGAAGGCCGGGCCGTCGCCGAGCCGGGCCGAGACGCCGAAGTCCAGCGGCACGCCGCCGACCAGGAAGCCGGGCGCCTTGCCGCCCTGTTCGAGCACCCAGGCCAACATCGAGGTGGTGGTCGTCTTGCCGTGCGTGCCGGCCACGGCCAGCACATGGCGGCCCTGCAGCACGTGTTCGGCCAGCCACTGCGGGCCGCTGGTGTACGGCTTGCCAGCGTCCAGGATGGCTTCCATCAGCGGGAACTTGGGGCTGCCGTCGGGCAGCCGGGCCCGCGAGACGACGTTGCCGACCACGAACATGTCGGGGGCGAGGGCCAGCTGGTCGGCGCCGAAGCCTTCGATGAGGTCGATGCCGAGCGCGCGCAGCTGGTCGCTCATCGGGGGGTACACGCCGGCGTCGCAGCCCGTGACCCGGTGGCCTGCTTCGCGTGCGAGGGCGGCCACACCACCCATGAACGTGCCGCAGATACCCAGAATATGAATGTGCATCGGCCAATTCTAGGGAGGCGCTGCGGGTGCCCCGGCCGCTTCGCCCCGGGCGCCGTACTGATGTTCATGTGAGGGACGCTCGCAGCGGGCAAAATGCCCCGATGGACACGTCCAAGCGTGAGATCGCCGCCGTTGCCGCCCGACTCGTCGTCGAGGAGGGGCTCGAGTACGGCCCGGCCAAGCGCCGGGCACTGCGTGAACTCGGCCTCCCGACGCGCACCGCGCTGCCCAACAACGACGAGGTCGAGGCCGAGGTGCGCGACTACATCGCGGTCTTCTGCGCCGACACCCAGCCCCAGGAACTGCACGCGCTGCGCCTGCTCGCGCTCGAGTGGATGGAGCGCATGGCCGTGTTCCGGCCGCATGTGGGCGGCGCCGTCTGGCACGGTACGGCCACACGTTTGTCAGACATTTATATTCAATTGTTCTGCGATGATTCCAAGTCGGCCGAAATCGCCCTGATCGATCACCACGTGGACTACGAGCCGCGCATGGTGACCGGCTTCCATGGCGAGCAGGTCGAAGCCCTCAGCGTCCACGCGCCGAGCCGGGCGCTGGGCGAGGAAATCGGGGTGCACCTGCTGGTGTACGACCTCGACGACCTGCGCGGCGCCCTCAAGCCCGACGCCCAGGGGCGCGCGCCGCGCGGCGACCTGAACGCGCTGCGCCGACGCATTGAACAAGAAAAGGACCAGTAATGACTTCAACGCCCACACGACGCGGCATGCTGTATGCCGGCGTGGCGGCAGTCGCTGCCGCGGCCGGCATTGCCGGCGCCTGGTGGCGGGAGCGCAATGACAGCGGCGTCGCGGCCACCGGCGGCGAAAAGCTCGATGCGGCCATGTTCTGGGACCAGCGCTTCGAGCGCCCCGAGGGTGGCGAGCTGGCTCTGTCGAGTCTGCGCGGCAAGCCTGTGCTGCTCAACTTCTGGGCCACGTGGTGCCCGCCCTGTGTCGAAGAAATGCCGATGATCGACGCCTTTTTCCGCGAACACGGCGCCAACGGCTGGCAAGTGGTGGGATTGGCCATCGATCAGCCCAGTGCGGTGCGCAAGTTCCTGCAGCGCACGCCGGTCACCTACCCGACCGCGTTGGCCGGTTTGCAAGGCATGGAACTGGTGAAGAATCTGGGCAACACGGGGGGCGGCCTGCCGTTTACCCTGGTGCTCCATGCCGACGGTTCGGTGCTGGCTCGTAAAATGGGCAAGCTTGAAACGACCGACCTGGACGCTTGGCGACGCCAACTTGTTCACGGTTAGAATTTAAATACACAAGCTGGCGTTAGACGCCAAACGCCGAAAATCGACGGTTTTCGGTCAAGTTCTTTCCTAAAGACCGGCAAAGCTGGCACTGGAGTTCCATGGATCTGCGCAAACTCAAGACACTGATCGATCTGGTGTCCGAATCGAATATTTCCGAACTGGAAATCACCGAGACCGAAGGCAAGGTCCGCATCGTCAAGGGTGGCGGTGCCGCCCCCGTGCAGTACGTGCAGACCCTGGCCGCCGCGCCCGCCGTGGCAGCGCCCGCCGTGGCCGGTGCTGCCGCCCCGGCCGCCGCTGCCCCTGCGGTTGAAGCCGCACCGAGCGGCCATGCCGTGAAGTCGCCGATGGTCGGCACCTTCTACCGTTCGTCCAGCCCGGGCGCCGCGGCTTTCGTCGAAGTCGGCAGCAAGGTGAACGAGGGCGACACGCTCTGCATCATCGAGGCGATGAAGATCCTCAACGAAATCGAGGCCGACAAGGCCGGTACGGTCACGCAGATCCTCGGCGAAAACGGCCAGGCGGTCGAATACGGCCAGCCGCTGTTCATCATCGAGTAAGCATGTTCAAGAAGATTCTGGTTGCAAACCGGGGGGAGATCGCCCTTCGGATCCAGCGCGCTTGCAGCGAAATGGGCATCAAGGCCGTGATGGTCTATTCCGAAGCCGATCGCGAAGCCAAGTACGTCAAGCTGGCGCAGGAAGCCGTGTGCATCGGCCCGGCGCCTTCGGGGCTGAGCTACCTCAACATGCCGGCCATCATCTCGGCCGCCGAGGTGACCGACGCCGAAGCCATCCACCCCGGCTACGGTTTCCTGAGCGAGAACGCCAATTTCGCCGAACGCGTGGAGCAAAGCGGCTTCCAGTTCATCGGCCCGACGCCCGACAACATCCGCACGATGGGTGACAAGGTCTCGGCCAAGCAGGCCATGATCAAGGCCGGCGTGCCCTGCGTGCCCGGCTCGGAAGGCGAACTCTCGGACGACGCCGCCACCAACAAGCGCATCGCCCGCGCGATCGGCTACCCGGTCATCATCAAGGCGGCAGGCGGCGGCGGTGGCCGCGGCATGCGCGTGGTGCACACCGAGGCGGCGCTGGTCAACGCGATCCAGATGACCAAGGCGGAAGCCGCCGCGGCCTTCAACAATCCGGCCGTGTACATGGAGAAGTTTCTCCAGAACCCGCGCCACATCGAAATCCAGATCCTCGCGGACAAGCACAAGAACGCGGTCTACCTGGGCGAGCGCGACTGCTCCATGCAGCGCCGCCACCAGAAGGTGATCGAGGAATCGCCGGCCCCCGGCATTCCGCGCAAGCTGATCGAGAAGATCGGCGAGCGCTGCGCCACTGCCTGCAAGAAGATCGGCTACCGCGGCGCCGGCACCTTCGAGTTCCTGTACGAGAACGGCGAGTTCTACTTCATCGAGATGAACACGCGCGTGCAGGTGGAGCATCCGGTCACGGAGTTCACCACCGGCATCGACATCGTGAAGACGCAGATCATGGTCGCCGCCGGCGAGAAGCTGCCGTTCACGCAGCGCCAGATCGAGATGCGCGGCCACGCCATCGAGGTGCGCATCAACGCCGAAGACCCGTGGAAGTTCACGCCGTCGCCGGGCCGCATCACCATGTGGCACCCGCCGGGCGGCCCGGGCGTGCGCGTCGACTCGCACGTGTACACCAACTACTTCGTGCCCCCGAACTACGACTCGATGATCGGCAAGATCATCGTGTACGGCGACACCCGCGAACAGGCCATGGCGCGCATGCGCACGGCCCTGAACGAGACGGTGATCGAAGGCATCCAGACCAACATGCCGCTGCACCGCGAGCTGATGGTCGACGCCAAGTTCATGAGCGGCGGCACCAACATCCACTACCTGGAAGAGTGGCTCGCGGCGCACAAGCGCTGAGTCCACGCGCAACGCCCTGTATGTTTGAACTCCGCCTCATGGCGCCGGAAGACCGGGTCGAAATGCTCGGCGATGCGCTCGACGCACTCGATGCGCTGAGCGTGTCGGTCGAAGATGCCGATGCGCAGACCGATGCCGAGCAGGCCCTGTTCGGCGAGCCCGGCATGCCGCCGCCCAAGGAGGGCTGGCAGCGTTCGCGCGTGATCGCGCTGTTCCCCGACGAAGCCGCCGCCCACGAGGCGGCCTCGGTGCTCGCGCTGCAGGACTTCTTTGAAGGCTGCGCGGTGCTCGGCGTGGCGCCGGTGCCCGACCAGGACTGGGTGCGGCTCACGCAATCGCAGTTCGCGCCGGTCGAGATCACGCCCGAGTTCTGGATCGTGCCCACGTGGCACGAGCCGCCGGCGCAAGCGAAGCAGGTGATCCGGCTCGACCCGGGCCTGGCCTTCGGCACCGGCACGCACCCGACCACGCGCATGTGCCTGCGCTGGATCGCGACGCAAGGAGAGGGCGCCTTTGCCGACCAGCGCGTGCTCGACTACGGCTGCGGCTCCGGCATCCTGGCCATCGGCGCGGCCAAGTTCGGTGCGCGCAACATTGACGCCGTCGACATCGACGAAGCCGCGGTCTCCTCGACCCGGCTCAACGCCGAAGCCAACGGCGTGCAGCTGAACGCCGGCCTGCCCGAAGCGGCCAAGGGTGAGTACCAGACGGTGCTCGCCAACATCCTCGCGACGCCGCTCAAGGTGCTGGCGCCGCTGCTGCGCAGCCACGTGGCCGCCGGCGGCTCGCTGGTGCTGGCCGGCATCCTCGAGCGCCAGGCCGACGAGCTCAAGGCGGCCTATGCGCCGTACGCCGCGCTCGAAGTCAGCGACACCGAGGACGGCTGGATCCTCATGACCGCACGCTGCTGAAGCGCGCGTCCGGGCGCTCGCACCGCGGGCGCCCCGGGCACCTGCCTGCACGGCGGGGGGCCAACCCTACAATCGCCCGGTCATGAGCCTCGTCACGCGTTGCCCCGCCTGCACCACCACCTTCAAGGTGGTGCGCGACCAGCTTCGCATCTCGGACGGCTGGGTGCGCTGCGGCCGCTGCAGCCATGTGTTCGATGCCACGCTCGACCTGCAGGAGGCGCCCGACGGTGCGGTGTCCGCGCCTGCCGCGCCGTCACCCGCGCCCACGCCGTCACCTTCGCCGATGTCTTCGATGGCCGCACTGGTGGCGTCTTTCGAGGACGCGCGCATCGACCTGGCGGCCGCACGGCCGGCGGTCGAGGAGGCCGACTTTCTCGACGACGAGTCCGAGCCGCAGGCGCCACCGCCTGCCCCTCAAGACGAAGCTGGACTGTCGACCGCTGCCACCAACGTCGCGCCGGCTGCGTCCCCGCTGCCTTTCGAGCTGACGCTGCCCGCACACGGCCTCGCCGCGGACGAGCCCTGGTCCGACCTCGACGCCACCGAACCCGCATGGCGTCCGCCCGCGAGTTCGCTGCCGCCGTTTCCGAACATCGACCTGAACCTCGGCGCACCGCCGCCCGCATCACCGCCGCCTGCGCCGCCCTTGCCTGACCTGCCACGCAGTTCAGCGCTGCGCGGGCTGGTTGCAGCGACCGGTGAGAACGACGACGGCGCGGCCGCGGAGCGCGAGCAGGAAGAGAAGGACCACGACCAGCTCCTGATCCAGAAGGCGCTGCGCCGTGCGCGCGCCAAGTCGGCCAAGATCGCGAACGCCAAGGCGCGTGACGCGCAGCACGAAGAGGCTGCCGCGCCGCTGCCGGGCCCTGGCATCCGTGCCGAAGGCGAGCCGGACTTCTCGCTTTCCGCGACCTTCGAGGCGCCTGAAGACCATCCCTTCGCCGAGGAAGACGAGCCGGCCGAAAAGGCCGTCGGCTTCTGGCAACGCGAGGGCGTGCGGCGCCTGCTGGTGGTGCTGGCCGTGCTCGCGGCGTTGGCCCTCATCGTGCAGATCGTTCGCCATGAGCGCGACGGCATCGTGGCGCGCCAGCCGAACCTGCGGCCCGCCCTGTCGGCGCTGTGTCAGTACACCGGCTGCGAGCTCGCGGCGCTGCGCCAGATCGGCGACATCGTGATCGAGGGCGCGGCCTTCGCGCGCGAGAAGAGCGGCGGCAACGACTACCGCTTGAGCTTCACCTTGCGCAATGCGGCGACCGTGCCGCTCGCGATGCCGGCCATCGAGCTGTCGCTGCTCGACACGCAGGAACAAGCCGTCGTGCGGCGCGTGCTGACGCCCAACGACTACGGCGCGCCGGGCGTGCTGGCGGCGCGTGCCGACCGCGCGGCCTCGTTGCCGCTGACCCTGTCGGCCAGCGAGGCGGCGGCACTGCCGCCGATCGCGGGCTACCGCGTCGAAGCTTTCTATCCCTGAACGGAGCGCCGACACGCGCGCCGTTCGTTCCCTTTCTCATCCAACCTACGGTCCACCCATGGCAGCAGTGATTTGCGGTTCCCTCGCGTTCGACACCATCATGACTTTCGAAGGCCGGTTCGCCGACCAGATCCTGCCGGACCAGCTGCACATCCTGAATGTGTCGTTCCTGGTGCCGGGCCTGCGCCGTGACTTCGGCGGCTGCGCCGGCAACATCGCCTACAGCCTCAACGCCCTGGGCGGCACGGCGCTGCCGATGGCCACGCTGGGCAGCGACGGTGCCGACTACGCCGAGCGCATGCGCACGCTGGGCATCAGCACGGAGTTCGTGCGTCAGCTCGACGACACCTTCACCGCGCAGGCGATGATCATGAACGACACGGACAACAACCAGATCACGGCGTTCCATCCCGGCGCGATGCAACAGGCGCACATCACGAAGGTGGTGGCGCGCGAGGACATCAAGCTCGGCATCATCGCGCCCGACGGCCGCGAGGCGATGCTGCAGCACGCCGAGCAGTTCGCCGCCGCCGGCATTCCCTTCGTGTTCGATCCAGGCCAGGGCCTGCCGATGTTCGACGGCGACGCGTTGCGCCACTTCATCGAGCTCGCGAGCTGGGTCGTCGTCAACGACTACGAAGGCAAGATGCTGTCGCAGCGCACCGGCTGGAGCTTGGCCGAGATCTCGCAGCGCGTGCGCGGCCTCGTGGTCACGCTGGCGGCCGAGGGCTGCGAGGTGTGGATCGGTGGCGAGCGCGAGCACGTGCCTGGCGTGACGCCCACGGCCGTGGTCGAGCCCACGGGCTGCGGCGACGCGTGGCGCGGCGGCCTGCTGTACGGCCTGGAAAAGGAATGGCCGCTGGCGCGCTGCGCAGCGCTTGGCAACCGCATCGGCGCGCTCAAGATCGCGCAACGCGGACCGCAGAACTACCAGATCGATCGCGCGACGCTCGATCTGTGATTCGCTGACGACCCGCCCGGATCGCTTCGGCGATTCGGCGACAGCGGGCGCCCATGAAAAAAGCCCGGCACCTTGCGGTGCCGGGCTTCGTGCCTTTCAAGGCCGCTGAGAATTCACTCAGGGCTTGCTGGCCGTCGGAAACGGCCAGGCTGCCTGGGGATTCAGCGTCGTTTGCGCCGCAGGGGCAGGCGCTACGGCAGCCTTCGCAGGCGCGGCGGCCTTCTTGGCAGCAGGCTTCTTGGCAGCAGCGGCAGGCTTGGCAGCGGGCTTTTTCGCGGCTTTCTTGGCCGCGGCCTTCTTGGCAGGGGCCTTCTTGGCGGCAGCCTTCTTGGCAGGGGCCTTCTTGGCAGCAGCCTTCTTGGCAGGCGCCTTCTTCGCTACGGCCTTCTTGGCAGGCGCCTTCTTGGCGGCGGCCTTCTTTGCCGGAGCCTTCTTGGCAGCGGCCTTCTTCGCCGGTGCAGCCTTCTTCGCTACGACCTTCTTGGCTGCAACCTTCTTGGCCGCGACCTTCTTTGCCGGAGCCTTCTTCGCTACGACCTTCTTGGCGACAGCCTTCTTAGCCGGAGCCTTCTTGGCAGCGACCTTCTTTGCCGGAGCCTTCTTCGCGGCGACAGCCTTCTTAGCCGGAGCCTTCTTTGCAGCGGCCTTCTTGGCCGGCGCTTTCTTTGCAGTTGCCATTTCTATTTCTCCTTGATCAAGTTGAAAAAATCAACCTATTGAAGCACTCCACGCGCGTTGGGAGCGTGAAGCGATTCATGGCGTTGGAATCTGAGCCCCAGCACCATGAACACCTGAGCCCTCGTCCATGCTGCGCTCTTTGGCGCAGTCGGTGGCAAGGGCAATTCTTGAATTCATGAATTGTTGTGTATCGAAAAATTCAATCCCAGGAGAGCGCACCACCCGACTGGTACTCGATCACGCGGGTTTCGAAAAAGTTGCGCTCTTTCTTCAGGTCAATCATTTCGCTCATCCAGGGGAACGGGTTTTCCTCGTTCGGGAAGAGCGTTTCGAGGCCGATCTGCTGCGCGCGCCGGTTGGCGATGTAGCGCAGGTAGCCCTTGAACATGGAGGCGTTCATGCCGAGCACACCACGTGGCATGGTGTCTTCGGCGTATTTGTATTCGAGCTCGACGGCCTTCATGAAGAGGTCCTTAATCTCGGCCTTGAACTCTGCGGTCCACAGGCCAGGATTCTCGAGCTTGAGCTGGTTGATCAGGTCGATGCCGAAATTGCAGTGCATCGACTCGTCGCGCAGGATGTACTGGTACTGCTCGGCGGCGCCGGTCATCTTGTTCTGGCGGCCCAGCGCAAGGATCTGCGTGAAGCCGACGTAGAAGAAGAGACCTTCCATCAGGCAGGCGAACACGATGAGCGACTTGAGCAGCGTCTGGTCGGTCTCGTGCGTGCCGGTCTTGAAGTTCGGGTCGCTGATGGCGTCGATGAACGGGATCAGGAACTGGTCCTTCTCGCGGATCGACGGCACTTCGTTGTAGGCGTTGAAGATCTCGCTCTCGTCCAGGCCGAGCGACTCGACGATGTACTGGTACGCGTGCGTGTGGATCGCTTCCTCGAAGGCCTGGCGCAGCAGGAACTGGCGGCACTCGGGGGCCGTGATGTGGCGGTAGGTGCCCAGCACGATGTTGTTGGCGGCCAGCGAATCGGCGGTCACGAAGAAGCCGAGGTTGCGCTTGACGATGCGGCGCTCGTCTTCGGTCAGGCCGTTCGGGTCCTTCCACAACGCGATGTCGCGCGTCATGTTCACCTCTTGCGGCATCCAGTGGTTGGCGCAGGTGGCGAGGTACTTTTCCCAGGCCCACTTGTACTTGAACGGCACCAGCTGGTTGACGTCGGTCTGGCCGTTGATGATCCGCTTGTCGGAAGCCTTGACGCGCTGGCCTGCAGCGGCGGCCACCGGTGCGGTGGCAGTGGCGGGTTGTGCAAGCGACGAAGTCGGAGCGGCGACCGCGCGGCCAGCGGAAAGACCGCCGGTCGATGCGTGGTGCTGCTGCAATCCTTGTTGCATATCCTTTGGTAAGGAGGGCTTGACTTCTTCGTCCCAGGTCAACATAGAAAAATCCAATGCGCAATTATCGGAGCAACGATGTGAGTTGCAAAGTGCTCGTTCACATCGTGCGCCATTTATGGGGTTGTTATGTTGCTCGCATGCATCGCGCGACGTCAGTCAATGCCTTGATTGATTGAACGTCGCGCGCTTTTCACTTGTGCGAGCACCTCGCTGATCGATCGAAGCGTCTTGTGTGTTGACGCTTCACTTGCACATCACTGGCAGGCTTCGCAGGTCGGATCGTCGACACCGCAGAACGCGATGTCGGTGGCGGGCATCGCGCTCATCTGTGCCTTCGCTGCAGCAGCGGCGGCTTCGAGTGCGCTCATGCCCGAGGGTGCGTCGTTGCCCGACGACACCGCGTTGAGACGGCCCGATTGCACCGTCGACTTTTCAGCGTGCGTCGCGCTCTGCGTGCGCAGGTAGTAGGTGGTCTTCAGGCCGCGCAGCCAGGCGAGCTTGTAGGTGTCGTCGAGCTTCTTGCCCGAGGCGCCGGCCATGTAGATGTTCAGCGACTGCGCCTGGTCGATCCACTTCTGGCGACGCGCGGCGGCTTCCACCAGCCACGTCGTCTCGACTTCGAACGCGGTGGCGTACAGCGCCTTCACGTCCTGCGGCACGCGGTCGATGGGACGCAGCGAGCCGTCGAAGTGCTTCAGGTCCATGACCATCACGTCGTCCCACAGGCCCAGGCGCTTCAGGTCGCGCACCAGGTAGTGGTTGATCACGGTGAACTCGCCCGACAGGTTCGACTTGACCGACAGGTTGCCGAAGCAGGGTTCGATCGAGGCGTCCACGCCGATGATGTTCGAGATGGTTGCCGTGGGGGCGATGGCCACGCAGTTCGAATTGCGCATGCCGTCGGCCTTGATCTTGGCGCGCAGCGAATCCCAGTCGAGGGTGGCCGAGCGGTCCACTTCGACGTAGCCGCCGCGGGCCTTCTCGAGCAGGTCGAGCGAGTCGATCGGCAGGATGCCCTTGTCCCACAGCGAGCCCTTGTAGCTGGAGTACTTGCCGCGTTCCTTGGCCAGCTCGGTCGAGGCCCAGTAGGCGTGGTAGCAGATGGCTTCCATCGACTCGTCGGCGAACTGCACCGCTTCCTGCGAGGCGTAGGGAATGCGCAGTTCGTACAGCGCGTCCTGGAAGCCCATCAGGCCCAGGCCGACCGGACGGTGGCGCAGGTTGGAGTCGCGCGCCTTCTTCACGGCGTAGTAGTTGATGTCGATCACGTTGTCGAGCATGCGCATCGCGGTCGAGATGGTGCGCTTGAGCTTTTCCTGGTCGACCTTGCCGTCCTTCAGGTGCTGCAGCAGGTTCACGGAACCCAGGTTGCACACGGCGGTTTCGGTGTCGCTGGTGTTCAGCGTGATCTCGGTGCACAGGTTCGACGAGTGCACCACGCCGGCGTGCTGCTGCGGCGAGCGCACGTTGCAGGCGTCCTTGAACGTGATCCAGGGGTGGCCGGTCTCGAACAGCATCGTGAGCATCTTGCGCCACAGGTCCGAGGCCTGGAGGGTGCGCGCGGGCTTGATCTCGCCGCGGGCGGCCTTTTCTTCGTAGGCGACGTAGGCCTTCTCGAAGTCGGCGCCGAACAGGTCGTGCAGGTCAGGCACGTTGGAGGGCGAGAACAGCGTCCAGGTGCCCTTTTCCATCACGCGGCGCATGAACAGGTCGGGGATCCAGTTGGCGGTGTTCATGTCGTGCGTGCGGCGGCGGTCGTCGCCGGTGTTCTTGCGCAGCTCCAGGAACTCCTCGATGTCGAGGTGCCAGGTTTCCAGGTACGTGCAGACGGCGCCCTTGCGCTTGCCGCCCTGGTTCACGGCCACGGCCGTGTCGTTCACCACCTTCAGGAACGGCACCACGCCCTGCGATTCGCCGTTGGTGCCTTTGATGTGGCTGCCCAGTGCGCGCACGCGGGTCCAGTCGTTGCCCAGGCCGCCGGCGAACTTCGACAGCAGCGCGTTTTCCTTGATCGACTCGTAGATGCCGTCCAGGTCGTCGGGCACGGTGGTCAGGTAGCAGCTCGAGAGTTGCGAGCGCAGCGTGCCGGCGTTGAACAGGGTGGGCGTGCTCGACATGAAGTCGAACGACGACAGCACTTCGTAGAACTCGATGGCGCGGGCTTCGCGGTCGATTTCGTTCAGCGACAGGCCCATGGCCACGCGCATGAAGAACGCCTGCGGCAGCTCGATGCGGGTCTTGCGCACGTGCAGGAAGTAGCGGTCGTACAGGGTCTGCAGGCCCAGGTAGTCGAACTGGTTGTCGCGCTCGGCCTTCAGGGCGGCGCCCAGGCGGGGCAGGTCGTACTGCAGCAGCTTCTCGTCGAGCAGCTCGTTCTCGACGCCCTTCTTGATGAACTGCGGGAAGTAGTCGGCGTAGGCGGTGGCGCGCTCGACCGGCATCACTTCGCGGCCGATGATCTCCTTGAAGATCGTGTGCAGCAGCAGGCGCGCGGTGGCGAAGGTGTAGTCGGGGTCCTTCTCGATCAGCGTGCGGGCGGCCAGGATGGAGGCCTTGTAGACCTCGTCCAGCGGCACGCCGTCGTACAGGTTGCGCATCGTCTCGGCGACGATGGGGGCGGCGGTGATGCTGTCGCCCAGGCCCTGGCAGGCCGATTCGATCAGGCCCTTGAGCTCGTTCAGGTCCAGCGCCACGCGCTCGCCGTTGTCGAGCACGTGCAGTGCCGGTGCGGCGGGCACGTCCTGCTCGCCCTGCTTGGAGCGTTCCTGGGTGCGGCGTTCGCGGTACAGCACGTAGGCGCGCGCGATTTCATGGTGGCCGCCGCGCATCAGGCCGAGCTCGACCTGGTCCTGCACGTCTTCGATGTGGAAGGTGCCTCCGCCCGGACGCGAGCGCACCATGGCGCGGATCACGCCTTGCGTCAGCGTGTCGACGGTCTCGCGCACGCTGGCGGAAGCCGCGCCCTGGGTGCCGTGCACCGCCAGGAAGGCCTTCATCATGGCGATGGCGATCTTGTTCGGCTCGAAGGGAACGACGGCGCCGTTGCGGCGGATGATCTGGTAGTGCGCGAGGTTCTGACCGGTGGGCGAACCCGCAGTGTCTTGTTGCTGCTGCGGCGTCGCGGGGACGGCGCGGGGGGTCGACGGGGTGTTCAGTGCAGTTTGCATTCGCTTCCTCTCGGTTGTGCAATTCTTGTTGGTTGGCAAGGCCTCGCGGGCCTTGCGTCGGCGTTGTTGCCGAACGGGAAGACACTATATCTAGGGTGTCTGTGCCCTACAAGCCACTACAGGTAGTGTTTTCCTATGGACGCAACCCTTACAGGAATTGCGCCGCATCCAGCGCATCGCCAGCGATGCCGCGTGAATACTGGCCCATGGTGGCGCAACCCGCACGGGGCGCGGCTTGCAAGGCGATTTGGGCCTGCAGCCCGCATGGTTGCTACGTCGCGTGCCTGCGCTTGCGAGATTGCTGCGCTGCGAGAGCGGCGCATCGCGGGCCACGGAGCGATTGAAAAAATTAGCGCGCGACCACCTGCTCGGGAAACATCTGTGGATTCCAGCCGAGCTGTTCGCGCAGCAGGCGCCAGTCGAAACCGGCGCCGGGGTCCTGCTTGCGACCGGGCGCGATGTGCTCGTGGCCGGCGATGTGGGCGATGGCGTAGTGCTGCGCGAGCGCGGCGCAGAGGCTGGCCAGCGTCTCGTACTGCGCCTCTTCGAAGCGCTCGCCCTCGAGGCCTTCGAGCTCGATGCCGACCGAGTCGTCGTTGCAGTTGGTGCGCCCGCGCCACGACGACACGCCGGCGTGCCAGGCGCGGTCGTCGCAGCTCACGAACTGCCAGAGCTCGCCGTTGCGGCGCACATAGAAATGCGAGGACACCTCGAGCCCGCGGATCGACTGGAAGTACGGGTGCGCGTCCCAGTCGAGCTGGTTGGTGAAGAGCTGCTGCACCGCGTCGCCGCCGTATTCGCCTGGCGGCAGGCTGATCGAGTGCAGCACGATCAGGTCGGTCTGCGCGCCGGCGGGGCGCGGGCCGAAGTTCGGCGAGGGCAGGGCCTTGGCGAAGCGGTACCAGCCAGCGCGCCAGAGTCCGTCGTCGCCGGCCGGTGTCGTGGCGAGGTCGTCAGTCGTCGGCATGTGCGGTGGCACCGTCGTCGCCGTTGGGCGTGGAGATGCCCAGGCGCGCGATGCGGTAGCGGATCTGGCGCAGGCTCATGCCCAGCCGCGCGGCGGCGGCCGTGCGGTTGAAGCCGCTCTCGTGCAGCGCGCGCACGAGGATCTCGCGCTCCTGCTGGTCGAGCCAGGCTTGCAGGTCGGAGGGCAGCGGCGGGGGGGCG
>NZ_JBWKYW010000057.1:0-44461 GCF_059423965.1 Variovorax sp. GW458-11-26-14-LB1
CGCCCGCGCATGGCGGGCGGCCGGGCGGTGCCGTCAGACGCCGGCGGCGTGCGCCTGCTGGTCGGCGTGGTAGCTGGAGCGCACCATCGCGCCCACGGCCGCGTGGCTGAAGCCCATCTTGTAGGCCTCTTCCTCGAACATCTTGAAGGTGTCGGGGTGCACGTAGCGGCGCACCGGCAGGTGCGAGCCCGACGGCGACAGGTACTGGCCGATGGTCAGCATGTCGATGTCGTGGGCGCGCATGTCGCGCATCACCTGCAGGATCTCTTCGTCGGTCTCGCCCAGGCCGACCATGATGCCGCTCTTGGTCGGCACGTTGGGGTGCAGCGCCTTGAACTTCTTCAGCAGGTTCAGGCTGAACTGGTAGTCGCTGCCCGGGCGCGCTTCCTTGTACAGGCGCGGCGCGGTTTCCAGGTTGTGGTTCATCACGTCGGGCGGCGCGGCCTTGAGGATTTCCAGCGCGCGGTCGTCGCGGCCGCGGAAGTCGGGCACCAGGATCTCGATCTGCGTCATCGGCGAGAGCTCGCGGATGTGGCTGATGCAATCGACGAAGTGCTGGCTGCCGCCGTCGCGCAGGTCGTCGCGGTCGACGCTGGTGATCACCACGTACTTCAGGCGCAGCTTGGCGATGGTCTTGGCCAGGTTGAGCGGCTCGTCCTTGTCCAGCGGGTCGGGGCGGCCGTGGCCCACGTCGCAGAACGGGCAGCGGCGCGTGCACTTGTCGCCCATGATCATGAAGGTGGCCGTGCCGTTGCCGAAGCATTCGCCGATGTTCGGGCACGAGGCTTCTTCGCAGACCGTGTGCAGGTTGCTTTCGCGCAGGATCTGCTTGATCTCGTAGAAGCGCGTGGTGGGGCTGCCGGCCTTGACGCGGATCCACTCGGGCTTCTTGAGCACTTCGCCGGTCTGCACCACCTTGACGGGGATGCGCGAGAGCTTGGCCGCGGCCTTCTGCTTGGCCAGCGGGTTGTAGGTTTCGGCGCTCTGGGCGTCGCGGACGACTTCGGTGGTGCTCATTGGTGTGTCAAGGAGCCAGGAAAGCCCCGAGCTTTTGGCTCAGCACTTTGGCGGCTTCTTCCCATGTGGTTTGGACGCCGATTGTAGAAAGGTCGACCGTTTGCAGCCCCGCGTAGCCGCAAGGGTTGATGCGCGAGAAGGGTTCGAGGTCCATCGCGACATTGAGCGACACACCGTGGTAAGTGGCGTGGCGGCTCACCTTGATGCCCAGCGCGGCGATCTTGCCCAGGCCCCGGAACGGGTCGGCGCCGGGCATCGGGCCGGTGAGGGCGGCGTGCGAGAACGGGTCGTCCAGGCGCACGTAGATGCCCGGCGCGCCCGCCACGCGGTGGCCCGTCACGCCGAAGTGGGCGAGCGTGCGCAGCACCGATTCCTCGATGCGGTAGACGTATTCCTTGACGTAGTAGCCCGCGCGCCGCAGGTCGATGAGCGGGTAGGCCACCACCTGGCCCGGGCCGTGGAAGGTGACCTGCCCGCCCCGGTCGGTCTGCACGACGGGGATCGGGCCGGGGGCCAGGATGTGGTCGGTCTTGCCCGCCAGCCCCTGCGTGAACACGGGGTCGTGCTCGCAGATCCATAGCGCGTCGGGCGTCTCGGGCGTGCGCTCCTGCGTGAAGCGCTGCATCGCCGCGTAGGTGGCGAGGTAGTCGGCCCGGCCGAGCCACTGCGCTTCGAGGGGCGTCAAAGAACGACTTTCACCATCGGGTGCGCGGACAGGGCGCGGTAGAGGTCGTCGAGCTGTTCGCGGCTGGTGGCGGTGACGGTGATGGTCACGCCCAGATAGTTGCCGGCCTTGCTGTCGCGCAGCTCGACCGTGGTGGCGTCGAAGGCCGGGTCGAAGCGCTCGGCGATCTGCGTGATGGCGTGCACGAAGCCGTCGACCTTCGCACCCATCACCTTGATGGGGAACTGCGAGGGGTACTCGATCAGCGATTCCTTGCGCGGATCGGGGATCGATGCGGTGTCGGTAGGGGTCGTTGTGTCGGTCATGCGGTGGCTCCTGGCGCGTCGGCGTTGCGTTGCTTGGCCTGTTGGTAGGCGGCATACAAGCTCTGGTAGATGGGGCCGGGATGGCCATTGCCAATGGCCTGGCCGTCGAGTGTGACGACGGGCAACACTTCCTTGGTGGCCGAGGACAGCAGCAGCTCGTCGGCGCCGAACACCTCGTCGCGCGACACGCGCCGCAGCGCGAAGGGAATGCCGCTGTCCTGGCACAGGCGCTCGAGCAGGCCGTAGCGGATGCCGGTCAGCACGAGGTTGTCTTTCGGTGGGCCGATGAGCGTGCCGCCCTTCACGATCCACACGTTGCTCGACGAGGCTTCGCTGAGCCAGTCGCCGCGGAACATCACGGTCTCGGTGGCGCCGGCCTCGACGCTGATCTGCCGTGCGAGCACCGCGCCCAGCAGGCTGGTGCTCTTGATGTGGGCCTTCTGCCAGCGGAAGTCGTCGGCCGTGACGCAGGCCACGCCCTTGGCGCGCACCGCATCGGCCACCGGCGGCAGGGGGTTCACCATCGCGAACACGGTGGGGCGCAGGCCGCGCACCATGGCGTGGTCGCGTGGTGCCACGCCGCGCGAGACCTGGAAGTAGATCGCCTGCGGTGCCTTGCCCTGCGGTGCGGCAAGCTGCATTGCAATGGCGCGCCATTCGTCGCGGGTGTAGGGGTTGTCGATCTGCAGCTCGGCCAGCGAGCGCTCGAGGCGCGCGATGTGTTCATCGAAGCAGAAGGGCACGCCGAAGTAGACGGGGATCACTTCGTAGATGCCGTCGCCGAAGATGAAGCCGCGGTCGAGGACGCTGATCTTCGCGTTGCGCAGGGGGGTGAATTCGCCGTTGAGAAAGCACGGCGTGTCGGGCAGTGCCGAGGTGATGTCTTGCATCCGCAAATTATGGGCGGACGCCACACTCGGTGCAGAACTGTCGACGAAGTGTCACGTTATGGCGGGACCCCGCTAGGTTTTACTTATAATCAATGGCTTTGTAAAATTCTCCGGGGACAAACACGGGGTGCATTCGAATGACAACCAACGCCCCTGTCCCTGAGGTTGACGCCGAAGAATCCGATTTCAAGCCACTCACGGCCGAAGAGGCCCAGAAGTTGCGCGAGCAAAACCCCGAGCTGTCACCCTGGTGGGTGATCGCAGCCCAAGTGGCTGCAGGCGTGGTGGTAGCTTGCCTGGCGTGGATCTGGACGGCGCGATCCGAGGCTGCAATCTCGGCGTTTTACGGAGCCATGACAGTAGCGATCCCCGCGGCCTTGTTTGTCCGCGGTGTCCGGCGCAAACCGGGCATGCCGTCGCAGGCTGTCATGTTGAGGTTTTTTGTGTGGGAGATGATCAAGATCGCGCTGACCGTTGCCTTGCTGGCCGCGGCGCCGTGGCTGATCGGGGGGCTCGTCTGGCTGGCCATGGTGGCTGGCGTGGTGGTCGCCATGAAGATGTACTGGGTGGCACTGCTGGTGCGGCCCAAATTTTTGAACCGGATTTGACTGTTTTGGAAGAGAGACGCTGAAAGATGGCCGCCGAAGGACACGCCCCGACCGCGAGTGAATACATCGTTCACCACCTCCAGCACTGGCAAGTCGACTGGAGCCTCAAGCCCGTCGTTCAATCCGCCATTGTTGACTTCAACGTCATCAACCTCGACTCGGTGCTCTACGCGCTGATCATCGGCGCATTGGGCTGCTTCGTGCTGTGGCTGGCTGCCCGCAAGGCAACGCCCGGCGTGCCCGGCCGTTTCCAGGCGGCGGTCGAGATCCTGGTCGAGATGGTCGACAACCAGGCCAAGGCCAACGTGCACAACGCCGCGAGCCGCAAGTTCATCGCCCCGCTGGCGCTCACCGTGTTCGTCTGGATCTTCCTGCTGAACGCGATGGACATGCTGCCGGTCGACCTGCTGCCGGCCATCTGGACCCAGGTCTACTCGGCACTGGGCCACGATCCGCACCACGCCTACATGCGTGCCGTGCCGACCGCCGACCTCTCGACCACGCTCGGTCTTTCCACTTCCGTGCTGCTCCTGTGCCTCTTCTACAGCGTCAAGGTCAAGGGCCTGGGCGGCTGGGGTCACGAGCTGATCACCGCGCCCTTCGGTGCCCACCCTCTGCTGTGGCCCGTCAACCTGCTGATGCAGGTCATCGAGTACCTGGCCAAGACGGTCTCGCACGGCATGCGGTTGTTCGGCAACATGTATGCGGGCGAGCTCGTCTTCATGCTCATCGCCCTCATGGGCGGTGCCATGGCGGCCTCGTTCTCCGGTGTGATGCTGCCCATCGGGCACATCATTGCCGGCACCGTCTGGGCGATCTTCCACATCCTGGTGATCACGCTGCAGGCTTTCATCTTCATGATGCTGACCCTGATCTATCTGGGCCAGGCGCATGAGGCGCATTGAGTTTCCCTTTTTCTTTTCGTTTGCTTTAAATCTGTTCTAAGGAGTCATCATGGAAAACATTCTCGGTCTCGTCGCTCTCGCTTGTGGTCTGATCGTCGGTCTCGGCGCCATCGGTGCTTCCATCGGCATCGCGCTGATGGGTGGCAAGTTCCTGGAATCGTCGGCCCGTCAACCTGAGCTCATGAACGACCTGCAGACCAAGATGTTCATCTTGGCTGGTCTGATTGACGCGGCCTTCCTGATCGGCGTGGCCATCGCCCTGCTGTTCGCCTTCGCCAACCCGTTCGCCGCGACCCTGCTGGCCAACCTGCCCAAGTAAGCCGGTTCAACGCCACTCCAGAAAGGTGTTGCCGTGAGTATCAACGCGACCCTGTTCGTTCAGGCCATCGTCTTCTTGCTGCTGGTGCTGTTCACGATGAAATTCGTGTGGCCGCCCATCGCGAAGGCTTTGGATGAACGCGCACAAAAGATCGCTGCGGGCCTGGCGGCCGCCGAGAAGGCCAAGGCTGAACTCGCTTCCGCCAACCAGCGCGTCGAGCAGGAACTGGTTCAGTCTCGCAACGAGACCACCAGCCGCCTGGCCGATGCCGAGCGCCGCGCCCAGCAGATCATCGAAGAGGCCAAGGGCCGTGCAACGGTGGAGGCCAACAAGATCGTGGCCGACGCGCACGCCGAAGCCGAACAGCAGTCCGTGCGTGCCCGTGAAGCCCTGCGTGAGCAGGTTGCTGCGCTGGCCGTCAAGGGTGCCGAGCAGATTCTCCGCAAGGAAGTCAACGCCGGTGTCCACGCCGACCTGCTCCAGCGCCTGAAGACCGAGCTCTGAGGACGATATGGCCGAACTTGCGACCATTGCCCGCCCCTACGCGGACGCGCTCTTCGGGGCTACTTCGAGCGACCTCGAAGGCACGGCCGGATGGATCGGCCAGCTGGCCGCCATCACTGCCGATCCGCAGCTCCTGCAGTTCGCTGCCGACCCGAAGGTGTCGCCGGAACAGATCTTCGATCTGATCTCCGGTCTGCTGCCGCAAGCCTTGCCGGACACCGGCAAGAACTTCCTGCGCACGGTGATCGACAACGGCCGGCTTGCTGCATTGCCTGAAGTCGCGGCCCAGTACCGCGAGCTCAAGAACGCCAAGGGCGGCACGGCCGACGCGGTGATCTACAGCGCCTTCCCGATCGACGCGGCGAGCCTCGCCGAGGTCGCCGTGGCACTGCAGCGCCGTTTCGGTCGCCCGCTGAACACGCGTGTGGAATCCGATCCTTCGCTGATCGGCGGCATCCGTGTGGTGGTGGGGGACGAAGTCCTCGACACCTCCGTCAAGGCGCGTCTCGAACAAATGAAAGCAGCGCTCACCGCCTGAGGCGGCGAGCCGCGGTTGGCCCTATTTATTGAAAGAAGGAAAGAGTCATGCAACTCAATCCCGCAGAAATTTCCGAACTGATCAAGAGCCGTATCGAAGGCCTTGGCGTCAGCGCCGACATCCGCAACCAGGGCACCGTGGTCTCGGTGACCGACGGCATCGTGCGCGTGCACGGCCTGTCGGACGCGATGCAAGGCGAAATGCTGGAATTCCCGCCCACGGCTGACGGCACGCCGTCGTTCGGCTTGGCGCTGAACCTTGAGCGCGACTCGGTCGGCGCCGTGATTCTGGGCGAGTACGAGCACATCTCCGAAGGCGACACCGTCAAGTGCACGGGCCGCATCCTGGAAGTGCCCGTGGGCCCCGAGCTCATCGGCCGCGTGGTGAATGCACTGGGCCAGCCGATCGACGGCAAGGGTCCGATCAACGCCAAGATGACCGACGTGATCGAAAAGGTCGCTCCGGGCGTGATCGCACGGAAGTCCGTGGACCAACCGATGCAGACCGGCCTGAAGTCGATCGACTCCATGGTGCCCGTCGGCCGTGGCCAGCGCGAGCTGATCATCGGTGACCGCCAGACCGGCAAGACGGCCGTGGCGATCGACGCGATCATCAACCAGAAGGGTCAGAACATGACCTGCGTCTACGTTGCGATCGGCCAGAAGGCTTCGTCGATCAAGAACGTGGTGCGCTCGCTGGAACAAGCCGGCGCGATGGACTACACCATCGTGGTGGCCGCATCGGCTTCCGAATCGGCTGCCATGCAGTACGTGTCGGCCTACTCGGGCTGCACGATGGGCGAGTACTTCCGCGACCGCGGCCAGGACGCCCTGATCGTCTATGACGACCTGTCCAAGCAAGCCGTGGCTTATCGCCAAGTGTCGCTGCTGCTGCGCCGCCCGCCAGGCCGCGAAGCCTACCCCGGCGACGTGTTCTATCTCCACAGCCGTCTGCTCGAGCGCGCAGCCCGCGTGAACGCCGACTACGTCGAAGCCTTCACCAAGGGTGAAGTCAAGGGCAAGACCGGTTCGCTGACCGCACTGCCGATCATCGAAACGCAAGCCGGTGACGTGTCCGCCTTCGTTCCGACCAACGTGATCTCGATCACCGACGGCCAGATCTTCCTGGAAACCAGCCTGTTCAACGCCGGCATCCGTCCCGCCATCAACGCCGGTATCTCGGTGTCGCGCGTGGGTTCGTCGGCGCAGACCAACCTGATCAAGAACCAGTCGGGCGGTATCCGTACCGACCTGGCCCAGTACCGTGAACTGGCCGCGTTCGCGCAGTTCGCTTCCGACCTCGACGAAGCGACCCGCAAGCAACTCGACCGCGGTGCGCGCGTGACGGAACTGCTCAAGCAGACCCAGTACAGCCCGCTGCCGATCTCGCTGATGAATGCCACGCTGTTCGCAGTGAACAAGGGCTTCATGGACGACATCGAAGTCAAGAAGGTGCTCCCGTTCGAACACGGCTTCCACCAGCTCCTGAAGACCAGCCACGCTGCGCTGCTCGAGACCATGGAAAAGAACGGTGCCAAGTGGGATGCCAAGCCCGCCAAGCCGGACGACAGCGCAGAAAAGCAGGCCTTCAAGAAGGTGTGCCAGGACGCCGAAGCCGAACTGCTGGCCGCAGCCACCTCGTTCAAGAAGTCGTTCGCCTGAGCGACCTTTTGACCGACGCAAGAAGGAGCTCATATGGCAGCTGGTAAGGAAATCCGCGGCAAGATCAAATCGGTGGAGAACACCAAGAAGATCACCAAGGCCATGGAAATGGTCTCGGTTTCCAAGATGCGCAAGGCGCAAGAGCGCATGCGTGCCGCACGCCCCTACAGCGAGAAGATCCGCAACATTGCGGCGAACCTTGGCAAGGCGAATCCCGAGTACACGCACGCCTTCATGAAGAAGAACGACGCCAAGGCGATCGGCTTCATCATCGTGACGAGCGACAAGGGCCTGTGCGGTGGCTTGAACACCAACCTGCTGCGCGCCGTGACGACCAAGCTGCGCGAAGCGCAGGCCGCTGGCGTGGCCATCGAGTCGGTCGCCATCGGCAGCAAGGGCCTGGGCTTCCTGAACCGCATCGGTGCCCGCGTGGTGGCGCACGTCACCCACCTGGGTGACACGCCGCATCTGGACAAGCTCATCGGCCCGGTCAAGACGCTGCTGGACGCTTACGCGGAAGGCAAGCTCTCGGCCGTGTACCTGTGCTACACGAAGTTCATCAACACGATCAAGCAGGAGCCGCTCGTCGAGCAGCTGCTGCCGCTGGCCGCTGACTCGCTGCAAGTCGAGGAAGGCCAGCATTCGTGGGATTACATCTACGAGCCCGATGCGCAAAGCGTGATCGACGAGCTGCTGGTTCGCTATGTGGAGTCGCTGGTCTACCAGGGCGTGGCAGAAAACATGGCGTCCGAGCATTCGGCGCGGATGGTGGCCATGAAGGCTGCCACCGACAACGCAGGCAACGTGATCAGCGAGCTGAAGCTGGTCTACAACAAGACCCGCCAGGCCGGCATCACCAAGGAGCTCTCGGAAATCGTTTCGGGCGCTGCGGCGGCCGCCGGTGTCTGAGCCCTTCGGACCTCAACAGATTTAAATTTTTATCGGAGCAGACATGGCTCAAGCAGAAGCAGTTCAAGGCAAGATCGTTCAGTGTATTGGCGCTGTGGTCGACGTGGAATTCCCGCGCGACAAGATGCCCAAGATCTACGACGCCCTCAAGTTCGAAGGCAGCGCACTGACGCTCGAAGTCCAGCAGCAGCTCGGCGACGGCGTGGTCCGCACGATTGCGCTGGGTTCTTCCGACGGCCTGCGCCGCGGCCTGATCGTGACCAACACGCAAGCCCCCATCACCGTGCCCGTGGGCAAGGCGACGCTGGGCCGCATCATGGACGTGCTGGGCGCGCCCATCGACGAGCGTGGTCCGGTCGACCAGACGCTGACCGCCTCCATCCACCGCAAGGCTCCCGCGTACGACGAACTGTCGCCGTCGCAGGACCTGCTGGAAACCGGCATCAAGGTGATCGACCTGGTGTGCCCGTTCGCCAAGGGCGGCAAGGTGGGCCTGTTCGGTGGTGCCGGCGTGGGCAAGACCGTGAACATGATGGAACTCATCAACAACATCGCCAAGGCCCACTCGGGTCTGTCGGTGTTCGCCGGTGTGGGTGAACGTACCCGTGAAGGCAACGACTTCTATCACGAGATGGCCGACTCCGGCGTCGTGAACCTCGAGAAGCTCGAAGACTCCAAGGTCGCCATGGTCTACGGCCAGATGAACGAGCCCCCGGGCAACCGTCTGCGCGTGGCCCTGACCGGCCTGACCATCGCCGAGTCGTTCCGCGACGAAGGCCGCGACGTGCTGTTCTTCGTGGACAACATCTACCGCTACACGCTGGCCGGTACCGAAGTGTCGGCACTGCTGGGCCGCATGCCTTCCGCCGTGGGCTACCAGCCGACGCTGGCCGAAGAAATGGGCCGTCTGCAAGAGCGGATCACGTCGACCAAGGTCGGCTCGATCACCTCGATCCAGGCCGTGTACGTCCCTGCCGACGACTTGACCGACCCGTCGCCTGCCACGACCTTCGCCCACTTGGACTCGACCGTGGTGCTGTCGCGTGACATCGCTTCGCTGGGTATCTACCCCGCCGTGGACCCGCTGGACTCGACCTCGCGCCAGCTCGACCCGAACGTGGTCGGCGAAGAGCACTACAACGTGGCCCGCGCCGTGCAAGGCACGCTGCAGCGCTACAAGGAACTGCGCGACATCATCGCGATT
Source organism: Variovorax sp. GW458-11-26-14-LB1 (assembly GCF_059423965.1). NCBI lineage: Bacteria > Pseudomonadati > Pseudomonadota > Betaproteobacteria > Burkholderiales > Comamonadaceae > Variovorax > Variovorax sp. GW458-11-26-14-LB1. The sequence goes on from NZ_JBWKYW010000057.1 coordinate 9,546, forward strand.
CTGGGCATGGACGAACTGGCTCCCGACGACAAGCTCGCCGTGGCCCGCGCTCGCAAGATCCAGCGTTTCCTGTCGCAGCCGTTCCACGTGGCCGAAGTGTTCACGGGTTCGCCGGGCAAGTACGTGCCGCTGTCGGAAACCATCCGCGGCTTCAAGATGATCGTGAACGGCGAAGCCGACCACCTGCCGGAACAAGCGTTCTACATGGTCGGCACCATCGACGAAGCGTTCGAAAAAGCCAAGAAGGTCGCCTAAGGCGGCATGGGAACTCAGATGGCAAACACCATTCACGTCGACGTGGTCAGCGCGGAAGAGTCGATCTTCTCGGGCGAAGCCAAGTTCGTCGCGCTGCCCGGTGAAGCCGGTGAGCTCGGCATCTATCCGCGTCACACGCCGCTGATCACGCGCATCCGCCCCGGCGCCGTGCGCATCGAGACGGCCGACGGCGGCGAAGAGTTCGTCTTCGTGGCCGGTGGCATCCTCGAAGTGCAGCCCGACGCCGTCACCGTGCTGTCCGACACCGCGATCCGCGGCAAGGACCTCGACGACGAGAAGGCCAACAAGGCCAAGGCGGCCGCCGAGGAAGCGCTGAAGAACGCGAAGAGCGACATCGACATCGCGATGGCGCAGTCGGAACTGGCCGTGATGGCTGCGCAGATCGCTGCGCTGCGCAAGTACCGCCAAAAGAAGTAAATCAAAGCCGCTGCCCTCGGGCAGAAGCCAAGAAAAAGCCGCCTCCGGGCGGCTTTTTTTCGTTCGTCCCAGCCGGGATGAAGATGTGTTCGATCTGAAATAGGTCGAAGTTCAGCCTTGCCCGGCTGAAGATGCCCTCCTAGTATTCGCCTTCGCCCGGCGACCGATCACCCGATCGTTCGACCGGCGCCTTTCCAAAAAGAGCGGAGACAAACGCGTGGCACCCTGGAGCGGCATCACGACCGACGAAATGCGGTTGCTGGAATCGACCTTCTGGTCGGCCGGCGGCTCGCGCCATGCCATGGCCGAACAGCTCGGCTTCTCCAAGAGCAAGGCCAACGGCCTGATCGCCGGCCTCGTCGACCAGGGCCTGCTCGCCGAGGCCGGCCTGCAGCGCTCCTCGGGCGGTCGCCGCGCCGAAAACCTCCAGCTCAATGCCGAACTCGGCGTGCTCGTCGGCATCGACATCGGCGCCACCAGCCTGGACGTCGCGGTGCTGCGTCCCGACCTCACGGTGCTGGCCCAGCACGAAGAAGCCGCCGATGTGCGCGAAGGCCCGGCCGTGGTGCTGGCGCGCGTGCGCGTGCTCATGCGCGAACTGCTCGCGCGTTGCGGGCAGGGCCCACGGAACGTCCTGGGCATCGGCATCGGCGTGCCCGGCCCCGTCAACTTCGAGATCGGCCAGCTCGTGAACCCGCCGCTGATGCCGGCCTGGGACAGCTTCTCGATCCGCGACTACCTGCGTGAAGACTACGCGGCGCCGGTGTTCGTCGACAACGACGTCAACCTGATGGCGCTCGGCGAGCTGTGGCGGCTGCGGCGCTCGCTCTCGAACTTCCTTGTGATCAAGATCGGCACCGGCATCGGCTGCGGCATCGTCTGTCACGGCGAGGTGTACCGCGGCGCGGCCGGCTCGGCTGGCGACGTGGGCCACATCTGCGTCGACCAGGAAGGCCCGCGCTGCCACTGCGGCAACCTGGGCTGCGTCGAGGCGATGGCGGCGGGCCCCGCGATCACGCGCATGGCGATGCAGGCGGCCGAAGCCGGTGAAAGCGCGACGCTCGCCGAATGCCTGCGCACGCGCGGACGCATCGATGCCTTCGACGTGGGGCAGGCCAGCCGCGGCGGCGACCCGGCGGCCAACGCCATCATCCAGCGCGCCGGCAGCCTGATCGGGCAGATGCTCGCGTCGGTCGTCAACTTCTTCAATCCCTCGCACGTGTTCATCGGCGGCGGCATCACGCGCATCGGGCCGCTGTTTCTCGCGGCCGTGCGCCAGAGCGTCTACCAGCGCTCGCTCGCGCTGTCGACGCGACACCTCGAGATTCAATACACGCCGCTGGGCACGCAGGGCGGCCTCGTCGGCGCGGGCGTGCTGGCGATGCAGGAAACGCTCAAGGCCCGAGGGGTAGCGCCATGACGAACGCCGTGGCAACCAAGGGCAGCGTGGCCGTCGAGTTCGACGGCGTGGTGAAAGCCTTCGGCCCCGTGCAGGTGCTGCATGGCGTGAGCTTTGCGCTGGCGCCGGGGCGGGTGTACGGCCTGCTCGGCGAGAACGGCGCGGGCAAGTCCACGCTGATGAAGATCCTGTCGGGCTACGAGTCGCTGACCGGCGGCATCTTGCGCATCAACGGCCAGCCGCAAAGCTTCACGAGCTCGCGCGATGCCGAGGCGCTGGGCATCGTGCTCATCCACCAGGAGTTCAACCTCGCCGAAGACCTCAGCGTGGCGCAGAACATCTTCCTGGGCCACGAGAAGAAAAAAGGCTGGCTGCTCGACGACGCCGCGATGGAGCGCGATGCCGCCACCGCGCTCGCCGCCGTCGGCCTGGCCATCGACCCGCGCACCAAAGTGCGCCGCCTCATCGTCGCCGAGAAGCAGCTCGTCGAGATCGCGAAGGCCATCGCCCGCCGCGCGCGCCTGCTCGTCATGGACGAGCCCACCGCCACGCTCACGCCCGGCGAGACCGAGCGCCTGTTCAAGCTCATCGCGCAGCTGCGCGCCGACGGCGTGACCATCGTCTACATCTCGCACAAGCTCGACGAGGTGGAGCAGGTCACCGACGAGGTGATCGTGATGCGCGACGGCCGCTTCGTGGCGCGCGCACCGACGCCCGAGGTCTCGCGCCAGCAGATGGCCAACCTCATGGTGGGCCGGGAACTCGCCGACCTGTACCCGCCGCGCGACCTCGTCGTGGCGGCCGACAAGCCCGCCCTGCGCGTGCGCAACTTCAGCGTGCCCGGCTGGGCGCAGGACGCGAGCTTCGAGGTGCGCCCTGGCGAAATCCTCGGCTTCGCGGGCCTCGTCGGCGCGGGCCGCACCGAGCTGTTCGAAGGCCTGCTCGGGTTGCGCCCGGCCAGCGGCACCGTCGAGATGCGCGGCGAGCCCGTGCCCCACGGCAAGGGCTGGCGCAACCCGCGCGATGCCGCGAAACACGGCCTCACGTATCTCAGCGAAGACCGCAAGGGCAAGGGCCTGCACGTGCACTTCGGCCTGCGCCAGAACCTCACGCTGATGGCGCTGGAGCGCTACGCGCAGCCCTGGCTGAAGCCCGACGCGGAACGCGCGGCGCTCGGCGAGGCGGTGAAGGACTACGGCATCCGCACCGGCTCGCTCGACGTGCGGGCCTCGTCGCTGTCGGGCGGCAACCAGCAGAAGCTCGCGCTCGCCAAGGTGCTGCAGCCGCAGCCCAAGGTGGTGGTGCTCGACGAGCCCACGCGCGGCGTGGACATCGGCGCCAAGCGCGACATCTATTTCCTGATCCAGCGACTCGCCCGCGAAGGCCTCGCGGTGATCGTCGTCTCGTCCGAGTTGATGGAGCTGATCGGCCTGTGCCACCGCGTCGCGGTGATGCGCGCGGGTCGGCTCGTTGCCACGCTGGACGCGACCCACCTGACTGAAGAGGAGCTCATCGCTCATGCCACCGGAACCGCAGACACCCACGCAGCCTGACGCCGCACAGCAGCCGCAGCAGCAACACCGCAGCGAAGGCACGCCGCGCTGGACCGAGCGCCTGCACGGCCTCGGCCCGGTCATCGGCCTCGTGCTGCTGTGCATCGCGGGCACGCTGCTCAACGGCGACTTCGCCACCGTCGACAACGCGATGAACGTGCTCACGCGCACCGCCTTCATCGGCATCATCGCGGTGGGCATGTGCTTCGTGATCATCTCGGGCGGCATCGACCTGTCGGTGGGCTCGATGGCCGCGCTCATCGCGGGCAGCGTGATCATGTTCATCAACTGGGCCGGCCCGGCCTCGGGCTCGCCGCTGATGGCGGTGATGATGGGCGCGGTGCTCGCCGTGGTGCTGGGCGCGCTGTTCGGCCTGGCGCACGGCCTGCTCATCACCAAGGGACGCATCGAGCCCTTCATCGTGACGCTGGGCACGCTGGGCATCTTCCGCGCGTACCTCACGTACTTTGCCGACGGCGGCGCGCTCACGCTCGACAACGAGCTGTCCGATCTCTACGCGCCGGTGTACTACGCGAGCCTTGCAGGCATCCCGGTGCCGGTGTGGGTGTTCGTGATCGTCGCGATCATCGGTGGTGTCATCCTGAACCGCACGGCCTACGGGCGCTACGTGCAGGCCATCGGCTCCAACGAGCAGGTGGCGCGCTATGCAGCCGTGGACGTCGACCGCGTGAAGATCCTCACCTACGTGCTGCTCGGCGTGTGCGTGGGCATTGCGACGCTGCTGTACGTGCCGCGCCTGGGCTCGGCCTCGCCGACCACGGGCCTGCTGTGGGAGCTCGAAGCGATCGCTGCGGTGATCGTCGGCGGCACTGCGCTCAAGGGCGGCGCGGGCAGCATCACCGGCACGGTGGTGGGCGCGATCCTGCTCTCGGTCATCAGCAACATCCTGAACCTCACCAGCATCATCAGCGTGTACCTGAACGCTGCGGTGCAGGGCTTCGTGATCATCGTCGTCGCGTTCCTGCAGCGCGGACGCCGCTAGTTTTTCGTTGTTCGTTCCGTTCCCGTTCCACCACCCAAGAGGAGACATCCAGCATGACGACTTTCACCCGACGCCTCGCGCTCACGGCGGTTGCCACCGCAGCGTTCGCCGCCAGCCTGCCCGCGCTTGCCGCGGAAAAGGTCAACCTCGGCGTGTCGATTCCCGCGGCCACGCACAGCTTCATGGGCGGCATCAACTACTGGGCCAACCAGGCGAAGAAGGACCTCGAGAAGCAGCACAAGGACCTGAAGATCACGATCAAGACGGCAGCCAATGCGCCCGAGCAGGCCAACCAGCTGCAGGACTTGTCGACGGTCACCAAGATCAACGCGCTCGTCGTGTTCCCCTTTGAATCGGCCGCACTGACCAAGCCGGTCGCGCAGGTCAAGGCCAAGGGCGCGTACGTCACCGTGGTCGACCGCGGCCTGACCGACACCAGCGCACAAGATGCGTATGTGGCCGGCGACAACACGGCCTTCGGCAAGATCCCGGCCGAGTACATCGTCAAGCAGCTCGGCGGCAAGGGCAATGTGGTGGCGCTGCGCGGTATCGCGACCACGCTCGACAACGAGCGCATGGACGCCTTCAACGCCGTGCTCAAGGGCAGTCCCGACATCAAGCTGCTCGACGCCAAGTACGCCAACTGGAACCGCGACGACGCCTTCAAGGTCACGCAGGACTACCTGACGCGCTTCAAGCAGATCGACGCGATCTGGGCGGCCGACGACGACATGGCCGTGGGCGTGCTCAAGGCCATCTCGCAGGCCAAGCGCGACGACATCAAGATCGTGTTCGGCGGCGCCGGCGCCAAGGACATGGTCAAGACCATCATGGACGGCAAGGACAAGCGCATCACGGCCGACGTGAGCTACTCGCCCAAGTTCATCTACGACGCGATCAAGCTCACGGCCGAGGCACGCCTGAAGGGCGAGAAGCTGCCGGCGACCACGATCATTCCGTCGGTGCTGATCACCAAAGAGAACGCCAAGGATTTCTACCACCCGAACTCGCCGTTCTAAGGTGACCGAGATCGCTTCACGTCCCCTGCGCTGCGCCATGGTCGGCGGCGGTCGCGACGCCTTCATCGGCGCCGTGCACCGCAAGGCCATGGCGCTCGACGGCCAGATCGCGCTGGTCGCCGGCGCGCTGTCGTCGAGCCCGGACAAGGCGCGCGCCTCGGGCCGCGACCTCGGCCTGGCCGACGACCGCAACCACGGCGACTGGCAGGCGCTGCTGGCCGACGAGCTGAAGCGCCCGGCCGATGAGCGCATCGACTTCGTCTCGATCGTCACGCCCAACCACGTGCACTACCCGGTGGCGCAGGCCTTCGCGGAAGCCGGCTTTCACGTGGTGTGCGACAAGCCGCTGGTGCACACGCGCGCGCAGGCCGACGCGCTGGTCGCCACCGTTGCGCAGCAGGGCACGGTGTTCGGCGTGACCTACAACTACACCGGCTACCCGATGGTGCGGCAGGCGCGCGAGATGGTGCGCACGGGCCAGATCGGCGAGGTCCGCAAGGTCGTCGTCGAATACAACCAGGGCTGGCTCGCCAGCCACGTGGAAGCCGCGGGCGGCAACAAGCAGGCCGACTGGCGCACCGACCCCGCGCGCAGCGGCGCGGCCGGCGCCATCGGCGACATCGGCTCGCATGCCGAGAACCTCGTGGCCACCGTCACCGGCCTCGACATCGAGAGCCTGTGCGCCGACCTCGGCGCGCTGGTGCCGGGTCGCCTGCTCGACGACGACGGCAGCCTGCTGCTGCGCTTCCAGGGCGGCGCACGCGGCGTGCTGGTGGCCTCGCAGATCAACACCGGGCTGGAGAACGACCTGCGCCTGCGCGTCTCCGGCACGCTGGGCACGCTCGAATGGCGTCAGGAGCAGCCGAGCCAACTGGTGCACCTGCCGCACGACGGGCCCCGGCGCGTGCTCACGCGCGGCGCGCCCTGGCTGTGCGAGTCGGCGCGGCGCGCGAGCCGTCTGCCGGCCGGCCATCCCGAAGGCTTCATCGAGGCGTTTGCGAACGTCTATGCGGGCGTGGCGGCGGACATCCGCGCGCGGCTCGCGGGGCAGGCGGCCGATCCGCTGGCGGCGGACTATCCGCGCGTGGAAGACGGGGCGCGCGGCGTGCGCTTCATCGAGCGCACGGTGGCGTCGGCTGGAAGCGAATTAAAGTGGACGCCCTGGTAGCCGCGCACGGGCCCCGTTGAAACGAGGCTAGGCCGCGGCACCAGCGGCCGCCATGACGCACTCCTCCTCTTCCTTCGATGCCCCTTCGCCGCCACCTTCATGGCCGCGCGCCCTCTGGCAGCGCTGCCGGACGCTGTGGCTGCTCAAGCTGGCCGGCAACACCGTCGCCACGCTGGGCTTCTTCCCGCTGTACTTCTGGGTCATGCACCACGCCGGGCCGGCGTGGGTGCTGCCGCTCACGGCCGTCGACCGGCTGATCGCGTTCTGGCCGGCGATGCTGCCGGTGTACCTCACGCTGTGGGCCTACATCGCACTGCCGGTGCTGCTGGCCAAGGACCGGCGCGAGCTGAACACCATCGCCATCGGCTGCGCGGTGATGACGGCGATCGCATTGGCCGTGTTCTGGTGGATGCCCACGGCGATCCCGAACTTCACGATCGACGCCGTGCCGGGCTCGTCGCTGCACTTCCTCAAGACCTTCGACGCGGCGGGTAACGCCTTTCCTTCATTGCATGTGTCGTTCTCGGTGTTCGCCTGCATGGTGCTGGGGCGGCAGCTGCGCGAAGCGGGTGCGCCGGGCTGGTTGCGGCTGCTCAACCTCGCGTGGGCCGTGGCCATCGTGTACTCGACGATGGCCGTGCGCCAGCATGTGCTGATCGACGTGCTGGGCGGCCTCGGGCTGGGCCTGGCGCTGGGCTTCGCGTTGCGCGAGCGCCCATCGGCGGCTTTGGCCCCGGTCGCGGCGCGGGCGGCGTAGACCGATCGCGGTATTCCGCCGCGCGGGCGCCGACGGTACAAAGCGGCATCGCCGTCCACCGAGCCTGCCATGACCTTTCGCCTGTTCTCCCTCGCTGCCGTCGCCTGTCTTCTCGCCGGCCCCGCGCTGGCCATCGATTACCCGGCGCGCAAGCCGGGGCTGTGGGAAATACAGACCGGCGAGGGCGGCGCGGCCACGGCCAAGGCGCCGGGCCAGACGATCCAGCAGTGCATCGACGCGGCCACCGACAAGGCGATGCGCGAGATGGGCCAGGGCATGGGCAAGGACATGTGCTCCAAGCAGGACCTGCGCCTCGAAGGCGTGAAGCTGGTCATCGATTCGGTCTGCAAGATCGGCCCCACCACCGCGACCTCGCGCGCCGTGATGAGCGGCGACTTCAGCAGCGCCTACCGCGTCGAAAGCAAGTCGACCTACAGCCCGCCGCTGATGGGCCGCACTGAGGGCACGAGCGTCGTCGAAGCCAAGTGGGTCGGCCCCTGCAAGCCGGGCCAGAAGCCGGGCGACATGGTCATGGGCAACGGCATGAAGATGAACATGCTCGACGCGATGGCGAAGATGCCGGCGCGGAAGTGATCGCGGCCGGTGGTCGGATCAGCCCGCGCCGTTGGCCTTGACCCAGCGCACGATGTCGGCGGCGCCCATCGCGCCGGCCTGCCGCGCGACCTCGCGCCCGCCCTTGAACAGCGCCAGCGTCGGGATGCTGCGGATGTTGAAGCGCGCGCCCAGCGCCTGCACCGCCTCGGTGTCGACCTTGGCCAGCCGCACCTGCGGTTCGAGCTGGGCCGCCGCCTGTTCGTAGGCCGGCGCCATCTGGCGGCAGGGGCCGCACCAGGGCGCCCAGAAATCGACCAGCACGGGAATCTCGTTGCGCGCGATGTGGCGATCGAAGGTGGCCACGTCGGGCAGTGCGGTGGAGTGGCCGGTGAACAGCGGGCGGTGGCAGCTGCCGCAGTCGGGCGCGCTGCCCAGTTGCGCCGTGCGCACGCGGTTGGTCGTGTGGCAGTGGGGGCAGACGATGTGCAGCGATGCGGATTCGGTCATGTCCGAAAAATAGGGGCCGGGTGCCCGGATTGCAAGGCGCCGGCACCGAGGGCGCCGAACCTCAGAGCACCACGGGCGCGTCGGGCAGCTCGTTGGTGTCGGGCTGGTCGTCGGCCAGCGGGAAGTGGGCCATCAGCAGCGCCGACACTTCTTCCAGCGCCAGCGTGATGCCGTCCTCGAAGCGGCCTTCGCGGAAGGCCGTGGCCATGCGCTGCGTCATGGCCGCCCATTCGGCGGAGCCCACATGGGCGTCGATGCCGCGGTCGGCCACGATCTCGATGGCGTGCTCGGCCAGCAGCAGGTAGATCAGCACGCCGTTGTTGTGCGCGGTGTCCCACACGCGCAGCTTGCCGAACAGCGTCACGGCGCGCTCCCGGGGCGGTGCGTGGCGCCACAGGTAGGACATCGGCAGGCCGGCCTCGACGCAGATGCGGATCTCGCCGCTGTGGCGGCGCTCGCTCGCGGCCACGCGGCCCGCGAGCCGCTCCAGCGCGTCGGCCGGCAGCACGCGGCGCACCGCGGCTTCGTCGGTCCAGCGATGCCGCCAGATGCGGCCGAGCTTCGAGAAGAGCGTGGGGTTTGCAGTTGCCATGGGGTTCACCAGTCTCCCGAGGCGCCGCCGCCGCCGAAATTGCCACCGCCGCCGGAGCTGAATCCGCCGCCGCCACCTCCGCCGCCGCTGCTCCAGCCGCCGCCACCGCCACCACTGCTCCAGCCACCCCCGCCGCCGCCTCGGCCGCCGCGACCGGGGCCGAACCCGGCAAGGCCCGAGAACAGCGAGACCATGAGCGCGATCAGCCCGGCGATCACCGCGATCACGGTGCTGGTCGTGAGGAAGAACGCGACCACGCCGATGCCGCCGCCCATGGCGACCGAGCCCATCGTCTTGCCCAGGATGGCGCGCGCGATCGGGGCGCCGACGAAGACGCCGACGAACAGGAAGATCGCGAGGTTCTCCCAGTCGAAGCCGTCGTTGCTGCCTGAGCTGCCGCTGTTGCTGCGCGAAGGCTCGGGCAGCGGCTCGCCATCGACCAGGCCGATGAGCCGGTCCACCGCCGCGTTCAGGCCGCCCGCGAAGTCGTTGTTGCGAAAGCGCGGCTTCATCTCCTCGTCGATGATGCGCACCGCCGCGAGGTCGGGCACCGCGCCTTCGAGCGTCTTGGCGGTGGCGATGCGCATCTTGCGATCGTCCTTGGCAACGATGACCAGGAGGCCGTCGCCCACGCCCTTGCGGCCGATCTTCCAGGCGTCGCCCACGCGCTGCGCGTAGCTCGCGATGTCTTCGGGCGCCGTGGTCGGCACCATCAGCACCACGATCTGCGAGCCCTTGCGCTGCTCGAAGGCCGCGAGCTTGGTTTCGAGGCCCGAGCGCTGCGCGGCGTCGAGCGTGCCGGTCTGGTCGATCACGCGCGCCGTGAGCGTGGGGATCGGCAGCAGGCCCTGCGCCAGCGCGGGCAGGCCGGCCCATGCGAGGGCCGCGATGAAGATCGCTGCCAGTGCGCGGCGGATCAGGGCTGCGGCCATCGGCGCCGCTTCTTACTTCTTGGGGGTGCTGAAGTCGACGGTCGGAGGCGTCGAGATCTGGGCTTCGTTCTGCACTGAGAAATTCGCCTTCGGCTTGTAGCTGAAGACCATGGCCGTGAGGTTGGTCGGGAAGCTGCGCGCGAGCACGTTGTACTCCTGCACGCTCTCGATGTAGCGGTTGCGCGCCACGGTGATGCGGTTCTCGGTGCCCTCGAGCGTCACGCGCAGGTCGCGGAAGGCCTGGTTGGCCTTGAGGTCGGGGTAGCGCTCGGCCACCACCATGAGCCGCGACAGCGCCGACGAGAGTTCGCCCTGCGCCTGCTGGAACTTGTTGAAGGCCTCGGGGTTGTTGAGCGTCTCGGGCGTCACCTGGATCGAGGTGGCCTTGGCGCGCGCCTCGATCACCTTGGTGAGCGTGTCCTGCTCGAAGCTGGCTTCGCCCTTCACGGTGGCGACGATGTTCGGCACGAGGTCGGCACGCCGCTGGTACTGGTTGAGGACCTCGCTCCAGGCCGACTTGCTGGCCTCGTCGAGGGACTGGAACTGGTTGTAGCCGCATCCGCTGAGGGACAGGACGGCCGCGAGAATCAGGAACCAGCGCTTCATCATCATTTGCATTACCTCCGCAGAAGGAGGCCGAAGTTAGCATAGATGGGGTCATGGCCCTCGATCCCCTCCACGCCCTGCAGGCCGCGAACCGCGCGGTCCCGCCGGTGGCCGCGCCGCCCACCGGCACGCTGCTGATCGCGGGCGCGACCGGCGCGCTCGGCCAGGAGCTGCTGCACCGGCTCGCGGGCCGTCACCGCTTCAAGCACACGCGCGTGCTGGCGCGTGAGCCCATGCACGACGGGCTGCCCGGCGTCGAGACCGTGCAGTGCCCGGCGCTGCCGATCGCGCAGTGGCCGCCGGTCGCGGCCGACGTCGCCGTGGTCGCCTTCGATCCGCCGCGCCTGTACCACGGCCGTGAGCGCGCGCTGTGGCACCCCGAGCCCGCCGACCTGCCCGAACTGGCGCGCTGGCTGCGCGCCAGCGGCGTGCGCACGCTGGCCATCGTGCAGCCGCACGACCGCGGCCGGCTGCCCGAGGCGCTCAAGCGCGGGCTGGCCAGCCTGGACGAGCAGGCCGTGGTCGCCTGCGACTTCGAGCGCCTGATCCTGCTGCGCTCGGCGCGCAAGCCGGCCGACGTGCGCCTGGCCAACCTGGGCGAGCGGCTCGCGGCCTGGATGCTGTCGATCATGCGATTCATGGTGCCGGCCAACGAGCAACCTGTGCGCGCGCCCAAGATGGCCGAGCTGGTCGACCTCGCGCTGCGCGTGGCGCCGCCCGGCGTGCACGTGGCCGCGCCCGAGATGGTGTGGCAGGCCGCGCAGGGCGCCACCGAGGCGGCGGCGCGCGCGTGGCTGATTCCGGCGTCCGCGCCCGAAGCACCCACGGCCGGGTCGCCTGCTGCCACATGGCCGTGACATGGGCAGGGCAAAATCCGGCCTACCCCCTTCGCTCTCGCCCTTCACCGCCATGCCCAAGACCCCTTTCCGCGCCGCCGCGGCCATCGGCGGCACTGCCGACGATGTCGAGGCCGCCTTCTACGAAGCGCTGCAACGCGGCGATGTCGATGCGCTGATGGCCTGCTGGGCCGACGAGGACGAGGTGTTCTGCGTGCACCCGGGCGGTCCGCGGCTGGTGGGCGCGGTGGCGATCCGCGCGGCCTTCGAGCAGATGTTCGCCAACGGCGCCATCCATGCGACGCCGGCGCGCGTGCGCAAGATCGAGTCGCTGGCGAGCGCCGTGCACAACGTGCTGGAGCGCATCGAGGTGCTCACGGCCGAGGGGCCGCGCCATGCCTTCGTGCTGGCCACCAACGTGTATCACAAGACCGCGCAGGGCTGGCGCATGGTGGCGCACCACGCGAGCCCGGGCAGCGCGCGCGAGCCGGACGACGCGAACGATCCACCGCAGGTCCTGCACTGAGTCCTGCTTCGAGCGATGGCCTCTCCCTTTCCTTCTTCCTCTTTTTCACCGCCTTCCGCGTCACCCGGTGCGCACGACGTGCACGACGCGATGGGCTACATCGCCCCGCGCTGGCTGCCCGGCGGCAACCTGCAGACCATCTGGGCCGCGCTGTGCGCGCGCCGTTTCGACGGGCCGGCGCCGGTGTACCGCCGCGAGCGCTGGACCGCGCCGGACGGCGACTTCATCGACGTCGACTTCGTCGATGCGCCGCAGCCCGGCCCCCGGCCGCTGCTGGTGCTGTTCCACGGGCTCGAGGGCTCGTCGCGCAGCCACTACGCCGAGGCCTTCGCGGCTTTTGCCGCCGCGCGCGGCATGGCCTTCGCGGTGCCGCACTTTCGCGGCTGCAGCGGCGAGCTGAACCTCGCGCCGCGCGCCTACCACTCGGGCGACCACGAGGAGATCGACTGGATCCTGCGGCGCATGCACGCGCAGCACGTGGTGCAGGGCGGCGGCGGGCCGGTGCTGGCGGCCGGCGTCTCGCTGGGCGGCAATGCGCTGCTGCGCTGGGCCTGCGAGGCCGGCGAGAGCGCGCGGGCCTCGGTCGACGCGGTGGCGTCGGTGTGCGCGCCGCTCGACCTGGCGGCGGGCGGCGAGGCGATCGGGCGCGGCTTCAACCGGCTGGTCTACACGCGCATGTTCCTCGCGACCATGAAGCCCAAGGCGCTCGCCAAGCTGGCGCAGTTCCCGGGCCTGTTCGACCGCGACCGGCTGATGGCCGCGCGCGATCTGTACGACTTCGACGACGTGTTCACCGCGCCGCTGCACGGCTTTCGCAACACCGACGACTACTGGGCGCGCGGCTCGTCCAAGCCGCTGCTGGGCGCGATCCGCGTGCCCGCGCTGGTGGTGAACGCCCGCAACGACCCCTTCATTCCGGCCCGCAGCCTGCCGGGGCCGAACGAGGTCGGGTCGCACGTCACGCTGTGGCAGCCCGCGGGCGGCGGCCACGTGGGCTTTCCGCTCGGCCTGCCGCCGGGGCACGTGGGCGGAATGCCCGAGCGCGTGGGAGGGTGGCTGGCGCACCACCTCTCGTCGACGCAGGCGCAAAATACGGCCCATGGATGACATCGTCAAACAGGCATTGGCCAAGTGGCCGAACGTGCCGCACTGCTACGGCTGGCTCGGCCTGGACGCGCGCGGCAACTGGTACATGCGCGACGACCGCACGCAGGCGCAGGGCCCGTTTCGCAGCGCCAAGGGCTCGATGCTGCGGCACGACAAGCTGATCGACTTCATCCACCGCAACTACGAGCACGACGCCGACGGCCAGTGGTTCTTCCAGAACGGGCCGCAGCGCGTGTATGTCGAGCTGGAGGCGGCGCCGCTGGTGTGGCGCGTGGCGCAGCAGGGCGCGGGCGCGTTCACGGTCGCGGCCCACACGGGCGTGCCGGCCGGGGTGTCGGGCTGCCTGCTTGACGAAGAGGGCCGGCTCTATCTGGTCGCGCCGGCGGGGCTCGGGCTGGTGCACACGCAGGACGTGGGCATCGCCGCCGAGGCCGTGGAGCAGGGCGTCTGGACGCCGGAGCCGGTGCGCGCGGCCGACCTGCCGGGGCGCTTCGGCCATGTGCTGAGCCCAGCAGAGCGCCATGCAGGCGTGGTTGTATAGCTACTGAAAAGATAGCAATCCGGATCGTCCGGGCGTAAAAAAACCGGCCTGAGAGCCGGTTTTTTCATGGGCGCGAGGCGCCGTCGATCGCTTACTTGGCAGGCGCGCTGGCCGCAGCCGATGCACCTTCGGCCGGCGCGGCAGCCGCTGCCGGACGGTCCGGCACCGGGAACTTGGCGCCGCCGGCGTTGGCCAGGTACACCACGGCACGGCCGATTTCGATGTCTTCGAAGTCGCCGCCGCCCTGGGCGGGCATGGCGCCCTTGCCCTTGAGCGCGTGCTCGAGCAGCGTCGCGTAGCCCTGGCCGATGCGCGGGCCCCAGGCTGCGGCGTCGTTCAGGTGCGGGGCGCCGGGGATGCCGGGTGCGCCGTGGCAGGCCACGCACTGGGCCTTGAACACGGCATCGCCAGCGGCCAGCGGCCGGTTGGCGTCACGGATCTCGATGGAGCCGACCTTCTTGAGGCGCTCGGCCACTTCCCGGTCGCGCGATTCCTTGGTCACGCCGTAGAGCGCCATGTTGTCGCCCTCCGCGGTACCGGCGGGCTTGGTGCCCGAGACCACATAGGACACGAGGCCCACGATGATCAGGATCGGAATGATGAAAGAGAAAAATACCGCGAGCAGCAGTTGCTTCGGGTTCTTGATCGGGCCGGTATGGGCTTCTTCTGTGGCCTGGTTGTGCGGGTCTGCGCTCATGGCGTCCTCAATAACGGGGGGCTCGTCGGGGGCTTTTTCTAACCAACCGGCGATTATAGAGAGGCCCTTTGCCCGCGCGGGCAATTGACCTCTCCATATCGGACGCGCAGGTGTCTCAACCGTTGTTGCGTGTGGCCCAGCCGCCACCCAGCGTCTTGTACAGCGTGACCTGGTTCTGCAGCTGCAGCAGGCGCGTGGCCACTGCCGATTGCTGCGCCGTGAACAGCGAACGCTGTGCGTCGAGCAGGTCGAGCGCGCTGGCGATGCCGTTGCGATAGCGCAGGTCGGACAGCTTGTAGCGCACCGCCTCGGCGTCGGCCTGCGCGGTCTGCGCGCGTGCCTGCTCGCCCAGCGTGGCGCGGCCCGCGAGTGCGTCGGCCACTTCGCGGAACGCGGTCTGCACCGACTTCTCGTACTGCGCCACCGCGATCTCGCGCCCGGCCTTGGCCGAGTTGAGCCCCGCGATGTTGCGGCCCGCATCGAAGATCGGCAGCGTGACCGTGGGCGCGAAGCTCCAGGCCTTGGTGCCGCGATCGAACAGGTTCGAGAACTCGCTGCTCGCGGTGCCGATCGAGCTCGTGAGCGACACGCGCGGGAAGAAGTTCGCACGCGCTGCGCCGATGTTGGCGTTGGCCGCAATCAGCTGCTGCTCGGCCGCACGGATGTCGGGCCGCTCGGTCAGCAGGTCGGAGGGCAGGCCGGCCGGCACGTCGGGCATCGGGCGGATGCCCGCGAGACCCTTGGTGCCGCCGGCGGTGGCCTCGGCCGGCACCGGCGCGCCCAGCAGCAGGGCGAGCGCGTTCTCGTCCTGCAGGCGGGCACGCTGCTGCTGCGCATAGGCGGCGCGCGCGGTCTCGGCCTGCGAGTTCGCAGCCTGGAAGTCGATCTCGGACGACACGCCGTTGTCGAAGCGCAGCTTGGTCAGGCGCACCGATTCGTCGCGCGTGACCATGGTCTGGCGCGTGATCTCGAGCAGCTCGTCGTCGGCCAGCAGCGTGAGCCAGCCGCTGGCCACGGCCGCGATCAGGCTGATCTGCGCGGCCTTGCGCGACTCTTCGGTGGCCAGGTACTGCGACAGCGCCTGGTCCTTCAGCGCGCGGATGCGGCCGAAGAAGTCGAGCTCCCACGCGGTGAAACCGAAGTTGACGGCGTACTGCGAGGCCACGCTGCCCTGCGTCGGATCGATCGCCTGGTAGGCGTTGGGGCTCGAGCGCGAGCCCGTGCCCGTGAGGCCGAGCGCCGGGAACAGCGCCGAGCGTTCGATCTGGAACTGCGCACGCGCCTGCTCGATGTTGAGCACCGACACGCGCAGGTCGCGGTTGTTCGCCAGCGCCGTCTGGATCAGGCCCGCCAGGCGCGGGTCGGTGAAGAAGTCCTGCCAGGGCAGGGCGGCCGCGGCGGGGCCCGACGGCTGCGCCGGGTCGCCCGGGTAGGTCGTCGGCACCGGCGCCGCGGGGCGCTCGTAGGTCGGGATCAGCGAGCAGCCTGCCAGCAGCATCGCGGCGGCCAGCACGGTGGGGATCAGAGGTTTCTTAGTCATGGTGTGTGGTATCTCCCGTGATGCCGGCAGCTGCCGCATGCCGCTTGTCGGCCTCGTGCTGGCGCGCGCTGCCCTTGAACAGCGTGCGCACCACCACGAAGAACACCGGCACGAAGATCACGGCCAGGACCGTGCCGGTCACCATGCCGCCGAGCACGCCGGTGCCGATGGCACGCTGGCTCGCCGAGCCTGCGCCCGAAGCCAGGACCAGCGGCAGCACGCCCAGGCCGAAGGCCAGCGAGGTCATGATGATGGGACGGAACCGCAGGTGTGCGGCCTCGAGCGCGGCCTCGACCACGCCGCGGCCCTGCGCCTGCAGGTCTTTCGCGAACTCGATGATCAGAATCGCGTTCTTCGCGGACAAGCCGATGATGGTGATCAGGCCCACCTGGAAGTACACGTCGTTGGAATAGGCGCGCAGCATCGTCGCCACCAGCACACCCAGCACGCCCAGCGGCACCACCAGGATCACCGACAGCGGGATCGACCAGCTCTCGTACAGCGCGGCCAGGCAGAGGAACACCGCCAGGATCGCGAAGCCGTACAGGATCATGGCCTGCGAGCCGGCGAGCTTTTCTTCACGCGACTGGCCGGTCCACTCGAAGCCGAAGCCTTGCGGCAGCTGGCCGGCGAGCTTTTCCATCTCGGCCATGGCCGCGCCCGTGCTCTGGCCCGGCGCCGCGTCACCGCTGATGCGGATGGCGGGGTAGCCGTTGTAGCGCACGGTCTGCGTGGCGCCCGAGACCCACTTGGTGGTTGCGAAAGCCGACAGCGGCACCGGTTGGCCCTTGGTGTTGACGGCGTTCAGGCGCAGCAGGTCGTCCGGCTGCATCCGTGCCGGCGCATCGGCCTGCACCACCACGCGCTGCAGGCGGCCGCGGTTCGGGAAGTCGTTGATGTAGCTCGAACCCAGCGAGGTCGACAGTGCACTGTTGATCGCGTCGAAGCTCACGCCCAGGGCGTTGGCTTTGTCGCGGTCGATGTCGATCTCCAGCTGCGGCGCGTCTTCCAGGCCGTCAGGGCGCACCTGCGCGAGGATCTTGCTCTGCGAGGCCATGCCCAGCAGCTGGTTGCGCGCGTTGATCAGTGCCTCGTGGCCCGCGCCCGCGCGGTCTTGCAAGCGGAAGCTGAAGCCGCTGGCATTGCCCAGCTCGGGAATCGGCGGCGGGCTCAGCGGGTAGATGAAGGCGTCGCGGATGCCCGACAGCGCACCGAAGGCTCGGCCGGCCAGCGCACTGGCCGAGTTGGCCGGGTCTTTGCGTTCTTCCCAGTCCTTCAGCGTCACGAAGGCAAGGCCCGCGTTCTGGCCCTGGCCGGAGAAGCTGAAGCCCATCACGCTCACGATGCTCTGCACTTCAGGCTGCTTCAGGATGAAGCCTTCGACCTGCTGCATCACCGACAGCGAACGCTCTTGCGTCGCGCCCGGGGGCAGTTGCACGTTCACGATGATGTTGCCCTGGTCTTCCTCGGGCAGGAACGAGCTCGGCAGGTGCGTGTAGAAGTACGCGACGGCGCCGATGATCGCGGCGTAGATCACGAGGTAGCGTGCGGCGCGGCGCAGGATGCGCGCGACCACGCCTTCGTAGCCCTTGGCCGTGCGCGAGAAGCCGCGGTTGAACCAGCCGAAGAAGCCGCGCTTCTCATGGTGGTGGCCGGCTTCCACCGGCTTGAGCAGCGTGGCGCACAGCGCCGGTGTGAGCGACAGCGCCATGAAGGCCGAGAAGCCGATCGAGGCTACCATCACCGCCGAGAACTGGCGGTAGATGTTGCCGGTCGAGCCCGCGAAGAAGGCCAGCGGCACGAACACCGAGATCAGCACCACGGTCACGCCGATGATGGCGCCCGAGATCTGCTGCATCGCCTTGCGCGTGGCGTCGAGCGGCGACAGCCCCTCTTCGCTCATGATGCGCTCGACGTTCTCCACCACCACGATGGCGTCGTCCACCACGATACCGATCACCAGCACCATGCCGAACATGGTGAGCACGTTGATCGAGAAGCCGAGTGCAAGCAGCGTGGCGAAGGTGCCCAGCAGCGCGATGGGCACCACGATCGTCGGGATGATCGTGTAGCGCCAGTTCTGCAGGAACAGGAACATCACCAGGAACACCAGCGCGATGGCCTCGAACAGCGTCTTGACCACTTCGGAGATCGAGATCTGCACGAAGCGCGAGCTGTCATAAGGAATGTCCCACTTCACGCCCTTGGGGAAGTAGCGCTCCAGCTCGGCCATCTTGGCCCGCACGGCCTTGGCCGACTTCAGCGCGTTGCCGGTGGGCGTGGGCTGCACGCCGATACCGACCGCCGGCACGCCGTTCAGGCGTGCGGAGGTGGCGTAGTTCTGGCCGCCGAGTTCGACGCGTGCCACGTCTTTGAGGCGCACGGTCGAGCCGTCGGTGTTGGCGCGCAGCACGATGTTCTGGAACTGCTCGACGCTGTTGAGCTGGCCGTTCACAGTGACCGTGGCGGAGATCGCCTGGCCGGGGATGTTCGGCAGGTCGCCGAGCGTGCCCGAGGCCACCTGGGCGTTCTGCGCGCGGATCGCGGCATTCACGTCATTGGCCGACAGGTTGAAGCCTTGCAGCTTCGCCGGGTCGATCCAGATGCGCATCGCGTTCTCGGAGCCGAACAGCTGGGCCTGGCCCACGCCGTCGATCCGCTGCAGTTCCGGCACGATGTTGCGCGCGGCATAGTCACCGAGCGCCACCGGGTCGAAGTCGGGGTTGTCCGAGGACAGCATCGCGAACAGCAGGAAGTTGTTGCGCGACTTGTCCACGCGCACGCCCTGCTGCGTCACGGCCGAGGGCAGCCGCGGCGTGGCGCGCGAGAGCCGGTTCTGCACGTCCACCTGCGCGAGGTCTTCGTTGGTGCCGGCCTCGAAGCTGATGGTGATGGCGCCGGTGCCGTCGGCCTGGGCCACCGATTCCATGTAGATCAGGCCGGGCGAGCCGTTCATCTCGCGCTCGATCACGGACAGCACGCTGTCCTCGAGTGTTTGCGCGGAGGCACCGGGGTAGGCGACGTTGATCACGATGGCCGGTGGGGCCACCGGCGGGTACTGCGAGATCGGCAACTGCGTGATGGCGACGCCGCCCACCACGATGATGAACAGTGCGATCACCCACGCGAAGATCGGTCGGTCGATAAAGAATTTGGCCATGCGAGGCGCTCCTGATTACTTCTTGTCAGCCGGGGCCGAAGCCGGGCTGGCGGCGGGTGCCGCTGCGGCAGCAGATGCTGCCGATGCCGCGGGTGCAGCCGCGCCGTTCGGCGTCGGCTTCTGCCATGGCACCGCCTTCACGGGCGTGCCGGGCGGCATCATCTGCAGGCGCTGGAAGCCGTCGACCATCACCTGTTCGCCGGCCTTCAGGCCGTCGAGCACCACCCACTGGTTGTCCTTGGCGGCGCTGATCTTCACGGTGCGCTGGCTCAGCTTGCCGTCGGCGCTGACCACCGTCACGTGGTCGCCCTGCTGGGTGCGCGTGACGGCCTGTTGCGGCACCGTGATCGCGTTCGTCACCTGGGCCTGCTCGAGCTTCACGCGCACATACAGGCCGGGCAACAGCTCGCCCTTGGGGTTCGGGATCTCGGCGCGCAGCGTGACCTGGCCGGTGGTCGGGTCGACCGTGAGGTCGGAGAACAGCAGCTTGCCGTCCTGTCCGTAGTCGGTGCCGTCTTCGAGCACCACGCGGATGCTCGCGGCTTCTTCGCCGCTCGCACGCTTGTACTGGCCGGCGGCCACGGCGCGGCGCAGCTTGAGCACGTCGGAGGCCGACTGCGTGAAGTTCACGTACAGCGGGTTGATCTGCTGCACCACGGCCAGCTCGGTGGCGTCGCCCTGGCCGACCAGTGCGCCTTCGGTGACCAGCGCGCGGCCGATGCGGCCCGCGATGGGCGAGGTGACATCGGCGTAGCCCTGGTTGATCTTGGCGGTCTGCAGCAGCGCGCGGTTGGCGGCCACGTCGGCGTCGGCCGTCTTGGCGGAGGCCACGGCGGTCGCGTATTCCTGCTTGCTCACGGCGTTGGCCTCGACCAGCGGCTTGTAGCGGTCGGCCAGTGCCTTGGCCTGCACGGCGTTGGCTTCGGCGCGGGCCAGTGCGGCCTGGGCGTTCTGCGTGGCGGCCACCAGCGGTGCCGGGTCGATGCGGAACAGCAGCTGGCCGGCCTTCACGTCGCTGCCTTCGCGGAACTCGCGCTTGAGCAGGATGCCGGGGGTGCGGGCGCGCACCTGGGCGATGCGCGAGGCTTCCAGGCGGCCGGGCAGCTCGGTCACGAGGCCCACGTCGGTGGGCTTGACCGTCACCACGCCGACTTCAGGCGCCGGACGCGCACCGCCGCCACCACCGCCCGGACCGGCCGGGGCCTCGCCCTTGCCGCAGGCGGCCAGGAACAGGAGGGAGACGAGGGCCACGGTCGCGAGACGCGGCGAAAACGACAAGGACGGTTGACGCGAGACATGCAGAAGAGGCATGTGATTCCTTTGATGCGAAGACGGGAGATGGCGCGTTTGCGGGAGAGATCCGTAAACCAGCACGGGCAGGTGGGCCATCCGAGAAGCGCGCTAGTTTACATACATTCATGGATGTATAGTGACAGCCATGCAATGGCCCCACGATACGCAAAGGGCGTTCGCTTTACAAATCAGGAGACTTGGTGGCACGTCGTACGAAGGAAGAAGCACTGGCGACGCGGAATCGATTGCTCGATGCCGCGGAGTTGCTGTTTCAGGCGCAAGGTGTTTCGCAGACCACGCTGCAGCAGATCGCGCAGCAGGCCGGCGCGACCCGGGGCGCCATCTACTGGCACTTCAAGGACAAGGCCGATCTGTTCAACGCCATGATGGAGCGCGTGATCCTGCCGCTGGAGACGCCGCCCAAGAGCGACATCCCCGGCGATGACCCGCTGGTCGAGATCGAGGAAGGCCTGATCCACGCGCTGACGCTCATGGTCGCCGACCCGCAGGTGCGGCGCGTGTTCGACATCGCGACCCACAAGGTCGAGTACACGCACGACATGGCCTCGGTGCAGCAGCGCCACCTGGACGCGCGCAACGCCTGCGTGGTCGATTTCGAAAAGGCCCTGCGGCTGGCCGCGCGGCGCGCCCGCATCCGGCTGCCGTTGCCGGGTGCGGTCGCGGCGCAGGGCATGCACGCCCTGATGGGCGGGCTGATCCAGAACTGGCTGCTCGATCCCACGGCCTTCGACCTCGTGTCGACCGGGCGGCGCACCTTCCGCGTCTACCTGGCCGGGCTCGGTTTCTCGCGCACGCCGGCCGGTGGCGTCCCGACGGCGCACGACGCGGAAACCACCGCGGCCTGATAGGCCATAATGTGTGGCTCCGGTGCATTCCGGAGCACCCCTCTCGCTGTATTTCAACGGATAGAATTCGGCCCTCCGAAGGCTGAGATCCAGGTTCGATTCCTGGCGGCGGGACCACCTTCAAGACCGGAAATTCCGCAAGGGCTTCCGGTTTTTTCACTTCTTCCCCGACCCGGCCCGGCCTTGCGCGACAAGGCCGATCCGGAGATCCGCGCGACCGGGCCGTGACACGCCGTTGCACCCTGTCACCCGGACGCACGCATGTAAAAATTCCCCGCATGATGGAGCTCTCCGAACTGGACGAAACCAGCCTCGCAGCACACGCCGCCGAATGGCGTCGGCGCGCGCTGCGCGGCGAGAAACAGGCCCGCGGCATCGCACATGCCCTGGAGGCCGAGATGCGCCGCCGCTTCGGCGATTCGATTCCGCCGAGCCAGAGCGCCGACCTGGACACCCGCCCCCTGGCGCTGCGCCAGCCGCCGCGCCCGTGGTGGAAGTTCTGGTGAGCCGGCCGCGCGCCTTCGTCGCCTGATCTGACATCCCTCGCAGCCGGTCATCGGTTGCAGCGCCCCGCCGGCCCTGACACCATGGCCGCATGGCATACCAACTTCATTACTGGCCCACGATCCAGGGCCGCGGCGAATTCGTGCGGCTCGCACTCGAAGCGGCGGGCGCCGACTACGTCGATGTCGCGCGGCTGCCCGCCTCGCAAGGCGGCGGCGAGGCCGCGCTGGGCCGTCGGCTCGGCGACCCCGGCAACCCGCGCGCCGCGTTCGCACCGCCGTTCCTCGTCGACGGCGACATCGTGGTCGGCCAGACCGCCGCGATCCTGCTGTACCTCGGCCCCAAGCTCGGGCTGGCCGGCATCGGCGAATCCGACGGCCTGTGGACGCACCAGCTGCAACTCACCATTGCCGACGCGGTGGCCGAGGCGCACGATACCCACCACCCGATCTCGACCGGCGACTACTACGAAGACCAGCGCGACGCGGCCCTGCAGCGTGCGCGTGCCTTCCGCGAAGCGCGCATCCCGAAATTCCTGAACTGGTTCGAGCAGGTGCTGCAGCGCAACCCCTCGGGCGACCTGCACCTGGTCGGCGACGTGTTGACCTATGCCGACCTGTCGCTGTTCCAGCTGGTGGATGGGCTGCAGTACGCCTTTCCCAAGGCTGCCGCGCGGGCGCTCGACGCCACGCCCGCGGTCGTGAAGCTGCACGCGAACATCCGGCGACGCCAGCGCGTGCACGACTACCTGCAAAGTCCCCGACGCATCGCGTTCAATGAGGATGGGATCTTTCGGCGCTATGCCGAGCTGGACGGCTGAGGCTAGTCGTCGCCAGCTTCGTTGCGGATGCGCAGCGCCAGCTCGTACAGCGTGTTGCGCGGCGCGCCGCTGATCTCGGCGGCCAGCTTCACGGCGGTTTTCACCGGCAGTTCCGCCAACAGCAGGCGCAGCACGCGCTCGCCTTCCGCGCCGCCGTCGCCGCTCACCGCCACGGGATGCAGCACCAGCGCGAACTCGCCACGCGTGCGGTCGCGGTCGGCGCCGAACCAGTCGGGCAGCGCGCGGGCGGCCACGGTGGCGATTTCTTCGAACTGCTTGGTGAGCTCGCGGCCGACGGTGATGCGGCGCTCGCCCAGCACGGCCAGCGCGCGGGCCAGGCTGTCGATGCGGTGCGGCGCTTCGAGCAGCACCACGGCGCGCGGCTCCTGCGCGAGGGCCTGCACGGCGGTGTCGCGTTCGCCGGACTTGCTGGGCAGGAAGCCCGCGAACACGAAGGCGCTGCTGTTGTGCGCGTGGCTGCTCTCGCCGCCGTCGGCCACGAGCCCGGCTGCGCTCACGAGCGTGATGACGCTGCTGGCGCCCGGCAGCGGCAGCACGCGCTGGCCGGCGGCGCGCACGGCGGCGGCCAGGCGCGCGCCGGGGTCGCTCACGCCGGGCGTGCCGGCGTCGCTCACGTAGGCGATGCGCTCGCCCTGCGCGAGCCGCGCGACCACGGCCTGTGCGGCCTCGGCCTCGTTGTGCTGGTGCACCGCGAGCAGCCGTGCGCCGGGGCGGTCGATGCCGTAGGCGCGCAGCAGCGTCTGTGTGTGGCGCGTGTCCTCGCAGGCGATCACGTCTACCAGTTGCAGCACATGCAGCGCGCGCAGCGTGATGTCGGCCAGGTTGCCGATCGGCGTGGCGACGACATACAGCGTGCCCTGCGGATAATGCTGCGCGCCCGCGGCGTCGAGCGCGGCCGGCAGGGCCGCGCCGAAGGAAGCGGGGGCGAGTGAAGCCAAGGGGTTTCTCCGTAGGGCAGCGAAAACAAGAAAACAGGGCAGGGAGCCATGACGACCAGCACCACGACGACGAAGCATCGCGGCGATGCGGCGGAAGACGCCGCGCTCGACCACCTGCGCCAGGCCGGCCTCGTGCCGGTCGCGCGCAATTATCGGACGCCGGGGCGCGGCGGTGGCGAGGTCGACCTGATCATGCGCGATCCGCGCGACGGCACCCTGGTGTTCGTCGAGGTGCGACAGCGCAGCGCGGGCTCGCACGGCGGCGCGGGCGGCAGCATCACGGCGGGCAAGCAGCGGCGCATCGTGCTGGCCGCGCGGCACTATCTGGGCCGGTTGCGGTCGCTGCCGCCGTGCCGTTTCGACGTGGTGCTGATCGAGGAGAAAATCACCTGGCTGAAAGCCGCCTTCGACGCCGGCTGACGCACCCGCCAGGGAACTGAAGCCTTGCTGAAGGCTCCACCACTCAAACTTCTTGTTTCACGACCCCCAGTTATCATCGCGCCCCATGCTCGAGCAACGGATTCAGCAGCACTTCATCGACAGTGCCGACCTCAAATACCAGACCGGCCCGGTCCTCAGCAAACCCATCTCTCAAGCGATGCAGGCCCTGCTGGCCTGCGTGACCAGCGGCGGCAAGGTGCTGGCCTGCGGGGCCGGCGTGTCGGGCCTGCTGGCCGCGCAGTTCGCCTCGAACTTCGTGGGCCGCTTCGAACGCGAGCGGCCCGAGCTGGGTGCCATCGCGCTGCCCGGCGACACCACCGACCCGGCGGCCGACAGCCCGCAGGCCGCCGATGCCGACCGCTTCGCGCGCCAGGTGCGCGCGCTTGGCCAGGCCGGCGACGTGCTGCTGGTGCTCAGCGCCAGCGGGCAGTCGTCCGCGGTGCTGGCCGCCGTGCTTTCCGCGCATGAGCGCGACATGACGGTGGTGGCGCTGCTCGGCAACGCCGCCACGGGGCTGGCCACCGCGGCGCCCGGCGTCGGCGGCACCGGCGGCGCCATCGGCCGCGCGCTGCGCGAAACCGATGTACAGATCAGCGTGCCGCACGAGCGTGCGGCGCGCATTCACGAAATCCACCTGCTCGCGCTGCATTGCCTGTGCGACGGCGTGGATGCCCAGTTACTCGGAGAACAGGAAGTTTCCTCATGACCATGACGACCCTGACCAAGGCCTCGACCCAACGTTTCGCCCTGGCGCTCACCCTGGGCGCCGCCCTGGTGGCCGGACTGTCCGCCTGCGTGCCGCTCGTCGTGGGCGGCGCCGCGGTGGTGGGCGTGGGCATGGTGGCGACCGACCGCCGCAGCTCGGGCGCCCAGCTCGACGACCAGGGCATCGAGCTGCGCGCCGCGGCCCGCGTGCGCGACATCGCCAACGACAACATGTACGTGAGCGTCACCAGCTTCAACCGCCAGGTGCTGCTGACCGGCGCCGTCGGCAACGACGCCGACCGCCGCCGCGTCGAGGACGAGGTGAGCCGCGTGGTCAACGTGCGCTCGGTGGTGAACGAACTCACCATCGGCGCCCCGAGCACTTTCCAGGACCGCTCGAACGACCTGTACATCACCGGCAAGGTGAAGGCCTCGCTGCTCGACGCCAAGGACATCTTCGCCAACTCCTTCAAGGTCGTGACCGAGCGCAGCACGGTCTACCTGATGGGCATCGCCACGCGTCGCGAGACCGACCGCGCCACCGAGATCACGCGCGGCGTGACGGGCGTGGCGAAGGTCGTGCGCGTGGTCGAGGTGGTGAGCGAGGCCGACCTGGCCGCGAGCCAGGCGGCCAACCAGTCCGCCGCGCAGCGCGGCGGCACGGGCCCCGCACCGGTGAGCAATGCGACGCCATCGACGCCGGGTGCTTCCTCCTCGGGTTCGCGCGTGCCGCTGCCGCCGATGGAGCCGCTGCCGGCACCGGCCGGTGGGGCGACGACCTCGCCGGTCCGCTGAAACCAAAAAGCCCGCTTCCGCGGGCTTTTTTCATTTGAGCCGGATGATCAGGCTGGAGGTGTCCCAGCGCCTGCCGCCGGCCTGCTGCACGTCGGCATAGAACTGGTCGACCAGCGCCGTCACCGGCACGCGCGCGCCGTTGCGCTTGGCTTCGTCGAGCACCAGGCCCAGGTCCTTGCGCATCCAGTCGACGGCAAAGCCGAAGTCGAACTTGCCCTCGATCATGGTCTTGCCGCGGTTGTCCATCTGCCAGCTCTGGGCCGCGCCCTTGCCGATGACGCCGAGCACGGCTTCCATGTCCAGGCCGGCGCGCTGGCCGAAGGCGATGGCTTCCGACAGGCCCTGCACCAGCCCTGCGATGGCGATCTGGTTCACCATCTTCGCGAGCTGACCCGCGCCGCTGTCGCCCAGCAGCGTGACGGCGCGCGCGAAGGCCATGGCCGCCGGACGGATGCGCTCGAACACCGCGGCCTCGCCGCCGCACATCACGGTGAGTGCGCCGTTCTGCGCACCCGCCTGGCCGCCCGACACGGGCGCGTCGATGAAGTGCAGGCCGCGCGCCTGCGCCGCCTTCGACAGCTCGCGCGCCACGTCGGCCGAGGCCGTGGTGTGGTCCACGAGCACGGCGCCGGGTTTCATGCCGGCCAGGGCGCCGTCGTCGCCCAGCACCACCGAGCGCAGGTCGTCGTCATTGCCGACGCAGCAGAACACGATGTCGGCGCCGGCCGCTGCTTCGCGCGGGGTGGGGGCGTGGCGGCCGGGGGCTCCGAACTCGGCGACCCAGGCCTGCGACTTGGCGGGCGTGCGGTTGTAGACCGTGACCGTGTGGCCGGCCTTGGCCAGGTGCCCGGCCATGGGCCCGCCCATGACGCCGAGGCCGAGAAAGGCCACCGTCTGGGCGGGAACGGATTCGTAGGTGCGGGAGTTGATGCTGCTCATGGCCGACAGCTTAAAGCCAAAGAAAGAAACAAGGCCGGCGCGCCCCGCGGTGCGCCGGCGGGGGCGGCCTCAGACGATCGCGAAGTGCTCGGTGCCGGCCGCCAGGTCGGTGCTGCGCGCGCGCTGGCTGTTGAGCTTGATCTGCAGGCGCAGGTCGTTGGCCGAATCGGCGTTGCGGATCGCCTCTTCGAAGTTGATCGCGTTGCCCTCGAACAGGTCGAACAGCGCCTGGTCGAAGGTCTGCATGCCCAGGTTGCGGCTCTTCTTCATGATCTCCTTGATCTCGCCCACCTCGCCCTTGAAGATCAGGTCGGAGATCAGCGGCGTGTTCAGCAGGATCTCGACGGCGGCCACGCGGCCCTGGCCGTCTTCGGTGGGCACCAGCCGCTGCGAGACCAGCGAGCGCAGGTTCAGCGACAGGTCCATGAGCAGCTGCGCGCGGCGCTCTTCGGGGAAGAAGTTGATGATGCGGTCCAGGGCCTGGTTGGCGCTGTTGGCGTGCAGCGTGGCCATGCACAGGTGGCCGGTTTCGGCGAAGGCCACGGCGTGCTCCATGGTCTCGCGGTCGCGGATTTCGCCCATGAGGATCACGTCGGGCGCCTGGCGCAGCGTGTTCTTCAGCGCGGCTTCCCAGCTGTCGGTGTCGATGCCCACTTCGCGCTGCGTCACCACGCAGTTCTTGTGCGGGTGCACGAACTCGACCGGGTCTTCCACCGTGACGATGTGGCCGTAGGAGTTCTCGTTGCGCCAATCGATCATCGCGGCCAGCGTGGTCGACTTGCCCGAACCCGTGGCGCCCACCAGGATGGTGAGGCCGCGCTTGGTCATCGACACGTCTTTCAGCACCTGCGGCATGCCCAGCCCGTCGATGGTCGGCAGCTTGGCGGGAATGGTCCGCAGCACCATGCCGACCTTGCCCTGCTGCACGAAGGCGTTGACGCGAAAGCGCCCGATGCCGGTCGGCGAGATCGCGAAGTTGCACTCCTTGGTGCGCTCGAACTCGGCCGTCTGGCGGTCGTTCATGATCGAGCGCGTGAGCGCCAGCGTGTGCTGCGCGCCCAGCGCCTGCTGCGACACCTTGGTGACCTTGCCGTCGACCTTGATGGCCGGCGGGAAGTCGGCGGTGATGAACAGGTCGCTGCCGTTGCGGCTCACCATGAGCTTGAGCAGGTCGTTGATGAACTGGCTGGCTTGATCGCGTTCCATGATGTCTGTGCTCCGAAGGACTGTGGGGATCAGCCGGGGAAATTCTCGGGAATCTTCGCTTTGCCGCGCGCTTCGGCGGCAGAGATCGTATTGCGGCGCACCAGCTCCGTCAGGTTCTGGTCGAGCGTCTGCATGCCCGAACCCTGGCCGGTCTGGATGGTGGAGTACATCTGCGCGACCTTGGCCTCGCGAATCAGGTTGCGGATGGCCGGCGTGCCCAGCATGATCTCGTGCGCCGCCACGCGGCCCTGGCCGTCCTTGGTCTTGCACAGCGTCTGCGAGATCACGGCCTGCAGCGATTCGGACAGCATCGCGCGGATCATTTCTTTTTCTTCGCCCGGGAACACGTCGATGATCCGGTCGATGGTCTTGGCGGCCGACGAGGTGTGCAGCGTGCCGAACACCAGGTGGCCGGTTTCGGCCGCGGTCATCGCGAGGCGAATGGTTTCGAGGTCGCGCAACTCGCCCACCAGGATGGCGTCCGGGTCTTCGCGCAGGGCGGAGCGCAGCGCGTTGGCAAACGACAGCGTCATCGGCCCCACTTCGCGCTGGTTGATCAGGCACTTCTTCGATTCGTGCACGAACTCGATCGGGTCTTCCACCGTGAGGATGTGGCCGTACTCGTTCTCGTTGAGGTAGTTCACCATCGCCGCCAGCGTGGTCGACTTGCCCGAGCCCGTGGGGCCCGTCACCAGCACGAGGCCGCGCGGCTTGAGCGCGAGTTCGCCGAAAATCTTCGGCGCGTTGAGCTGCTCGAGCGTGAGGATCTTCGAGGGAATGGTCCGGAACACCGCGGCCGCACCGCGCGCCTGGTTGAAGGCGTTCACGCGGAAGCGCGCGAGGCCGTCGATCTCGAACGAGAAGTCGACCTCCAGGAATTCTTCGTAGTGCTTGCGGTGCGTGTCGCTCATGATGTCGTACACCATGGCGTGCACCGCCTTGTGGTCCAGTGCATCGACGTTGATGCGGCGCACGTCGCCGTTCACGCGGATCATCGGCGGCAGGCCGGCCGACAGGTGCAGGTCGGAGGCTTTGTTCTTGACGCTGAACGCCAGCAGTTGGGTGATGTCCACGGGGCTCCTCAGGCAGGATTTAGTGACGTTTTGATACGAATTCGGAAGATTATGACGATGATTGGCGACGATCTCCAGCAAGTAAGGGCCCGGATCGACCGGGCCTGTGCGCAGGCCGGGCGCGACCCGGCGGCGGTGCGCCTGCTGGCGGTGTCCAAGACCTTCGGGCCCGAGGCGGTGCGCGAGGCGCACGCGGCGGGCCAGGCGGCCTTCGGCGAGAACTACGTGCAGGAGGGCCTGGACAAGATCGCCGCGCTGGCCGATCTGCGCGCGGGGCTCGAATGGCACTGCATCGGCCCTCTGCAGAGCAACAAGACGCGGCCCGTGGCCGAGCAGTTCGACTGGGTTCACAGCATCGACCGCCTGAAGATCGCCGAGCGCCTGTCGGCCCAGCGCCCGGCCCATCTGCCGCCGCTGCAGGTGTGCCTGCAGGTCAACGTGGACGGCGGCGCGAACAAGTCCGGCGTGCCGCCGGAAGAGGCCTTGGCGCTCGCGCGCGCTGTGGCGGTCTTGCCACAACTGACGCTGCGCGGGCTCATGGCGATCCCCGAACCCGCGCCCGATTTCGCGGCGCAGCGTGAACTGTGCCTGCGCGCGCACGCGGTGTTCGAATCGATCCGCGCGGCGGGCATCGCGCTGGACACGCTGTCGTTGGGCATGAGCGGGGACCTCGAAGCGGCGGTCAGCGCCGGCAGCACGATGGTGCGGGTCGGTACGGCGATCTTCGGCGGGCGGGTGAAGGCGCCCGCATAGGCCGGTCAGGGGGCGGCGGCTGTCTTCTGGACGCGCTTCAGATCCTGGGCCACCGAATCGGCGATGTCCGAGGCGCTCTTCTCAAGGCGGCTGGCGCTGGCCTTGGTGTCCGCCATCAGTGCGGCGAAGTCGGGAAAGGTCGTCTTCGCTTCCGTGTTGCGCCACCCTTCGGCGAGGGGCTTCCATCCGGCCGAGTGGTAGCCGCGGTAGATCGGCTTCGTCTTGTCCTTGCCCAGCAGGACCACGACCGAGGTGATCGTCGGCAGGTAGACGCCCACCCGAGGCGGCGAGACGAAGCCGACCATCGTGGGGGACACCACGAGGATCGCGTCCGCGGGGCTTTCGAGCTTGTCGAACGCGAGCGTGTAGCCGCCATTGGCTTCCACCCACGGTGCGTCCTGCTCGGTGACGGCATATCCCTGTGCCTCGAGGCGTGTGGCGAGCTGCTTCACCAGCAGGGTGTTGATCGCCGTGCCCTGTGCCTTGTAGGCCGCCGACAGCGTGTCCTGCTTGCTGGATTGGTCAGCCGCTGCAACCAGGCCGCCGATCAGGCCGAAGGCCATGCCAGGATGGCCCATGTTGAACACCGTGTAGGTCTTGGGCTCCGGCACCTTGACCACGGCAATCGACTTGATCTCCACCAACCGTTCGAGCGGTGCGTCGATCTTCGGTACCGGGCCCACGCAGGCGCCCAGCAACAAGGTTGCAACCAGGACGACCGCCGATCCAATGCGTTTGAACATTCCCTCGCTCCGTTGTGTTGATATGGCGGAGCATTCTGGGTAAGCAACAGAAATGTTTCAATAGGTACTGACGTTGCAGCCCTCGGGCTGCAACAGTCAGACCCCCAGCGGCAAGCGCGCGCTGCTCTTGACCTCTTCCATCACCGCATAAGTCCGCGTCTCGCGCACCCCGGGCAGCTGCCACAGCACGGTGCCGGCGAACTCGCGGTAGGCGGCCATGTCGGCCATGCGGGTCTTGAGGAGGTAGTCGAAGCCGCCGGCGACCATGTGGCATTCCATGATCTCGTCGCGCACCTGCACGGCGGCCTTGAACTGGTCGAACACGTTGGCGGTGGTGCGGTCGAGCAGCACCTCGACGAACACGGTGAAGCCGCGACCCAGCTTGTAGGGGTCGAGGCGGGCCTCGTAGCCCAGGATGAAGCCGTCGCGCGTGAGGCGCTGCACGCGCGCCAGCACGGCGGTGGGGGACAGCGCGACCGCCTCCGCCAGCTTGAGGTTGGTGATGCGGCCGTCTTCCTGAAGGATCTTCAGCAGGCGCAGATCGATGCGGTCCAGATCAAGCATTCGAGGATTATCCGGCGCACACATCGATCGACTGCAAGAAATGCGGCCTATTTGCCACGGCCATAGGAGATAGAACCAAGGAAATGCCGTTGGACTACCCTTTCGCAGTCATTTGAACTACCGAAAGCCGTGGGTCACCGCATTCAACGCACCGTGGTCGAGCCCGGTGCGGCGGCCTGGCGGCCCGAGAGCTGGTCGACCAGCGCACCGTAGGCCGGGCCTTCGCGCAGCTTGGTGTAGGCGGCCTGGGCTTCGCGGTAGCCGGGGCGCGACGTGTCGGCGCCGGCTTCGCCCGACTGCTGAGCGGCCAGGCCCGAACGGATCCACAGCTGCGTGTCGGCGGCCACGGCGGCGCGGCTGTTGGCCGAGACCACGACGGGCTCCTGGCCCATGTTCTCGTTGTAGCCCTGGGTGGGCGCGGTCTTCAGCCACTGCTGGGCGTCGGCCGTCACGGCGGCGCGCGTCGTCGACGACGCGAAGGGCGCGGGACGCGGGTCGCCTTCGGCGTAGTTGCCGGCAAAGCTCGGCGCGGCGGCCAGGCCCAGCAGGGCGGCGACGGCGGCGGTGTTCAGCAGGCGGGTGGTGGCAGACAGCTTCATGTTCGTTCACTCCTTGAGGTGGTTGCTTGGTTGGTGAGAACGACTGTACGAAGCGCATCCACGCGACCGATAACGTCTGGATGACGGTTTTGTCATGTGCGTATCCACCTGCATCGGGCCGCGCCGAGAGGGACCGCAAGGGGCCTTCCAACTTCTCTTGCATAACCGCCATCGCGGCATGCATAAGCCATGGCGCGCGGCCCGCAGTCGGAATATCGTTGCGCCCATCCATTCCAACCAAGGGAATCTTCCATGAACGAGAAACTCTCCTTCGTCAATCCGACGGCCAACAGCCCCTGGGGCACCTACCTGTCGCAGGTCGATCGCGTCGTGCCGTACCTCGGCCCGCTGGCGCGCTGGGTCGAAACCCTCAAGCGCCCCAAGCGTGCGCTGATCGTCGACGTGCCGATCGAGATGGACAACGGCACCATCGCCCACTTCGAGGGCTACCGCGTGCAGCACAACATGAGCCGTGGCCCGGGCAAGGGCGGCGTGCGCTTCCACCCCGACGTCACGCTGGAAGAAGTGATGGCGCTGTCGGCCTGGATGACCATCAAGACCGCGGCCGTCAACCTGCCGTACGGCGGTGCCAAGGGCGGCATCCGCGTCGACCCGAAGAAGCTGTCGCTGCAAGAACTCGAGAAGGTCACGCGCCGCTACACCAGCGAGATCGGCATCATCATCGGCCCGCACACCGACATCCCCGCGCCCGACGTGAACACCAACGCGCAGATCATGGCGTGGATGATGGACACCTACTCGATGAACGTCGGCGGCACCGCCACCGGCGTGGTCACCGGCAAGCCGCTGCACCTGGGCGGCTCGCTGGGCCGCGTGAAGGCCACCGGCCGCGGCGTGTTCGTCACCGGCCGTGAAGCGGCCCGCCGCCTGGGCATGGACCTGCGCGGCGCGCGCATCGCGGTGCAGGGCTTCGGCAACGTGGGCTCGGTCGCGGCCGAACTCTTCGTCGAGGCAGGCGCCAAGATCGTCGCGGTGCAGGACCACACCGGCACCATCGTGAACACCAACGGCCTCGATCTGACCCAGCTGGTGCCCATCTCGCGCACCGACGGCGTGGTCGGCTTCAAGGCCGGCGGCGACATCGTGCCGAACGAAGACTTCTGGGACGTGGCCTGCGACATCCTCATTCCGGCCGCCCTCGAAGGCCAGCTCACGGCCGAACGTGCCAAGAAGACCACCGCCAAGCTGGTGCTCGAAGGCGCCAACGGCCCGACGGTGCCCGAGGCCGACGACATCCTGGCCGAGCGCGGCGTGCTGGTCGTGCCCGACGTGATCTGCAACGCCGGCGGCGTGACGGTCTCGTACTTCGAATGGGTGCAGGACTTCTCGTCCTTCTTCTGGGACGAGGACGAGATCAACGTGCGCCTCGATCGCATCATGATGAACGCGCTCAACCAGATCTGGGACACGGCCGACAAGCACAAGATCCCGCTGCGCACCGCCACCTACGCGGTCGCCTGCGAGCGCATCCTGATGGCGCGCCAGGAACGCGGTCTGTACCCCTGAGGCGATCTCCGGGGCTTGCAGGGCCTTTCGGGAACCCCCGGCCCGCCGGGGGCTCGAAGCGAAGCCGCCGGTTGGTTAGCATCCGGTGTCCTTCCCGCCCTGCCATGCCCCAGACCTCTTCTGCTGCCTTCTTCTCTTCGCCGGCCCGCGTGCCGGCGTTTCTGTTCCCGGGCCTGCTGTCGGCCCTGCTGCTGGCCGGCTGCGGCAGCTTCGGCACGGGCCAGGCCTACGAGCCCGAAGACTTCGACTCCACCACCACCCACACGCGCAACTACGCCGCCAGCGAGGCCCAGGCCTGCGAGGCGGCGCGTCGCGCGCTGCTGAGCCAGGGCTACATGGTCACGGCCGCCAACGCCGACCTGGTGACCGCGCGCAAGAGCTTCCAGCCCGCGGCCGAGACGCACGTCGAGGTCGAGTTCCGCGTGGTCTGCGCGCGGGAAGGGGGCGCCGGCAGCGCCTCGGGCGGACGCAGCACCGTGGCCTTCGCGACCGCATTGCAGGACCGCTACGGCCTGAAGAAGGGCAGCAACTCGGCCAGCCTGGGCGTGGGCGCCATCGGCTCGCTCTCGCTGCCCTTCGGCGGCAGCAACGAGGCGATGGTCAAGGTGGCGAGCCAGACGCTCACCGACGAACGTTTCTACGACCGCTTCTTCACGCTGGTCGAGCGCTTCCTGCAGGGCGGCGGCCCCGACATGCCGGCCGATGCTGAGGACGCGCCGAAGCCCGCCACGCGCCCCGCGGCCACCACCTTCCCGGTGGCGCCGTCGCCCAACCGCGGCTGAACAGGCTTGGCAGTCAGCGCACCAGCGTCGACTTGCCGAACAGGCTCTCGATCAGCTCCACCGCCACCTCGGCCGTCTGGTTGCGCACGTCGAGCGCGGGGTTGAGTTCCACCACGTCGACCGAGCCGAGCCGGCCCGTGTCGGCGATCATTTCCATGCACAGCTGCATCTCGCGGTAAGTCGGCCCGCCGCGCACGCCCGTGCCCACGCCGGGCGCGTCGGCCGGGTCGAGGCAATCGAGGTCGAAGCTCACGTGCAGGTGGGTGTCTTCGTCCACATCTTGAAGCGCCTCGGTCATGGTGGTGCGCATGCCGTTCTCGTCGATGTGGCGCATGTCGAACACGTGCAGGCCCAGCGTGCGGATCGCTTCCTTCTCGTCGGCGTCGACGCTGCGGATGCCGATGAAGCGAATCGCGTCGTGCGCCAGCGCCGCGGGCTCGCCGCTCCAGCCCGTGAGGTCCGCCGGCCCGTGGCCCAGCAGGCACGACACCGGCATGCCGTGCAGGTTGCCGCTGGGGCTCGTGGTTTCGGTGTTGACATCAGAGTGCGCATCCAGCCACAGCACGCGCAGCTTCTTGCCGCGTTTTCGCGCATGCCAGGCCACGGCGCTGATGGAGCCGATCGCCAGGCAGTGGTCGCCGCCCAGCATCACCGGCACGTGGCCGGCGCCCAGCGCGGTGTCGACGGCGGCGTAGACCGAGCGGTTCCATGCGATCACCTCGGTGAGGTGGCGCAGCCCGTTGGCCGGCGGTGCCCACGGCGTGGCCGGGCCCGCGAGGTTGCCGCGGTCGAGCACCGTGAAGCCCTGGCCCGCCAGCGCTTCGGCCAGGCCGGCCACGCGCAGCGCGTCGGGGCCCATGCCCGCGCCGCGCACGCTGGCGCCGATGTCGGTCGGCGCGCCGATCAGTTCGAGGGTGGTGGCGGTGCTGCTGCTGTTCATGCCGGTCTCCCGATGTGGTGCCAGATGTAGGCGTAGCCGAGCGCATCCATGAAGGCGGACGCCTTGTTGTCCGCGGCGGCGCTGTGGCCGCCTTCCATGTTCTCGTAGAAGCTGCTGTCGTGCCCCTGCGCGAGCAGTTTCGCGTGCATCTTGCGCGCATGCACGGGCCCCACGCGGTCGTCGCGCGTGGAGGTGGTGAAAAGGGCGGGCGGGTAG
>NZ_JBWKYW010000058.1:0-43083 GCF_059423965.1 Variovorax sp. GW458-11-26-14-LB1
CGACACCTGCACGAGGATCGGCGACATCAGGTTCGGCAGGATGTGACGCCACAGGATGCGCGAGGTGCGCACGCCCAAAGCGCGCACGGCCTCGACGAACAGCAGTTCGCGCACCACCAGCGTCGAGGCCCGCACCACGCGTGCGACACGCGGCGTGTACACCAGCACCAGCGCGAGCACGGTGTTCATCAAAGAAGGCCCGAGGATGGCCACCAGCGCGATGGCCAAGAGGATGTCGGGGAAGGACATCATGGCGTCGACCACGCGCATCAGGGGGGCGTCAAGGCGACGGAAGAACCCGGCCATGAGGCCCAGCACCGTGCCGGCGATGACCGCGCCCAGCGCCGTGAGCGCCGCAATGGCCAGCGAGTAACGGGCACCGTGCACGATGCGCGAATACATGTCGCGCCCGAGTTCGTCGGTTCCGAGCAGGTGTTCGGCACTGGGCGCCTTCAGGCGCTGCAGCACCGCTGTGTCGTTGGGGTCGGCCGAGGCAACCAGCGGCGCGCCGATGGCCATGATGGCAATCACCAGAAGCACCAGGGCGGACACCATCACGATGCGGCGGTGCATCAGCTGGCGGAGCATTCGAGGCATGCGCATCGTTCAGACCTTCACGCGCGGATCGACGACGGCATACAGCAGGTCGATCGAGAAATTGATGAGCACATAGATCGCGGCGATCACGAGCAGCGCGCCCTGGATGACGGGGTAGTCGCGCCGCAGCACGGCGTTGACCACGAGGTTGCCCACGCCCGGCAGGCCGAACACGGTCTCGGTGATGACGGCGCCGCCGATCATGAGTGCGACCGTGAGGCCGATCACCGTGACGATGGGCACCAATGCGTTGCGCAGCGCGTGCTTCAAGACGACGGTGCTCTCGCTCAGGCCTTTAGAACGTGCGGTGCGCACGTAGTCTTCGCCGAGCACGTCGA
Source organism: Variovorax sp. GW458-11-26-14-LB1 (assembly GCF_059423965.1). Classification (NCBI taxonomy): domain Bacteria; kingdom Pseudomonadati; phylum Pseudomonadota; class Betaproteobacteria; order Burkholderiales; family Comamonadaceae; genus Variovorax; species Variovorax sp. GW458-11-26-14-LB1. The sequence goes on from NZ_JBWKYW010000058.1 coordinate 936, forward strand.
GCATCGAGGCGCGCGTGAAGCGGATGATGAGCGCGGAGTTCAGCAGGCCCAGCACGGTGGCCGGCAGCACCAGTGCATGCAGCCGTTCGGCGAAGGGCGCATCGGGCGCGCCGTAGCCCGACACCGGGAACCACCCGAAGGACACCGCGAAGATCTGGATCAGCACGATGCCCAGCCAGAAGCTGGGGATGCTGGCACCCAGCATCGCGATGCCGGTGAAGAACTGGTCGACCGCGCGGCCGCGGAACACGGCCGAGACGATGCCGCAGGGCACGCCGATGAGCGCCGCGATGGCCACGGCCAGCAGCGCGAGCAAGGTGGTGGGCTCGGCGCGCTCCCACAGCGCCTGCGTGACCGGGCGCTGCAAAAAGATCGAGGTGCCCAGGTTGCCCTGCAGCACTTCGCGCAACCAGTAGCCGAACTGCACGGGCAGGGGTTTATCCAGCCCGTAGTCCTTCTGCACGCGGGCGATGTCGGCGGCGGTGGCCTGGTCGCCCAGCAGCACGGAGATGGGGTCGCCCGAGGCGGCGCGCGTGAGCACGAAGACCAGCACGGCCACCAGCGCCAGCACGATGAGCATGCCGCCCGCGCGCGAGGCGATGTAGCGAAGCGATGCGCTCTTGATCATGACGAGAACTCGATGGCGGCGGCGCTGCCGACGGCCACGTACTGGCCGGTGAACTGCACGTCGCCGTTCTTCTTCACGCGGAAGATGGTCACGTTGTCACCCTGCTTGTTGTGGCACACGTAGAGAAAGCGCCCGCTCGGGTCGAGCGTGCAGCTGCGCGGGTAGTTGCCGCGCGTCCACTCTTCGCGCACCAGCGTGGGCGCGCCGGTGCGCGCATCGACCTTGAAGATCGAGATGGAGTCGTGCAGCCGGTTGAGCGACACGAAGTGCGTGCCGCCCGGCAGCATGCGGATGCCCGAGGCGTAGCTGGTGCCCTTGAAACCGGCGGGCAGCGCCGAGGTTTCGCTCACCAGCGTGAGCACGCCGGTGGCGCCGTCGTAGCGCAGGAAGGCGATGGTCGAGGCCTCTTCATTGACGAGGTAGACCCACTTGCCGTTCGGATGGAAGGCGAAGTGGCGCGCGCCCGAGCTCTCGGACACGGCCACCGTGCTCGGCTGACTCAGCACGCCGGTGGCGCGGTCGAAGCGGTACGAGATGACGCGGTCGAGCCCCAGGTCGGCCACGAGCACGAAGTTGCCGGCCGGGTCGGCCTGCACCATGTGGGCGTGCGGGCCGTCGTGGTCGCTGGTGGCAAAGCCTTCGTGCGAACGCGCGGCCAGCGGCACCACGTCGGCGCCGGGCTTGCAGGGCGTGGCGGCGCCGCAGGCCGCGACGTCCTTGTAGACGACGGCGGCGCGGTCGGTGTCGAAGGTTCCGTCGGCGCGCAGTGCGATCACGCTGACGTCGCCACTGGCGTAGTTGGCGGTGAACACGTAGCGGCCGTCGGGATGCACGCTCAGGTGCGCCGGGTCCTTGCCGCCGCAGGGCATCTCGGCCACGAACGACAGAGCGCCGTTCGCGCCGATGCGAAAGGCCGAGACGGAGCCGGCCTCGAACTCGTTGGCGGCGTAGAGCATCGGCAGGCTCGGGTGCCGCGCGAGCGAGGCGGGGTTGCGCAGCTTGGCATCGCTGCCCGCGCTCGCCACGGCGGGCGGTGCACCGGGGATGGGCTTGAGCGCGCCGGTCGCGCCGTCCACCACGAACTGGTGCACGCCCAGGCCGCGCCCGCCGCGCCACGGCTTGCCGCCGTCGCTGTAGGTGCCGACGTAGGCGTACACGGGGCCCGAAGTGGTGGCTTGAGCGGTAGTGGCCATGGATGGTTTGAGTCCGAGGGCGCCGAGGCCGGAGGCCAGTGCGCTGACTTGCAGAAGTTGACGACGCGACGGCATGGCGGTGCTTGCGGCCTTACTTGATCTTCGCGTTCCAGAAGAACGGCCAGGTCGCGGGCTGGTAGTTGTCCAGCGCCGGGCTCTTGGCCGAGAGGCCGTTGAACTTGCCGACGTTGATGTAGGGCACCTCGTCGTACACCACCTGCTGCACCTTGCCCCACAGCGCGCCGCGCTTGGCCGGGTCGCTCTCGGTGTTGAAGGCGCTCAGTGCGGCCTTCTTGGCGGGCGAATCCCACCAGCCGGGCGCGCCGTCGCCCAGTTGCGGCGGCGAGAGCATGGGCTCTGGGAACTGGCCCGAGTGGGTCACGTAGATGTCCCACAGCTTCGGGTCGTTGCGGCGTTGCACCAGCGTGGCCCAGTCGACCACGTTGAGATCGACCTTGAAGCCGGCGCGCTTGAGCTGCTCGGCCATCAGCAGCGACATGTTGTAGTGGAAGTCGTACTGGCGGCTGGTGAGCACGCGGATCGGCTCGCCCTTGTAGCCGGCCTTGGCCGCGGCGTCTTTCGCCTTGGTGGCGTTGCGCTGGTTGTAGTGGTCGGCGCCGGCCGCCGAGTAGAACGGCGAGCCCTTGGGGAAGTGGTTGGCCTCGGCCACGAAGAAGCGCGTGTCGCCGAAGCCGGCCGCGAGCATCTCGCCCTGGCCCAGCGCGGTCTGCACGGCCTGGCGCACCGCCGGGTTGGCGGCCACGCCTTCCTTGGTGTTGAGCACGAGGTAGGGGAAGCCGAACGACGGCGTCATGATCGGCAGCGTCTTGCCGCCAGCCTTCTCCAGGCGCGGCAGGGCTTCCACCGGCAGCAGGTCGGCGAAGTCGTACTGGCCGGCCAGCGCACCTTCGACGCGGGTGCTGGCGTTGGGCACGGGCACGAAACGCAGCTCTTCGATGGCCGCTTCGCGCTTGCCGCCGTAGCCGCTCGCGGGCTCCTTGCGCGCGGCGTATTTGTCGAAGCGCGTGAGCAGCACGAACTGGTCGGGGCGGCGTTCCTTGAACTTGTAGGGGCCGGTGCCGACGAAGTCTTTCAGCGGCGAAGCGATGGAATCCTTGGCCATGATGGCCGCCATGCCGCTGGGCAGCGCCAGCTGCGACAGCAGCGGCGCGTACGGCGCCTTCAGAACGATCTCCACGCCGAGCGGGCCCTTGGCCTTGAGGCTCTCGATTTCCTTGCCCACGGCCTTGCCGCGCGGCGACTGGTCCATCCAGCGCTGCAGGCTGGCGACCACGTCGTCGGCCGTGAGATCGCGCCCGTTGTGCAACGCCACGCCCTTGCGCAGCGTGATGGCGTAGGTCTTGCCGTCGGCCGAGATCTTGGGCATGCCCTCGGCCAGCATCGGCACCACGTTCCACTTGGCATCGAAGGTGTAGAGCGTCTCGTACACGTGCTGCATGATGGTTCCGACCAGGTCGGCCGTGGAGGCCATCGGGTCGAGCGTCTGCGGCTCGGCCACCATCGCCAGCGTGGCGAAGTTGCGCGGGCCCTGCGCGTGGGCGCTGGGGTGAGGCAGTGCGGCACACAGCATCGCGAGCAGGGAAGCTCCCAGCAGGCTGCGCTTCGACAGACGAGGCAGGCGCTGGACAAGACCGGCGTGAGACATGGAGAACTCCTTCATGGGGCGGACTGATTTATGAAAGAAATTTTCTTTCTAGGCCGAACTCTGAAGCAGACTTCATGCCAAATCATCCGTGTTAACCCTTGTTGAGGGGTTATTCTGAAAAAGTCTTTCAAATCAGACGGATACTGCGGCCCTCATCCGCCCCACTCAACCTCTCTCACTCACAGGAGTTCCCATGCCCCTCGAATACCTCGGCGCCCCGCCCATCGCTTCCGACCGCCAGGCCCGCCCCTTCTCGCCCGCCGTGCGCGCGGGCGATTTCGTCTACGTGTCGGGCCAGGTGCCCGCCAACGCGCAGGGCGAGATCGTGGCCGGCGGCATCGAGGTGCAGACGCGCCAGGTGATGGAGAACCTGAAGACCGTGCTCGCGCTGGCCGGCGCCACGCTCGACGACGTGTGCAAGAGCACCGTCTGGCTGCACGACGCGCGCGACTTTGGTGCCTTCAACCGCGTCTACATGAGCTACTTCGGTGAAAACAAGCCGGCGCGCTCGACCACCGAGGCGCGCCTCATGGTCGATGCGAAGGTCGAGATCGACGTCGTCGCCTACAAGCCCAAGGCCTGATCAGGCGGGTCGCAGTTCGGTCTTGCGCTGCACGATGCGCGAGACCAGCCCGTACTCGACGGCCTCCGTGGCCGACAGCCAGCGGTCGCGCTCGATGTCGGCCAGCACCACGTCGATGGGCTTGCCGGTTTCGCGCGCGATCTCGTGCGCGATGCGCTGGCGGGCCTTGATGATCTCCTGCGCCTGGATCGCGATGTCGGTCGCCTGCCCGCCCGCGCCACCGCTGGGCTGGTGGATCAGAAAGCGCGTGTTGGGCAGGCACACGCGGCGCTCGCGCGGCGCCGCCAGGAACAGGTGCGTGGCCGCGCTGCCCACCCAGCCGGTGCCGATCATGTGCACCGGTGCGCTGATGAAGCGCACCACGTCGTGGATCGCGTCGCCCGACTCCAGGTGCCCGCCGGGCGAGCTCACGAGGATGTCGATGGGTTTGTCGCCGCTGTCGGCATCGAGCGCGATGAGCCGGCGCGTGACGTCGGCGGCCACGCTGTCGGTGATGCTGCCGAAGATCAGCAGCGTGCGCGACTTGAAGGCTTTTTCCTCGAGGTAGGAATTGCGCGGCTCGGCCGTGGCCGCGGGTGGGGTGTCGTCGTCGGTTTCCAGTGTTGAAAACATGGGCTGCATGAAGAAAGCTCCTGTGGTTGAACTGTCTTGACGAACAAGCCCACAGTTTCGTGACATTGCGCCTGCTGTGGCAAGCAGCACCGTGGTGCCACGGTGCCACGTGCCGCTCAGGCGGCCATCCGGGGCGACACCACGGCCCTTCGGGGTGTACCGACGCCGGCCAGCACCGGCCGGCCCGTCATCGCGCCGCAATGGTCGAGCGCCTGGCGCAGGACGGTATCCACGTTGCGCAGCGACAGCCCGTAATGGGAGGCCACCTCCTGGCGCGTCTTCTCCTCGATGCGCAAGGCCTCGAGCACCGCCCGGTGACGCCGCGGCAGGCCCTGCATCGCGCGGTCGACCGAACCGACTTCGGCGCGCACTTCGGCCATGTCCTCGGGCCCGGGCGCGTGGTCGATGGCCGACTCGACGGCGGTGTGCGGGTCGTCCACATAGCGCCATGCCCCCTCGCTGCGCAACCGGTCCATGGCCAGGTTGCAGGCCACGCGATAGACGTAGGCGCTGGGGTTCTCCACGGGTGCGCCCACCCGCAGGTGGCCCAGCCGCAGCCAGGCGTCGTGCAGGCATTCGCTGGCCATCTCGGCGCACCCGAGATGGCGGGTCAGCTTGCGCCGCAACCCTTCGTAGTTGGCGCAGAGAAAAACCTGCAGCGCCAGGCGACGCTGCGCTTCGTCCCGCAGCGCATCGGCCGCCTCGTCGCGCGCCGGTGCTTCCTGTTCGCAAAGGACACTGGGTGCCATGACATGCCGCTCCTGCCCGCCTAGCGGTCCTGCTGCAGGCGACGACGCTCGTCGCTGCTCAGGGCGGCCCAGTGCCTGGGGTCGATCTTGCGGCCCATGCCCACCACCTGCACGGGGTTCTGCGGGTCGTAGTCGACCTGCGCCCCGGATTGCAGTCCCGACCGCGGCGCCGGCGCGTCGCGCCCCTCTGGTGCGGGCTCGTTGCCGAAGCCGAGCACGCGCACCGTGAAGACCGACGCCAGCGCCTGCCGCGCGGCCGCGCGCTCGCGCTGCACCGCGTCCTGCGCCGCGGCCGTCGCCTGCGCAGCGGCAGCGCTCGCATTGGTGAGCGCGCCGATGTTCACCGACGCGATCACCGGCAGGCCCTTGGTCTCGCCCTTGACCTGGATGTTGTCCGCGTTGAGCACCTGCAGCGCCGCGATGTTCAGGTTGCCCGCCACGCGCAAGCCCGCATCGCCGGCGTTGACGGTGCCGCGCGGCGCGACCAGGTCGACGTCGCCGTCGCCCACGGTGCCGATGCCGCTGCCGCTCATGTCCGACTTCTCGCGGATCACCGTCACGCCGTCCAGGTCGGTGGACACCTCGGGCGCCGAGGGCACGCGCAAGGTCTTGGCGCCGCGCCCGGCGTCGATGTCGCCGACGGTGGACCAGATGATCTGGTCGCTGCCCTGCTTCGTGACCTCGGGCACGAACGACAGGATGCGCGACTGGTTCACGGTGACGTCGTTCCTGGCCGCAATGCCGATGTGCCCCGACGCCAGCGTCACCAGACCGTAGCCGGCCGGCACTGCGGCGCCCAGCGCCGCCACCTGCAGGCCGCCGCCGGGCGTGAGCACGTCGATGTCGCCGCCGGCCATGGTGCGCAGCATCAGCTTGTTGGCCGCCACGTCGCCCTTCCATGTGTCGCCCGGGAACAGCGTCTCGATGGCCGTGTAGCCGCGGTTGTAGCCGCCGTTGCGCGGCAGGCCGCCGGTGCCCGGCTCGTTCTGGTCGCGCCCGGCTTCGCGCAGTTCGAGCAGGTACACCTGCCGCAGGAACTGCTGCTGCGCAAGCTGGGGCAATTTCTGGAAGCGCGCCCAGGCTTCGAGCGGCTCCAGCTTTTCGCCGGTCATGTCCGACATGAACGAGACGAGGCCGCGGCGCACGGTTTTTTCCTGCCCGCCTGCGCGCGTTTCGACCTGGTCCACCAGGTAGATGGGCAGCACGCTGCCGTCCGCGCCCCGGGTCTTCAGGTAGTCGGGCATGGACGCGACCTTCGACGGATCGAGGTAGGCGGCCGTGAACGCGTCGTAGCCCACGGCGTGGTTCAGCCCGGCCATGGCGGTGATGGCGGCGCCGTGTTCCGGCAGGCCCTTGACCTGCGTCTCGGGCAGCGCGCGGTTGTTCCTGTCGTAGCGCTGGTTGCCCAGCGTCTGCACCTGCAGGTTGTCGGCGTACAGGTCGCGGCCGGCGGCCAGCACCAGCGTGCCGGGGCCCTGGATCTCGATGTTGCCGGTCAGGCCCACCGAGAGATCGTTGTTCGTGTCCAGCCGCGCCGTGCTCTGCATCGCCAGGATGTCGTTGCCCGCCTCCAGCAGCGTGACGTCGGACCCACGCAGGTTGCGGCCCGCCAGCCGCAGGCCGCGGATGTCGGTGCCCGCGCGCACCCAGGTCTGCTCGTTGGCCTTCACGTCGAGCCCCACGATGGAGCCCTGCGATGCATAGATGCGACTGGGCTCGAAGTCGTTGGCCAGCGGCAGCACCTCGGGGTTGTTCACGGTGCGCAGGTACGTGTTGTTGACCGGCGAGGCCAGTGCCCGCTCGATCAGGTTGTCGAGCATGTCCTCCATGTTCATCTGGCTGAACGGCGAGCCCGCGCCGGCCGGCATGTAGCCCGTGGGCATCATCGCGGGCGTGGCGTAGGCCATGACGAGCGGCGCGTCGAAGCGGATGTCGTTCTTCGCGACCACTCGCACGTCGTTGGTGGTTCCCGGCAGCACGTACAGCGGCCCGTCGATGGCAATGCCGCCGTTCAGGGCGGCCGCTGAAAAGCGCGCCGGATACCGGTTGCCGCCGAAGCCCACCAGCGTGTCCTTCTCGACCCAGCGCAGCAGCAGGTCGCGGAAGATGAACTCGGTCCGGTTCACGAAGGTGATGTTGCCGCCGGTCGACACCAGCCGCAGCGCGCTGCGGTCGGTGTAGCCGCTCATGTAGGCGCCGTAGTTCAGCACCTGGCCGTCGCCTCGCAGGCCCTCGCCGTAGGTCACCAGCAGCGGATCGACCACCGTCTGCAGGCGCAGGTCACCGGCCGTGCGCAGGCTCAGCGTGGCGTCGCCCAGCGCGAGGATCGGCGCCACGGTGTAGCTGCTCTTCGTCAAGCCGCCGCCGCTGTCGTCGCGGGTTATCGTCACCGTGTGGCCGACCGCCGTTTCGCCGGCGCGGATGTCGCCCGCGCCGCGCGCCACGTAGTACTGGCCGCCGCGGATCGCACCGCCGGCCTGCACCGACATGGCGCCGCCGTTGCGCATTTCCATGGCCATGGCCTCGCTGGCGGAGCGGCCGCCGCGCATGCGCATGTGGGTCGGCAAGGCGACCAGCAGGTTGCGCAGGTCGCCGCCGGCTTCCACGCTGACGTTGCCACCGCCCAGCGCGCCCACGCCCTGCTGGAAGCGCCCGTAGTCGATCCACCAGCTCGACTGCTCGGGCGCGTGAATGACGGGGCCGTAGACGCCGTCGGGGTTCCAGCCGTTTTCGCCGTTGGTGTATTCGCCGAAGAAGCGCTTGGCATTGAGCGTGCCCTGCCGGTTGAGCCATTCGGTGAAGTGCTGGCCCGACGGCGCGGCCTCGATGCTGCCCTGCGCGCCGATGGCAAGGTTGCCGCCTTCCACGCCGTAGCTGGCGTTCGGGTTGGCGGTGGAGAAGTCGCTCCACACCGTCGTGTCCTTGCGCCCGGCGGTGTAGATCACCGATTCCTTGTGCGCCAGCGTGAGGTCGCGGCCCGCGCGCACTTCGAGGTCGCCGGTGCCGGTGCGCACGAGCTTGCCCGCGCCGTTGTCAGGCTTCGGGTCGATGTCGGTGGGCACGGCGGTGTTGGCCGTGCCCACGGTGATCGACCCCTTGCCCGCGGCTTGCGCCGCGAGCGGCTTGAGCGCCATCGCATCGGCCGAGGCCAGTTCGCCGCCGGCCACCAGCCGCAGGTTCCACGACGGGCCCGCCTGCAGCCGGCCGCTGCGGTCGGCCGCGTCGAAGCCATCGCTCAGGTGGCCGTTGATGGCGAGGTTGCCGCCCGCGCGCAAGGTCAGCGTGCCTTCGCGCGCGCCGGAGAAATCGCTGAAAAGATTCCAGTCGCTGTTCAACGCGAGGTCGCCCGCGCTGCGGACCTCGATGCCGGGCATCACGGCCAGCCCGGTGCCCAGCCGTGCCGCCACCCCGCCCGATGCGGCCCTGAAACGCGCGGCATCGGCAATGGCGTCGGGCTTGACCGAATCGACCGTGGCGCCGTCGTAGTCCTTCACGTCGTAGACGCTCACGCCTTCGAGCACCGCCGAGCGCGCGCCGTTCACGGCAACGTTCAGCGCGCTGACCGCAATGTCGTCGTGCGTGGCGTTCTGCTGCGCGCGCAGGCGCACCTTGCCGCCTTCGTTGCCGGCCACGTCGATCAGGCCGCCTTGCAGGTTGAGCTGCCCGCCCGCCGCTTCGAGCGTGACGCGGCCGTTGCCCAGGCTGCCGGTGGCACCGGCGAGCAACTGCGCGCCGGCCTGCATTGCCACGCCGTTGCCGGCGGTGATGCGAATGGCGCCGCCGTAGGCCGAGCGCGCATCCACCGTGCCCGAGATGTCGATGCTGCCCCGGTCCGCCGTGAGGCCGAAGTCTTCCACCTGCGTGAAGCCGCCCAGTGCCACGTTGCCCTGGCGGATGCGGAACTGGCGCGAGCGGTTGAAGCCGGCGTCGTTCAGCCGCTGGCTCACGCCGGCGAAATCGGGCAGCGCCTCGATGTCGAGCGCGAAGCTGCCGGCCTTGCCGCCATTGCCTCCCGCCTGCGCCGCGATCAGGCCGTCGAGCACCACCGTGCCGCCCTGCGATGCCGCCAGGCTCAGCGTGCCGGCGTCGCCGCCCCTCGGGTGGGCGGCCAGGTCGAGCCGGCTGCCGGCCTCCAGCCGCACGTCGCCGCCCACCGCCGACAGGCCGATGCGGCCCGCGTCCGCGTATTCGGCCACGTCGAAGAACTGCTTGGCGGAGCCGCTCACGTCGATGGTGGCGCCGCGCGCCACGACCAGGCTGCCGCCGGTCGCCGTCATGTCGATGCTGCCGCCCCGCGCCACCGCCCGGCCGTCGAAGGCAATGCTGCGCCCGCTGAGGGCCAGGCGCAGGCCCAGGCTTTCCTGAGGGTCGAACGACGAGGGCTCGCCTTGTGCCGACGCGACGACCTGCAAGGCGCCGCCCGTGGCAATCGACTGCGCCGCGCCGCCACGGCCGGTCAGCAGCGGCGTGTTCAGCGTGAGCGGCGACGCGCCCGTGTCGATGCCGCCCGCGCCCTCGCCGATGATCGCGTTGCGGCCCGCCAGCGTCACCGCGCCGAAGCCCGAGAACGTCTTCTGGCCCGCGCCCAGCACCAGCGTGGCCGCGTCCAGCGTGAAGCCGCCCGCACCGCCGGCGGCGGGCACGCCGGTGCCGCCCCCGCCGCTGTTGATGAGCGCGATGCTGTCGCCCTTGATCGTCACGTCGCCCGCGCCGCGGCCGACGAATGCGCCGCCGTCGAAGGTCAGCGACTTCAGGCCGGCCGCGCCCAGGTCGAGCGAGCTGTAGAAGTCGAAGTCGGTGTAGCTGCGCAGCGTCAGGCGCGTCGAACGGCCCAGCTGCGCAAGCGCGCCGCTGTCCAGTACCATGCCTTCGGTGCCGCCGCCGAAGCCGATGCGGCCGGCCGCCACCGACAGGTCGGTGCCCGCGATCTGTGCCGAGGCCGCCAGTTCCGTCGTGCGCGTGGCGTCGATCAGCAAGGCCGCGTCGCCGTTGACGATGGCGCCCGCACCGATGGAAACCAGCCCGCCGCGCGAGGTGTCCACGCCCTGGCGGATGACCTTGACCGCATCGCCGGTGGCCACGCGCACCAGCGCGCCCCAGTCCCTGGCGGCCGAGACGAGCACGTCGTCCACCGCGTCCTTGGCGTCGATCACGCCGTCGAAGTTGTCGTCCAGTTGCCCGTCCGGGTCGGCGTAGACCGCCGCCACCCGCGGCTTCATGACCAGGTTGCCCGCGCCGCGCCCGCCCGCGCCCTTCGCGCTGACGCGGCTTCCGCCTTCGATGGCCACCTTGTCGCTGGCCGCCAGGATGATCTCGGGGCCGGACAGCTCGGAGCCCTCGTTGTTGCGCACCACGATGTCGGTCGCGGTCACGTCCAGTTCCAGGCCGAGCGCGTTGCCTTTGCGCTTGCCGCCCACCAGCAGGCTGCCCGCGCCGAAGTTCGACAGGCTCGCCGCATCGATGACGAGGTAGCCGTCGGCCTGCAGGCTGGCGCTGTCCTGCCCGCTGCCGACGATGGCGATCTTCTTGCCGGCAATGTCCACCAGCCCGCCGCGCCCGCCCTCGTCGGGTGCCGAGCGCAGCGTGCCGTCCAGCACCAGCCGGCGGCCGGCGTCGAACACCACCGCGCCGCCGTCGCGCGGCAGGCGCGGCGTGACGACGTTCTGGCCGGTCAGGCGGTACTGCGTGAGCTTGAAGGCCTCGGACGAGAAGAAGTCGTTGGCCGTGGCCTCGTTGTATTCGGAGTAGCGCCGCAGCACGGCGCCGGACATCACGCGCCAGGCCGACGCCTGCGCGTCCTGGTTGCCGCCATAGGCATTGCCGGCCTTGCCCTGCATGACGAGGCTGCCGTCCGGTGCGCGGGTGGCGGGCGCGAGTGCGCCGCCCCAGGCCTTGCCCGTTGCCTGCACCGCGAAGGCACCGGGCAGCAGCGCATAGCGCGCGGGCAGCAGCGTGTACCAGCCGGCCGCCAGACCGGGGCCGCCGGCGAGCCAGACGCGCTGGCCCGCCGCGGCACCGCCAGCGGGCGCCGCGCCGGCCTGCCCCGGCAGGATCGCGTACATGCCGGGCATGTTCAGCATGTCGTGCGAGCCGCCCGGGCCCGGCACGAATTCGGAGGCATGCAGGTCGCCGCCGCCCGCGATGTCCACCACCGCGCCACGCGCCAGCGCCACGTCGGGCGACTTCATGGTGATGCGTTTTTCAGGCGGCGCGACCAGCGAGCCAGTCGACGGATTGGTGGGATCGACCGCCTTCGACGGGTCGTGCCAGTGCTCGTTGTTGGACAGCGTGCCAAAGGGCACGGTCATTCCGGCGCCCGACACCGAGGTGAGGCTGCCCGCGCCCAGCGACAGGCGCTCGCCGGCGTTCAGCTCGATCTGGCCGAAGGGCGCGCGCAGCACACCGTTCTGCGCGATCACCGGTGCTTCCAGGCGCAGGCTGCCGCCGGCCGACAGCGGTGCGCTGCCGGCATCGCCCAGGCGCTCGACGGTGATGGAATCGCCGGCGCGGATCACGCCGGTCATCGCGGTGGTCGGATACACCTGGCCGGCGTTCAGCACCAGCTGCCCGTCCACGTCGAGGTTGACTTGCAACCGGGTTTCTTCGTTGATCGGCGAAGGCAGCGCGCCGCCCATGCGGATCTCTGTGGCTTCGAGCACCGTGCGGCCGAAGCCGCCGATGCGCACGGCGCCGGCCTGGAACTGGGTCGGGTCTTCCGATGCCGAGATGTCGATCAGCGAGCCGGCCACGGTGAGCTGCCCCGCCCCTGCCGACGCGGCCGACGATGCCGGCGCTTCAGGCGAGGCGCCGGGCACGGCCGACAGCACGATGCGTGGCGCGCGCAGCGACGACGACGAGCCCGCGTGCCCGACGATCGGCCCCTGCAGCCAGATCGAGCGGCCCAGCGCGAGGTTCGCGTTGTCCAGGCGAATCGCACCCTGCGTCGCATTCACCAGCGAGAGGTCGGCAAAGCCGCCGTCCTTGAAGGCCTGCGGACGCACCGTCAGCGTGGACACCTGGCCGGGCTTGTTCAGCAGGTCGCGCAGCAGGTCGCTCGAAAAGAGCGCGTCGCGGAACAGGTCCAGCGCCTGCGGCGTCAGGCCGAACTGCGCCGCATCGAGCGCACCGTTTGCGCCGGGCAGGCCCAGCCGGTCGGACACCACCAGCTCCTTCACGTCCGCCAGCTTCGCGAGCAGGGCCGACGACAGGATCATCGGCCCGTCGATCTCGTAGCCGTAGCTGCGCAGGCCGGGCGCCCAGTCGTAGTCCACGCCCTGCCGCCAGTCGCTGCACACGCCGTCCACCGCCAGGCCCACGCAGTCCGGGTCTTGCAGCACGCGTTGCAGTTGCTCCAGCGGCGAGCCTGTCGGGCCCGATGTCGCGGTCATGTTCAGGCGGATGCGCCCGCCGATGCCGTTGGGCCCGCCCGCCTTGCCCACCATCGTGCTTTCGATCAGGCCCTTGCCCGTGATTTCGATCAGGCCGCCGTTGCTGTCCAGCCGGATCTCCGGTGCGGGCCGGGGCACGCGCGTGCCCGAGGGGCCGGCATCGGGCACGCCGTCGATCGTGCCGGTGGCGCCGGACACGTCGATGAGCGCATCTTTCTCCAGCCGCATGTCGCCGGCCTGGATGCTCACCGTGCCGCCGTCTCGCACCTCGCCCACGCGGCGGCCGCTGCTGCTGTCGATGCGGATCAGCGGCACGCCGCGCGCCAGCAGTTCAGCGCCGGCTTCGAGGACGACCGTGCCGCCGCTCAGTGCAATGCGGCCCGCCGGTGCGTCAAGGCGCCCGCCGACCGTCAGCACGCCCAGTTCGCTGCCGGCGTTCAGCGACAGGCTGCCGCCGGTGTCGGTGCGCACACTGGCGCCCCGCGCAATGCGGACCGGACCGTTCTCGGTGCCGAGCGACAGCGCCGCGGGGTTTCGCGCCGCGCGCTCGTCGGGCCGCAGCACGCCCAGGGGCGCCGCCTCGGCCAGGTTGCGGCCGCTCGGCAGGTCGCGCCAAGCGAAGTTGTTCAGGTCGATGCTCGTGGCCTGCTGCGACACCACCACGCCTTCGGGCACCACGATGCCCTTGCCTTCGCCGCGCACCGAGACCGTGACGTTGCCGAATCCGCGCTCGCCGAAGAGCGTGGGCGGCAGCATCACCACCGAGGAGGCCGAAGTGGCCCCGGCTTCGTCCGGCGGCGAAACGGGCGGCACGCCACCGATCTGCACCGCCGAGGCGGTCTGGATCGACAGGCTGCCCGCCGAGCCCGCCGCATGGGCGCGCATGTTCAGTGCGTCCAGGTCGAGGTCGGGCGTCACGCCGGCCAGCGAGATGGACCCCGCATTGCCCACGCGCAGCGTCGGCAGGCCCTGCTTGCCGGGGTCCACGCGGCCACCGCCCGACACATCGAGCACGGCATCCTTGTGGGCCACGATCTTCCCGGCAATCACCGTGATCGCGCCGCCGTCCAGCGCCCAGGCGCCGCGCAGTGCGCCGTCGCGCCAGGTGTTGATCCACTGGCCGCTGGCGTCCAGCCGGCCCTGCTCGCCGAACTCCACTTTTCCGTAGGCCGACGACAGCCCGATCTGCCCGCCCGGCACGCGGATCAGTCCGTTGATGCGGATGTCGTTGGTCGAGCCTTCGGTGCCGGCCACCGAGAGCGACGCGCCCGGCGACAGGTTCAGCGCCGCGCCGCTCGAAAGTTCGAAGTCGCCGTTGATGTGGTTCAGCACGATGGTGCCCATGCCCGAATTGCTGAGCATGTCGTCCGACAGGAAGGTGAGCTTGCGCGACTTCTGCTCGCCCGGCTTCAACTGCACATAGAAGTCGTCGCCGAGCTTCGTGTTCGCATCGAAGTCCTGCGCGAGCCGCTTCGGGTCGTGGCTGACGATGATGGTGCCCGGCGACCAGGGCCGGCCGTCCGGCGAGTTCTCGCCCAGCTGCAGCCGGCCGCCCTTGTTGCCGCCCGGGTTCTTCGACTGGCGCTCGCCCACCACCACGCCGCCCAGCATGTCGCCCTCGAGCACCATGGTGTCGCCCGCGTAGATCTGCACGGCGCCGGCCTTGCGCCCTTCGGTGTAGCCGGCTTCCTTGTAGTCGGCGCCGATGAGCGGCGTGCGCCAGGTGGTCTTCACGCCCCAGCGCGCATGCTGGTTGGTGAACTCGCCCGCGATGCCGGTGTAGTCGGTGTCGGACATGGCCCGGTCCATGGTGTGCACGCGGCCGTCCGCGCCCATGAGCTTGGTCGCGGTGTTCATGCCGTCGGTGTAGCGCACCGAGCCACCGGACACGTCCAGCATGGATCCCGTGCGCGTGATCACCGAGCCGCCCGAGCGCATCTCGATGCTGCCCGCGTTGGCCGAAAGCTCGCCCAGGTCGGTCTTGCCCACGCCCACCCAGCCGCTCACGTCGCCCAGCGGCGTGCCCACCCAGGCACCGGGAATGTAGGTGGCGCCATCAGGGCCCAGCACCCATTGCACGCCCGCCATCGGGCCGTCCTTGAACACGCCGCTCACGCGCCGGTCGACGACTACCTTCTTGCCGCGCACCCACGCGTCGAGCTGCATGGGCGAGTCGCGCAGTTCGTTGATGCGCAGTTCGGCCTCGATGAAGTTACGCGACATGGCCACCTGCATGCCCTGCAGGCCGGCCACGCTGAGGAAGGCATCGTTGTCCACGTAGATGCGGCTCGCATCGCGCAGGCTGCCCGGCTTGAAGTACGGGAACAGCGTGAACATCGGGTTGACGGCCGATTCGAGCTTGATGGTTCCCGCCGGCACCAGCACGCCGGCCTTCGAGCGGATGTCGATCAGTTGCCCGTACAGGCTCACGCGGCCCGGCTGGTAGCGCGTGGCAAGCGCCGACGCCTCGATCTCGCTCGTGTCCGAGGTGTCGGGCAATACCTGCGAAATGCTGCCTTCGCCCAGCGTGAGCGTGCCGGCCGACCAGTTGATCAGGTCGTTCACGCCATCGGCGTACATGTGCGAGCCCAGGCCCCAGGCGCGCAGCAGGATCGAGCCGTTGCGGTTGTTCAACGCGGTGGTTGCGCTGAGCACGCCCGACTGCCGCACGTCCTGCGCCTGCAGGGTGATGTTGCCGCGGTCGGCCTGCACGGTGCCGGTGTTGACCACCTCGTAGCCAACCGCCTTGGCGCGCGCCGCCATCTCGGGCATGACGACATCGCGCAGGCCGGCGACGAAGTTGGCGTCGGCATAGACCGGCGAGAGCTTGAGCGCGCCCCACACCTGCCCGCCGGTGAAAGCCCAACCGGGCACTGCCGAAGCGGCCACGTCGAGGCCGCGGGGCGCGTTCGGGTCCTGCGTCGATGGCGTCTTCAGGTAGATGTTCTCGCCGGCCGCGAGGATGACCTGGCCGTCGGGCGCCGAGATGCGGCCCGCGTTGCGCACCTTGGGCGCGAACAGCATGACCTTGCCGCCGCTGTTCGCCGCCAGCTGCGCGCCTGCGTCGACACGCACTTCGCCGGGCGCCGCGCCGGGAACGAAGCGGTCCACGTCGCCCATCTTGTCGGGCGCGCCGCCGACGCCGGGCTTGAAACCCGCGTCGCCGTAGATCAGGGGACGCTCGGAGGTGAACTCGCCGAACTGGGGAATCGGGAAATCGTTGCCCTGGTTGGTGAGCACCTGCGGGTTGTTGATGCCCAGCTTGAACTGCTTGTCCGACAGCGCAAGGCTGGACGCGACCAGCGAGCGCGTGTCCACCTGGCTGGAGCCGGTGAAGACGATGCCGTTGCGGTTGACCAGGTACACCGAGCCGTCGGCCTTGATCTGCCCCGCGATCTGGCTGGGGCGGCCGCTCGGATCGTTGATGCGGTTCAGCGCGATCCATGCGTTGGTGCCGTCGGGCTTGGCGCCGCCCTTCTGGTCGAACTGCACCGTGGTGTGCTTCCCGACGTTGAAGCTCTCCCAGTTCAGGATCGCCTTGTCGTCGGTCTGCTCGATGCCGACCACGGTGCGGCCGCCCGCGGCGGTCTGCACCGGCGCCCTGGCATTGAGCCAGCCTGCGGTGAGGCTGTTCGTATCGACCTTGAGCCCGCCGTCGGCCAGGCCGTCGGGGATGTCCGAGCCCCCGTTCGATGCGGCCTCGCGTGCGGCCGCCTGCGCCGCCTGTTGCGCGGCAATGGAACGCGCCGCCATGTTCAGGTTGCCCATGGAGCGCTGCAACTGTTCGCCGGCCTTGCGTTGCTCCAGCGGGTTGGTCAGCATCGATGCCGGCATGCCGTTGGGCAGGCGGCCCGTCGCCGAGGCGGTGTTCTGCACCGCGCTCTTGTTGGCGAACCAGGCGCCGCTGAAGGCCTGCTGGGCCTGGGCATCGAGCACCAGAGCGCCGTTGGCCGCCAGCGTCATGGCAATGGCGCGCGCGATCGGCGCCATGCGAAAGCGCCGCGCCTGCCGCCGGTTGTGCGCCTTCGTTGCGTGGATCGGTGTGAGGGGCCCGCGTGTGCTCATGAGTCGTTTCCGCCGGAAAGTTGAGTCGATGCACTACGACGAACGGGCGCCCCACGACCCCGCAACTTATTTTTCAGGCCGCGCACCACGGCCGTCCGATTCAGCTGAGAACCGTCAATCCGCCCGGCAACGAACGGGCGTCGAGATCGAAGGCATGCTGCAGCTGCACCAGCGCCAGGTCGAGCGATGCGATGTAGAAGCTCCCGGTGACCAGGCGGCTGCGCGCGGCCGTGTTCATCAGCACCACACGACCGCGCCGGTAGCGGTTGATCTCGTCGAGCACGTCGGACAACCGGGCCTGCGTGAACACCAGCTCGCCCTTGCGCCAGGCCGACAGGTTGGCGGCGCCGACCAGCGCCACGCTGCTCACCGACGTGCCGTCGTACACCGTCTGCTGGCGCGCGCGCAGCTCACGCGCGCCCGCGGGATGCTCCACGCGCACCGCGCCTTCGATGCAGGTCACGCACACCTTGGCGTCCAGGTAGCGGACCTCGAAACGCCCCGACTCGGCCAGGCTGCGGCCCGCCCCGGCCACGACGCCGAAGGGCCGCGCGCCACTGGCCGACGACAGATCGAACGCGGCCTCGCCCTCGAGCAGGTCGACGCCGGTCGTCCGGCCGTCCACCGTGCGGCGCCGGATGCGGGTCTGGGTGTTCAGGGTGACCTGCACCCGCTCGGTGAGGCCCACCTCCAGCTGCTCGCCGGTGGCAGTGCGGTAGTCGGCACCCGATCCCGCCGGCGCGGGCCACAAGCCCGCGGACGGATGGAACACCGCCACGCCCGCGACACCGGCCATGGCCGCCGCGCCCGCTGCCGCACCGAGGAAGGCGCGGCGCGCGAGCACCGGCCGGGGCTGGTGGCGCGCATGAAACGCCGCCGCATCGGCATTGGTGCGAAGCACGCCGGCAGAGGCCTGACCGAGCACGGCCCATTGCGCCCTGGCCTCCTTGAAGACCGCCGCGTGCGCCGGGCTGCGCGCCAGCCAGTGCTTGAAGCGCTGGGCGTCCTGCGGCTTGACGGCACCCGAATGAAGCAGCCGCAGCCACTCCCAGGCCTCGTGCCGCGTCGTGTCGACCGCGAGGGCGGGATCGTCGACCGGTGCCGTCAGGGGGTCGTGCATCACGGCCGCGACCCTTCTTCTGGGCCTCGGCCCGTTGCGAGCGCCAGGGTGATTCGATTCTTCACTCCGTACGACGAACGGGCCGCGCCGATCCCGCAACTATTTTTTGTCATGGGCCATCCGGGCACTCAGGTAGTCGTGCGCATGCTTGAGTTCGTATTCGACGGTGCGCAGGGAAATGTCCAGGCGCCGGGCCACTTCGGGCTGCGTCAGTCCCTCCATGTGCACGAGCACGACGACCTCGCGCCGCCGCGCCGGCATGCGGTCCAGCAACTTGATCACGGCGTCCAGCTGCGAACGCGCCTCGGCGATCCGCGCGGGTCCCGGCGCCGTATCGGCCAGTTCCATCAGCGCATCGATTTCTTCGAAAGGCAGGTTGCGGCTCTGGCGACGCTGGATGTCCAGCGCAATGTTGAACGCCATGCGCACGAGATAGCCGCCCGGCCGCTGGATCGGCCCTGCTTCGCTTCCGCCCTGGTCGTTCACGCGCAGCCAGGTGTCGTGCAGCGCGTCCTCGGCCAGGTCTGCATTGCGCAACGCGCGGCCCAGCTGGCGCTTGAGGGCGTCGTAGTGCCTGGACAGGTAGTCCATGAGCACGGGGCGGACGTCTTCGGCCATGGACAGGTCAGGACGGCGAGCGGCCGGCCGCCTCGCGGCAGCGCGTTCCGCCGCGCGCATCGGTGGGCAGGATGAGCAGCGTCAAAGGCTGCGGCAGGTCCGGCGGCGGCGCATGCGCGAGGCGCACGCCCCGCAGAACCTCCAGCATCTCGGCGTCGCGGGCCGCGTCGCCGGTCAGGCCGAGCAGGCGCGGCCGGCGAAGCTGGCCCCCCTCGTCCACCTCGAAGCGCAGCAAGGACCGGTATGTTCCCGGCCGCGTGCGCACATTGCCGCACAACGCTTCCCAGACCCGCGCCTGCAGCAGGCTGGGGTAGCCCGCCAGGCTTCCAAGGCTGGCCGCGCGCGGGGCCTCCGCCCGGGCCTGCGCCGGCCTCAGCGCGAGCGTGACGGCCGAACCCGTGCGGACCTTTTCGGCCACCAGGCCCGTGCCTTCCAGCAACAGTTCAAGCGCGGTGTCGGGGGCGTAAAGCCCGCGCACCGCGGAGGACGTCAGCCCGGCCAGGATTTCGCTACGAAAGAGTGCAGGCTGCCGCGTGACGGCGGCATAGCGCTTGAGCGCATCGGCCAAGGGAAGCGAGGGAATGTCGAACGCCAGTGCGGCGTCACCCGTGCCTGGAACCGCGCCGGCCGGGGCCTCGCCCTCACGCAGCGGTGATGCAGATCCGTCGCTCGCCCAGGCCGTGCCGGCCAGCGACGACAGCGCGAGCGCGCAGAGTGCGACGCTGCGGCCTGCCGAGCCCGCGAACCCAGGGTGCACCTCGCTCACCCTCGCGGCGCAACGATGCCGCGCGCATCGTCACGCCCGCCGTGAGGATGCGAAAGCCATGGCAGGGAAAAAAGTCGAGTCGGCAAGGAGCGCACGCCAGTCGGGAAACTTGCATGCTGTCACCGGCGTGTGACGGTCTCGTTGCAACGTCAGACCTTCCTGCGCCCCGGCGCGTGGCGCGCATCCCGTGTGCCGCGGGAAGCCCGAGGACGCCCCTCGAGCGGTTGACCGGCGCTCAGCCCGCCAGCCGCCCCGCCACCAGCTGCAGCACACGGTCGCAGCGCTTGGCCAGGTCCTGGTCGTGCGTGACCATCACGAAGGCCGTGCGGTGCCGGTGCGCGAGGTCGAGCATCAGTGCGAACACGGCGTCGGCCGTGCTGCGGTCGAGGTTGCCGGTGGGCTCGTCGGCCAGCACGCAGGCCGGCTGCGTGACCAGCGCACGCGCAATGGCCACGCGCTGGCGCTCGCCGCCCGACAGCTCGGCCGGCCGGTGGTGCAGGCGTTCGCCCAGGCCCACGCTGGCGAGGATCTTGGCCGCGGCCTGCGACGCTTCGCCGGCCTCGACGCGGCGGATCTTCAGCGGCATCGCGACGTTGTCGAGCGCACTGAACTCGGGCAGCAGGTGATGGAACTGGTAGACGAAGCCCAGGTGCTGGTTGCGCAGCCGGCCCTGCTCGGCAGCGTCGGCATGCGCGATGTCCTTGCCGAGCAGTTCGACCTTGCCCGCGGTGGGTGCGTCGAGCCCGCCCATGAGGTGCAGCAGCGTGCTCTTGCCGGAACCGGACGCGCCGACGATGGCCAGCGTTTCGCCGGCATGCACGTCGAGGTCGACACCGTGCAGCACGGTGAGGTCGATACGGCCTTCGTGAAAACGCTTGGTGAGGCCGCGGGCCTTCAGGACGACATCACTCATAGCGCAGGGCCTCGGCAGGATTGACGCGGCTGGCGCGCCAGCTCGGATACAGCGTGGCCAGGAAGGCCAGGATGAGGGAAATGATCGCGATCGGCATGATGTCGCTTTGCTGCGGATCGCTCGGCATCTTGCTGATCAGGTAGATGTCCTTGGGCAGGAAGCTGGCGTGGAAGAGCTGCTCCAGGAAGGGCACGATCACGTCGATGTTGTAGGCGATGCCCAGGCCCAGTAGCAGGCCGCCGACGGTGCCGATCACGCCCACCATGGCGCCCTGCACCACGAAGATGGCCATGATGCTGCGCGGCGAGCTGCCCAGCGTGCGCAGGATGGCGATGTCGGCGCGCTTGTCGGTCACGGTCATCACCAGCGTCGAGACGAGGTTGAAGGCCGCCACGGCGACGATCAGCGTGAGGATGATGAACATCATGCGTTTCTCGACCTGCACGGCCGCGAACCAGGTCTTGTTCTGGCGCGTCCAGTCGCGGATCAGGAACTGGCCCGGCAGCGTGACGGCGAGCTGGTCGGCCACTTCGCGCGCTTCGTGCAGGTCTTTCAGCTTGAGGCGGATGCCGGTCGGGCCTTCGAGGCGGAACACCTTGGCCGCGTCTTTCTCGTGCACCATCGCCAGCGCCGAGTCGTACTCGTAGTGGCCCGAGTCGAACACGCCGACCACGGTGAACTGCTTCAGGCGCGGCACCACGCCGGCCGGCGTGACCTGTCCGCCCGGCGCCACCAGCGTGACCTGGTCGCCGGGCTGCACGAACATGGAGCGCGCCAGTTCGATGCCCAGCACGATGCCGAACTCGCCCGGCACCAGCTTGTCGAAGGTGCCGCCCTTGGCGATGCCGCCGGTGTCGGTGACCTCGGGCTCGAGCGCGGGGTCGATGCCGCGCACGATGGCGCCCTTCATGTCTTCGCCGCGCGCGATCAGCGCCTGCGTGTTGATGAACGGCGCCGCGCCGATCACCTCGGGGTTCTTGCGGGCGTCGGCCATGATGGCGTCGATGTCCTGCAGGGCCTGGCCGTCGCGCGAGAAGATCTCGATGTGCGACACCACGCTGAGCATGCGGTCGCGCACTTCCTTCTGGAAGCCGTTCATCACGCTGAGCACGATGATCAGCGCCGCCACGCCCAGGGCAATGCCGAGCATCGACACGCCGGAGATGAAGGAAATGAAGCCGTTGCGTCGCGTGGCCCGGCCCGCGCGCGTGTAGCGCCAGCCGAGCTGCAGTTCGTAGGGGAATCGCATCAGCGGCCTCGCCCCGTGGCCTCAAGGGGCATGGGCGCACCCGCGGGGGGCGGCAAATACTCGGGGTGAGGAGCAAGGGGGTAGGTCATACGGTGGAATTGTGGCATCCCGGACAATAGGGAAATGGCCGAACCTCTCCCACGTCATCTGTTGATTCCCTTTGCCGGCCGCGGTTCCCCGGCTTGCCGCGCGGCGCTCGCGACCCTGCGGCTGCCGAACCTCGAAACCCTGCTGCTGCGCCTGACGCTCGCCGACACCGACACGCAGGACGACAGCACCCGCTCCCCGCCGCACGAACGCGCGCTGGCCCGCGCGCTCGGCCTGCCCCCCGCCGACGACGGCTGCATTCCCTGGGCCGCGCTCGAAGCCCGCAAGACCGGCCTGGCCGCGCCCGGCGACCCCGAGGCCTGGGGCCTGGTGACGCTGTGCAACTGGCAGGTCGGCATCGACGACGTGGCGCTGGGCGACCCGAGCGCCATCGAGATCGACGCCGCCGAGTCGATGGCCCTGCTGACCGTGGCGCAGCCGTTCTTCGAGGAAGACGGCATCGCGCTATACCCCTCTGATACACCGGGCCGATGGCTCGCCCGTGCGCCCATCTTCGACGGGCTGGCCACGGCCTCCATCGACCGCGCAGTGGGGTACCCCATTTCGCAGTGGTCGCCGCTGGGCGATGCCTCGCGGCCGCTGCGCCGGCTGCAGAACGAGATGCAGATGCTGCTGTACACGCAGCGCGTGAACGACGAGCGCACCGCGCGCGGCGTGCCGCCGATCAATTCGTTCTGGCTCAGCGGCACCGGCGTCCTGAAGGACGGCGACCTGCCCTCGCCACCCGCCACGCGCACGCCGGTCGTCGACCTCGCGCTGCGCGACGCCGCACTGCACGACGACGGCCTGGCCTGGGCCACCGCCTGGCAGGCCTTGGATGCCGACGCCGTCGCCGGCCTGCTCGCGGAGCTGACGCGCGGCGCCGACGTGGCGCTCTCGCTGTGCGGCGACCGCGGCGCACAGCTTTTCACCGTGCAGCCGCGCGGCCTCGCCCGCTGGGCCAAGGGCCTGTTCGACCGCAACCGCGCCACGCAGGTGCTGGAGTCCCTATGAAGATCATTGCCCGGGACATCCCGCCGCGCACCGTCTGGGCGCTGGAGCAGGCCGGCGTGCACCCGCTGCTGGCGCGCCTCTTTGCGGCACGCGGCGTGCGCGGCAAGGACGAGCTCGACGACGGGCTCGCGCGCCTGCTGCCGCCCGACACGCTGCGCGGCACGCGCGAAGCCGCCGTGCTGCTGGCCGACGCCATCGCACAGGACAAGCGCCTGTGCATCGTGGCCGACTACGACTGCGACGGCGCCACCGCCTGCGCGGTCGGCGTGCGCGGCCTGCGCCTGCTGGGCGGCAAGAACGTGAGCTACCTCGTGCCCGACCGCGTGGTGGACGGCTACGGCCTGACGCCGCCCATCGCCGAGCGCGTGGCTGCGGCCGGCGCCGACATGCTGATCACCGTCGACAACGGCATCGCCAGCGTCGAGGGCGTGGCCGCCGCCAAGGCGCGCGGCCTGCAGGTGCTGGTGACCGACCACCACCTGCCCGGCCCCGAGCTGCCCCTGGCCGACGTGATGGTCAACCCCAACCAGCCCGGCTGCGAATTCGAAAGCAAGAGCATCGCCGGCGTCGGCGTGATGTTCTATGTGCTGCTCGCGCTGCGCTCCGAGCTGCGCTCACGCGGCGTGTTCGACACCGCCACGCAGCCCAAGCTCGATGCGCTGCTGCCGCTGGTGGCGCTGGGCACCGTGGCCGACGTGGTGAAGCTCGATGCCAACAACCGCCGCCTCGTGGCCCAGGGCCTGCGCCGCATCCGCGCGGGCGCGATGCCGGCCGGCGTGGCGGCGCTGTTCAAGGCCGCGGGGCGCACCGCCTCGGCCGCGACCACCTTCGATTTCGGCTTTGCGCTCGGCCCGCGCATCAACGCGGCCGGCCGGCTGGCCGACATGACGCTGGGCATCGAGTGCCTGCTGACCGACGACGCGGGTCGTGCCGACGAACTCGCGCGCATGCTCGACGGCATCAACCGCGAGCGGCGCGACATCGAGGGCGGCATGCGCGACCAGGCGCTGCTGCTGGCCGAGTCGCTGTTCGCGGCCGATGGCGAAGGCGTGGAAGCGCCGCCGCCGGCCATCAGCGTGTTCGGCGCGGACTTTCACGAAGGCGTGGTGGGCATCGTGGCCTCGCGCATCAAGGACCGCTTCCATCGCCCGACCTTCGTGTTCGCGGCCAGCGCGGCGCCGGGCAAGGAGCAGGAGCTGAAGGGCTCGGGCCGCTCGATTCCGGGCTTTCACCTGCGCGATGCGCTCGACCTCGTGGCCAAGCGCCACCCCGGCGTGCTGCTGCGCTTCGGCGGCCACGCGATGGCCGCGGGCTGCACCGTGGCGCGCGAGCACTTTCCTGTCTTCGAGCGCGCGCTGGCCCAGGTGGCCGGCGAATGGCTGGCCGAGGCCGCGCTGACGCGCCAGATCGAGACCGATGGGCCCATCGCGCGCGAGTACATGCGCATCGACCTCGTCGACACGCTGCACCGCGAGGTCTGGGGCCAGGGCTTTGCGCCGCCCACCTTCAGCGAAGAGGTCGAGGTGGTGTCGCAGCGGCTGGTGGGCGAGAAGCACCTGGCGCTCAAGCTCAAGCACCAGGGCCAGCCCATCGACGCGATCTGGTTCAGCCACACCGAGCCGCTGCCGCCGCGCGTGAAGCTGGCCTTCAGGCTCGATGCGGACGAGTGGCAAGGGGTGCGCCGGTTGCGCTTTCTGGTCGAAGGCGCGGAGGTGTGACGCGGGCGGCCTAGACTGGAGGCCCATCCATTCGACCGGGCACTCTCGCATGCAGCAAGAAGCCATCTCGGCCCACGACATCTTTCCGCACATCCGCGTCGTGATGGGCATGGTCATCGGCCTGGGCGTGACCCGGTTGCTGTCGGGCGTCGCACGCATCGTGCAGCACCCGACGCAGTACCGACTCTATGCCGTGCACCTGGCCTGGGTCGCCTCGGTGTTGCTGGCGCTGGTGCATTTCTGGTGGTGGGAGTTCGGCCTGTACCAGATCGACAGCTGGACCTTCGGCACCTACGCCTTCATCGTCAGCTACGCGATCCTGCTCTTCTTGCTGTGCGCGCTGCTCTTTCCGGACAGCATGCAGGACTACGCGAGCTACCGCGACTACTTCTACGCCCGCCGCGCGTGGTTCTTCGGCCTGCTGGCCGCGACCTACCTGCTCGACGTGGTCGACACGCTGATCAAGGGCGAGGCGCATTTCGCCCGCTTTGCGATGGAGTACCTCATCCGCACGCCCATCCTCGTGGGCCTGTGCATCGCGGCGGCCCGATCGGCCAACCCGCGCTTTCACACGGCCTTCGTCGCGGGCACGCTGGCGTACCAGCTGTCGTGGATCTTCCGGCTCTTCGACACCTTGGATTGAGCCGCTGCGGCCAACAGGAACAGGACCTGCGTCCATGAGGGCAGGCTAGTATCCACGTCCTTCAACCGATACGGACCCCACCTACCGCCGTGAGCACCCTGCCCCCTTGCCCCCAATGCCATTCGGAATTCACCTACGAAGACGGCCTCAACCTTGTCTGCCCCGAATGCGCTCACGAATGGTCCGCCTCGGGCGCTGCCGCCGAAAGCGCGGTCGATGAGGCGCGGGTCATCAAGGATTCGGTCGGCAACGTGCTGAACGACGGCGACACCGTCACCGTCATCAAGGACCTCAAGGTCAAGGGCTCGTCGCTGGTCGTGAAGGTCGGCACCAAGGCGAAGAACATCCGCCTGATCGACGGCGATCACGACATCGATTGCAAGATCGACGGCATTGGCGCGATGAAGCTGAAGTCGGAATTCGTGCGCAAGGCGTGAGACCGGCCTGGCTCATGCGGCGCAGCGTCTCGCTGTCCGTTCGTCACGCCGGTGCCGCGCGGACTTCCTAGCTGGCCAACTCCCGGCAGCGCGCGGCGTCCAGCGCATGGCCGCAGGCATGGAACTCCCGCGCCGCCGCGGCGAAGCCTTCGCGCGCGGCAGCGACACGGCCAGTGGCCCGTTCGATGTGGGCCTGCGCCTCGTGCAGCGACGCGTACCAGGCCGGCAGCTTCATCACCACGTTGGCCAGGTATTCGGACTGCTGCTGGTGGCTGGCCGCCAGGTCCAGTTCGTGCGCCCTCGCGGCCGCGATGGTGGCCGGGATGGCGAAGGTGATGCGGCAGCCGGGGCAGCTTTCCAGCGGGCCGCGCACGTTGGCCTCGGCCTCCTCCAGCACGCCCAGCGCGGCGTCGGGCTGCGTGGCCATCGCGATGCGGGTGCCGTAGATGCGGTCCAGCAGGTGGAAGCCGACGTCGGACTGGCGCGCGACGTCGAGCGCTTCGTCGAGCAGGCCGCGCGCCCGGTCCATCTGCCCGCGGTAGATCGCCAGCTCGGAGCGGCGCTGCAGCGACAGCGCCTCGCCCGTCGCACCGCCGATCGCGCGGTGCATGCGCCCGCCGGCCACCAGGTCCTGCTCGGCGGCGTCGAGCTGGCCGCTGAGCAGCCAGGCCTCGCCGCGCAGCGTGACCGCGAACGCATGCCCGCGCGCCGCGCCCAGCCGCTGCGCTTCCGTGGCCAGCGCATCGGCGAATGCGATGACCTCGGCGTACGGCCGCGAGCCGTACAGGAAGCGCTGCGTGATGCACAGATGGCCGTCGAACACGCGCACCGCCAGCTGCGGCAGGTGGCTCGTCTCCTTGAGGTCGGCCCACACGCTGCCGTGCAGGTCGCCGCGTGCGTGCGCCGCCGCGGCCTGCGACCAGGAGGCGATCACGAGCGTGCCTTCGTCGCCGGTCTCCAGGGCGATCCGGCGCACTTCGGCCGACCGGCGCGTGCCTTCGGCGGGGTCCCCGAAGCCCAGGGCCGCCGCGCCGCTGTACGCCAGCGCTTCGGCGAGACGCCCCG
Source organism: Variovorax sp. GW458-11-26-14-LB1 (assembly GCF_059423965.1). NCBI lineage: Bacteria > Pseudomonadati > Pseudomonadota > Betaproteobacteria > Burkholderiales > Comamonadaceae > Variovorax > Variovorax sp. GW458-11-26-14-LB1. Next base: position 27,450 of record NZ_JBWKYW010000058.1, read on the forward strand.
CCACCGTCGTGGGATGCACGTCCTTCAGGTACTGCAGGGCACCGGGCGGGTCGCTCATCTTCACTTGGGCCAAGGCCCGCTTGGCGCGCAGTTCGTGGGACAGCGCGTCTGGCGCGACGGCGGCGGCCGCATCGTAGGCGGCCAACGTGCCTGGCCGGCCCAGGGCGTCCAGGGACTCGGCACGCAGCGCCAGGGCTTCCGGCTGCGTCGCCCGGTGCGCGAGCAGCGGCTCGACATGGCGCAACACGTCCTCGTAGGCGCCGAGGCGAAAGGCCTGGCGCGCAGCCGCCAGCGCACACGGCATGGCCTGCTCGGCATCGCCCGCGGCGAGCCAGTGATGGCCCACCAGGCCCGGTGCCGCACCGCCCTGCGCGAGCCGCTCCGCCACGTCGCGATGCAACAGCACACGCCGGTGCGGTGGGATGCCTTCGGCCAGCGCGTCCCGCACGAGGGCGTGGCGGAAGCGGTAGCGGCCATCGGCGACCACCAGCACGCCCGCGGCCAGCGCCTGGTCGAGGCGCGCCAATGCGTCGTGGCCTTCGTCGGCGGCCAGCGCCACGGCCGTGGCCACGTCGAAATCTTCGGCCGACAAGGCCAACCGGCGCAGGGCCTCCGTCGTGCCGGGGTCCAGGTCGCACAGGCGTTCGGCCAGGGCCGACGACAGGCTGCGGGACATCACCGCCGTGGCGCCGTCCAACGTGGCGGTACCGCGCGCGAGCTCGACCACGGCAAACGGCAGGCCTTCGGCACGACGCGCGATGGCGGTGGCGGCCTCGCCCGTCATCGGTGCATCGGCCGAGCGGGCCGCGAGCAGCGCCGCTTCTTCCTCGGACAGCGGACCCAGTTCAAGGGCCTCCAGCTGGCCGGCGCGCTGCAGGCGGGAAGTGTTCCGGTCCAGCAGGGGCGGCAGCGCGTGCCGGCAAGCAAGCAGCACGAACACCGGGGGGCCGCTTGCCGCCAGTTGCGTCAGCGCCTGGGCGCTCGCGTCGTCCGCCGCGTGCGCATCGTCGACGATGAGCAGCACCGGCTTTTGCGCAGCGGTGGCCAGCAGCAGCCGGCGCACGGCGCCCACCATCTGGTGACGCCCGAGCGGCAGGGCCAGCGGTTTCACGTCGCCCGAGGCGGTCATCTGCGCCAGCACGGCCTGGGCGTGCGCACCGATGGCCTGTGCCGCGTCGGGCAGTTCGCCGAGCAAGGGCTCCACCAGGTCGGCCGCGATGCCGTAGGGCCGGGTCCAGTCGCCGGCCTGCAACGAGCGCACCTGCCAGCCCAGGCCCCGCGCTTCTTCGGCGACGCGGCGGCAGAACGCGGTCTTGCCCATTCCCGCCGGCGCGCGCACCACCGCGCCCCCCGGCCGGCCCGCGAGGCTGGCGCGCAGCCACCCCAGGACACGCACCAGCTCCATGGCACGGCCGACGAAACGCGGCGCGGCGCCCTCCAGGCCCGCCACGCATTCGCGGTACAGCGCCTCGGCCGGCGGACCGGGGCGCAGGTCCAGGGTCTGCTGCAGATGGTCGCGCAGGTGGCCGTACCAGCGCAGCGCCGAAGAGCGTCGCCCGGCCGCCAGTTCCTCGCGCATCAGCTGCACATGCGCCGCCTCGTCGGTGGGGTCTTCGCGCACCAGCCGTTCCAGGTCGCCGGTCTGGCGCAGCAGCCGCAGGAACTTGTCGCGCAGCCGCTGGCGCGGCGCCTCGGTCCAGGCTTCGTAGCGGGCGTCCGGCAGGAGGTCGCCACCGTAGAGCTGTGCGGCCGCCTTGCAGGCCTGCGGATCGCCGCTGCGCAGGGCCTCGTCCGCTGCGCGCTCGAACTGCTCGGCGTCGCACGCCACCGCATGGTCGGGCAGCAGGAAAACGCGGCCGCCTCGCAGCACCAGGGCGTCGGGCTGGCCGATGAACTGGCGCGCGTGGTGTGCGGCCTTGCGCAGGTTGGCGCTGCCCGCGTCGGGGTCCAGGTGCGGCCACAGGGCTTCCACCACCTGCTCGTTCGCCAGGCTGCGTCCGGGCTGCAATGCCAGCAGCTGCAGCAGCTCGGCGGCGCGCCGGGTCAGCGGCACTGGTGGAATCTGCGGGTCATCGCCGGCCACGCTCAGGTGGAACGGGCCCAACAGCCGGATGGACACGGCTTCGGACGGCGGAGTCGGTGGGGGCGACATCGCGATTCCTTTCCCCCGGCACGGGCCGGGAACGTTTCAGGAACGCCAAGCGTGGAGCATCAGTATGCCGTCTATCGAATCTGGCGGGTGCAACGAATAGACGCATCACCCTCGCGCCCGCGGACCCTCAAGGAGTACCTCATGCATATCGCAAAAGACGCCGTCGACGTGAAGATGGAAATTCCCGGTACCCTGATCCGGCAGCGTCTGAATTTCGGCGACGCGACCGGCTACAGCAAGATCAGCGGCGAGTACTTCACGCTGTCGGCGGGCGTCGACACGACGCCGCTCTTCCAGGGCCTGAACAACCACAACTCCTGCCAGTGCCCGCACTGGGGGTTCGTGCTCAAGGGCCAGATCACCACCACCGACGACGCCGGGGAGCAGGAGACCGTTCAGACCAACGACCTGTTCTATTGGCCGCCCGGCCACAACGTCAAGGTCGACGCCGACGCGGAGATCGTGATGTTCAGCCCGCAACACGAGCACACGCACGTGATCGACCACATGATCGAGAAGGTGAAGTCATGAACCCGAACAAGGCCCTCTGGGAAAAAGGCGACTTCACCCGCATCGCCGAGAGCATGCGCGAGAGCGGTGAAGACGTCGTGCGGCACGCGCACATCACGCCCGGCATGAAGGTGCTGGACCTCGGCTGCGGCGACGGCAACACCGCCATCCCGGCCGCCAAGCTCGGCGCGCAGGTGCTGGGCGTGGACATCGCGGCCAATCTGGTCGCTGCGGGCAACCGGCGGGCGGCCCAGGCCGGGCTGTCGGCCAGCTGCCGGTTCGAGGAAGGGGACGCCAGCGAGCTGCGGCTGGAGAACAAGTCCTTCGACCTCGTCATCAGCATGTTCGGCGCCATGTTCGCGCCCAAGCCCTTCGACGTGGCACGGGAGATGGTGCGTGTCACGCGCCCGGGCGGCCGCATCCTCATGGGCAACTGGATCCCGAACGACCCGACGCTGGTGGCGCAGATCCTGAAGATCAGCTCGTCGTATGCGCCCCCGCCGCCCGAGGGTTTCGTGAGCCCGATGGGCTGGGGCTCGACCCCGAACATCATCGAGCGCTTCGGCGCGGCGGGCGTTGCCTCGGAGGCCATCAGCTGGGAACGCGACAGCTACATCTTCGACTTCAAAGGCTCGGCGGCGGAATTCGTCGACACCTTCCGGCAGTTCTACGGGCCGACCATGAACGCATTCGACGCGGCAGCCCAGGCGGGGCGCACCGACGACCTGCGTGCGGAACTGGTGACGCTGTTCCAGAGCCAGAACCAGAGCCAGTACCCCAACACCTGCCTGATCGCCGCGACGTTCCTGCGGGTGACGGTGGACGTGGGCTGATCCGCGGCGTTCCGTCGGCTTCTGCGGCCGGTCCGGACCGCCGGACAGGTCGAGGGAGACAAAGAAAAAGCCCGGCAACGCAGGACGTTGTCGGGCTTTTTTGATTGGTGCCGCTTGTCGGAATCGAACTGACGACCTTCCGCTTACAAGGCGGGTGCTCTACCAATTGAGCTAAAGCGGCTGAAAGAAAGCAGTGCTGGCGACGATTCTAAGCGGCCGGCTTTGGGGCCGACCGCGTCGTCACTTGACGCGCTTGAGCGACGGCCGGGTGCCGCCACCGGCCGGTGGGCGCGGCGGCTCGTCGGTCGGGTCGGAAGGCGCCGAGCCGGCGTCGACCGTCTCGTCGCCCTCTTCGCCCGTCACCAGATGGAACACCTTGCTGGCGTCGCCTTCGGTGCCACGCGAGGCATCGCGCAGCGGCATGCGCGGCGCGCTGTTCGGCGAAGCCGCAGCCAAGGCGGCGTCATCGCCATCGTCGGACGTGGTGGCGGCCGGCACGGGTGCCGGGAACGCCATGCCTTGGCCGTTCTCACGGGCGTAGATCGCGATCACGCGGCCGACCGGCACGCTGATCTCGCGCGCCGTGCCGGCGAAGCGGGCCTTGAACTCGATGAAGTCGTTGCCCAGCTTCAGCGAGCTGGTCGCGTCGAAGCTGATGTTCAGCACGATCTCGCCGTTCTTCACGTACTCGCGCGGCACCTGGACGGTGTCGTCGACCAGCACCGCGACATAGGGCGTGAACCCGTTGTCGGTGCACCACTCGTACAGCGCCCGGATGAGGTACGGGCGGGTGGAAGAGGACTCGAGCGCGTTGATCATGAAAGGCGGCGAAAAACGAAGGAAGCAAGCACGCAGCTTACTTACTTTCGCATGACCTTTTCGGACGGCGTCAGTGCTTCGATGTAGGCCGGGCGCGAGAAGATGCGCTCGGCGTACTTCAGCAGCGGCGCCGCGTTCTTGCTGAGGTCGATGCCGTAGTAGTCGAGACGCCAGAGCAGCGGCGCGATGGCCACGTCGAGCATCGAGAAGTTGTCGCCCAGCATGTACTTGTTCTTGAGGAACACGGGTGCGAGCTGCGTGAGGCGGTCGCGGATGTGCGAGCGGGCCTTTTCGAGCGCCTTCTCGTTGCCCTTGGCGGTGCGGTTCTCGAGCGTGGCGACGTGCACGAACAGTTCCTTCTCGAAGTTGAGCAGGAACAGGCGCACGCGGGCGCGGTCGACCGGGTCGCCGGGCATCAGCTGCGGATGCGGAAAGCGCTCGTCGATGTACTCGTTGATGATGTTCGACTCGTACAGGATCAGGTCGCGCTCGACCAGGATCGGCACCTGGCCGTACGGATTCATCACGCTGATGTCTTCGGGCTTGTTGTAGAGATCGACGTCGCGGATCTCGAAGTCCATGCCCTTTTCGAACAACACGAAGCGGCAGCGGTGGGAGAAGGGGCAGGTCGTTCCTGAATACAAGACCATCATGGCGAGAGACTCCTAAAAATCAAAAAGAGTGGGTCGCCTGGGCAACCCACTCTGTGGGACCGGACGCACGAGGCGCCCGGTCGGCGTGAACGGAATTACTTGACGTCTTTCCAGTACGAGGCGTTCAGTCGCCATACGAAAACCACCGACATGGCCAGGAACAGCAGCACCCAGACGCCGATGCGCACGCGGGTGTTCTGTGCCGGCTCGGCCATCCACTGCAGGTAGCCGACGAGGTCGCCCACTGCGCTGTCGAACTGCACCGGGGTCAGCGTGCCGGGGGTCACTTGCTCCCACTTGCCCGTGAACACGTCGGTGGCATGACCATGCTGCTCGACCTTGGCGTGCACCGGCAGGCGCTCGCCCTGCAGTTCCCACAGCGGGTTCGGCATGGCGACGCTCGGGAACAGCAGGTTGTTCCAGCCGGTGGCCTTGGTGTCGTCGCGGTAGAAGCTGCGCAGGAAGGTGTACAGGTAGTCGGGGCCCGTGCCGCCGTGGCCGGCGCGCGAACGTGCGACCAGCGTCAGGTCGGGCGGCGTGGTGCCGAACCATTCCTTGGCCTGGCGCGCGTCGATGTTGGCCTTCATGGTTTCGCCGACCTTGTCGGTCGTGAACAGAAGGTTGTCCTTGATCTGCTGCTCGCTGATGCCGATGTCCTGCAGGCGGTTGTAGCGCATGAAGGCGGCCGAGTGGCAGTTCAGGCAGTAGTTGACGAACAGCTTGGCGCCGTTCTGCAGGGCCGCCACGTCGGTGGTCTTGTTGGGCGACTTGTCCCACGCCAGACCGCCCGATTCGGCGGATGCGGCCGCGGAGAAGGTCAGGCCCAGTGCCAGACCCATGACAGCGAGCCAGCCGGAAATTCTTTTCTTCATCGTGTTTCTCTCAAGCTCTCTTGCACTTGCGCGCGCATCAATGGGCGGCGAAGACCACGCGCTCGGGCACGGTCTTGAATTCGCCCTTGCGGCTCCACCACGGCATCAGCAGGAAGAAGCCGAAGTAGAAGAGCGTGCCGATCTGCGAGATGGTCTGGGCGATGTCCAGGGCGAACGAGCCGATGACCAGGTTGCCCCAGACGCCGGGTGCCTGGATGCCCAGGTAACCCAGGATCAGGAACAGGAACACGAACACGCCGTAGACATACTTGTGCCAGCTCGGACGGTAGCGGATCGACTTGACTTCGCTGTGGTCGAGCCACGGCAGGAAGAACAGGATGATGACCGAGCCGCCCATGATGACCACGCCCCAGAACTTGGCGTCGAAGGTCTTGAGCAGGAAGATCACGACGGCGGCCACGACCACCGCGGCAACCTTCAGACCCATGCCCGACTTGCCCTTGATGAAGTTCCAGACGGCGGCGGCCGCGATGATCAGCGCGAACACGTTGACCATGTCGTCGGTGGTCGCGCGCAGCATCGAATAGAACGGCGTGAAGTACCAGACCGGAGCGATGTGGTTCGGCGTCTTCAGCGAGTCGGCCGGGATGAAGTTGTTGTACTCCAGAAAGTACCCACCGGCTTCGGGCGCGAAGAAGATCACTGCCGAGAAGATCGTGAGGAACACCACCACGCCGAAGATGTCGTGCACCGTGTAGTACGGGTGCGACGGGATGCCGTCGAGCGGATGGCCGTCGGGACCGCGCTTGGCCTTGATCTCGATGCCGTCGGGGTTGTTCGACCCCACTTCGTGCAGCGCGATCAGGTGGGCCACCACGAGGCCGAGCAGCACCAGCGGCACGGCGATGACGTGGAAGCTGAAGAAGCGGTTCAGCGTGGCGTCGCTCACGACGTAGTCACCTCGGATCAGCAGGGCCAGGTCAGGACCGATGAACGGGATGGCGGCGAACAGGTTCACGATCACCTGGGCGCCCCAGTAGGACATCTGGCCCCAAGGCAGCAGGTAGCCCATGAAGGCTTCGGCCATCAGGCACAGGAAGATCGCGCAGCCGAACACCCAGATCAGCTCGCGCGGCTTGCGGTAGCTGCCGTACATGAGGCCGCGGAACATGTGCAGGTACACCACGATGAAGAACGCCGAGGCGCCCGTCGAGTGGATGTAGCGGATCAGCCAGCCCCAGGGCACGTCGCGCATGATGTACTCGACCGATGCGAACGCCTGGTTCGCGTCGGGCTTGTAGTGCATGACGAGGAAGATGCCGGTCACGATCTGGATCACGAGGACCAGCATCGCGAGCGAGCCGAAGATGTACCAGAAGTTGAAATTCTTCGGTGCGTAGTACTTGCCCCACTGGTCGTTCCAGAGCTTGGTCAGCGGGAAGCGGTTGTCGACCCAGTTGAGCAGCTTCTCGCCGGCGGGAGCGTTGGGGGAAACTTCGTGAAATTCAGCCATGTTCGTGGTCTCCCTCAGGCCTTCTTGCTGTCGTCGCCGATGAGCAGGCGCGTGTCGGACAGGTACATGTGCGGAGGCACAGGGAGGTTGTCAGGAGCGGGCTTGTTCTTGAAGACGCGGCCGGCGAGGTCGAACGTGGAACCGTGGCAAGGGCAGAGGAAGCCGCCTTCCCAGTCGTTCGGCAGCGAGGGTTGCGGGCCGGCCTGCAGGCGGTCGACCGGCGAGCAGCCGAGGTGGGTGCAGATGCCGACCACGACCAGCACATCGGGCTTGATCGAACGGTGGCCGTTCTGCGCGTACTTGGGCGTGAATTCGTCGGGGTGACGCTTGGAGAGCGGATCGGCGAGCTGGCCATCGAGCTTGGCGAGTTCGGCGACCTGGTCGGGGCTGCGCTTGAGGATCCAGACCGGCTTGCCGCGCCATTCGACGGTGATCTTTTCGCCGACCTTCAGGGCCGAGATGTCCACTTCGACCGCGGCGCCCGCGGCCTTGGCCTTTTCAGACGGCTGGAATGTGCTCACAAAAGGGATTGCGGTGGCCACGCCGCCCGCTACGCCGGCACAGCTGGATGCGATCAACCACGTCCGCTTGCTTGTGTCGATCCGGGGCGAGCCGGAGGTCATGTCACTCATGGGGATCCTCTAAGTCTTCTTCGCTGGAGCAGGGGCTGACCTTTGCCACAGCAAGGTCAACCCGAGATTGTAGCGGGGCGCAAAAGGGTTTTTCAATGATTGCCGCGCGTGCGCACGGCGCCGCAGCACGTGCGCGACAGCACGCGACGGCCCTCGGCGCTCAGCTCAGCAGCCCGTACTGGGTCGCCTGCCGAACGGCTTGGGTGCGCGACTTGACGGCCAGCTTGCGGTAGATCCGCTTGGCGTGGAACTCGACCGTGTTGATCGAGAGGCAGATCGCTTCGGCAATCTGCCGATTGCTCCAGCCTTGCGCGATCAGGCGCAGCACATTGAGCTCCCGAGGTGACAGCAGCCCGGGAGCAGGCATCGGGGGCGAAACCGTGTCGCCGTCGCGCAGCGCGGACTCAACACCCTCCGGTTTCGCGGACGCCGCAATCAGGCCGAGGACGCGACGCGCGACGCGTGCGTCCATCGGCGAACCACCGCGCTCGATCGAACGCAGCAAGAAAGAGAGTTCAGCATCGTCGGTGCTCGTCAGCAGATAGCCGGAGGCTCCTGACGAGATCGCGGCCTCGACCAGCAGGCGGTCGTCATCCTTCGACATGGCGATGGCGTCGATCTGCGGGTAGGCACGCCGCAGGTGCGACAGGAGCACGACGCCGCCGTCATCAGTCAAGTGCATGTCGACCAGCACCAGGTCGTAGGGCAACGCGGCCAGCAGACGGATCGCTTCCGCGTGCGTGGAGGCGATCACGACGCGGCGGCCCGGGGCCAGATCGCAAAGAAGGCGTCGCATGCGATCGGCCAGGGCCAGGTCGCCCTCGACGATCAGCGCACCGAAGAAGGCGCAACCCAAGGCGGCGTACCGGCCAGCGAGTGCCGGCGCCGACTGTGCGCTGCTGGCGGACAGGTGATTCATCATGAGCAGACGCCTCCGATCACGCCATCGGCCGCGCGCCCGCACACTCGCACACCCTTCGCCACCCCACCTTCAGACAATCGAACCACGCATATCCCCTTGTTGTGCCCCGCGGCCTACCTTGAATGTCAACTTTCGTTTCGGGGTACTGCAGGAACAATGCCTGGGAGTCGGCCATGCGGCCCATTGCAACGATGGCTCGATGAGTGCGTTGATTTCATTGAAGAAATGCGACGGTAACGCCCGGGACCCCGCCGATGGAGCTGCGCGCCAGTCGCCGTCGTTACGGTCATCCTGGGCGGAACGTTACGTAGCATTGAGATACACATGCACCCGTCACACTCATCCACAACAATCGAGGCAATACGCGGTTACAAGGAGGCCGTGGCAAACGCCTCATCCTCCAGGCCAAATTAGTTGCGGCACACTTCTGATGCTGCTAACCTCAAGTCAAGAGCATAAAAACCCTTTGAGAGGATCACTGTGAAGACGAACAAACTGGTTGCTACCGTCGCCCTTGCCACCCTGGCAATCTCGTCGGCTTTTGCCCAAACGCAGGTTACCCCTGCGCCCGCAAGCAACAATCGCGCATTTACGCCGGGCCCCGCTGGCGCTCCGAGTGCAACCGCTGCTGGCCTTGGCGGCCTGACCCCCGTTCAATGGGGCGCTGTTGCAGGCACCGGCGCACTGATGCTGACCCTCGGCAGCAGCAACAACGGCAACGGCGGCGGCGGCTTCTTCGTCCCTGGCACGGGCACCACCGGCACGGGCACCACCGGCACGCGTTAATGCTGGTTGCCCTCCTGAAAGGAGGGCATTCGCTGAAAAGTCCGCGCGTTGCTTCCGCCACGCGACTCTTAGAACGTTGCCTTTTGGCAACGTTTTTCTTGGGCGTTGGCGGTTGCTCCTCCGGAACTTCAGCCATGCTGGATTCAGCTCGACTGCTGTATCGCGGCGAGTCTGCAGCAACCCAGCCCAATTTCAATCCCAGCTATCGGTACCTGCGGGCCACCGTCGATGGGCGCGTCCTGTACATGGTGCTCGGCTATATCGATCAGCGCGCCGAAGGGCCCGTCGAGGTTTGGTACAGCGGCACGGGCGAAGTCGTCCGACTTCTGAATGGTCAACTGGTCGGCACGACCGGGCTGTCCATCGACTGGCGCGACGTTCGACTTGCCAACCCACCCGCCTGGCAAGCTCACACTGCCAACACCACGCAGACCTACGCGCGCGAACGCGACCTGATGCCCGGCTATCGCTTCGGCATTCGCGACGATATCGCGCGCGCGTCGATCGCGCCGCCCACCGACAGCGCTCTCGCCGGCATGCCCGCAAGCGGCCTGCGCTGGTATGAAGAACGCAGCGTGTCCCGCCCTGCGACGGCCTCCGTTCCTCCCGCCCGCTTCGGCGTTTCATTTGCTTCTGGCGCCCCTCAGGTCGTGTATTCGGAGCAATGTATTTCCCGCGACCTCTGCATGAGCTTCGAACAGTGGACACCCCCCGCACCAGCAGCCGGCACCGCGGCGCGCGCTGGTACATGAGCCCCCTCTTCCTGCGAGCCATCAGCCCCCCGCATTGGCCCCGTCGAACGGCCCTTGCCTGCGCGTTGATGGCAAGTCTTGGCGCCGCAGCGGAGCCGTCGCAGAACGCGGCGACCGTTGAACCTGCAAGCGATGCCGAAGTGCGACCCGGCGAACGACTGAGCACTTGGCTGCTGCGCCAACCCGAGGGCTCGGCCGCGCCCGGGCTCGCATGGCGCGTACCGCAGGAACGACTGGCCCAGCAGTTCCTGAAGAACACCCTGCTCGTGCGCCTCGAGGCGGCCAGCAGGCGCGCACCGCGCCCCGAGCAACTCGATCGGCTGAAACTCATCACATGGCTGCAGAACCTGCCGATCACCGGCCGCGTGGCGCTGGGCATCGTGGACCCCCGCTGGCTGCAGGCGCACCCGGATCAAGACCCCGTGCTGTCGGCCGGCCAGCAGCTCATTGCGCCCTCCCCGCAATTGAAAACCATCGCGGTTGTCCGCCCCAATGGCGAGTTGTGCCACGTGGCGCACGAGGCCGGCCGGACCGCTTGGGACTACGTCATCGCCTGCGCCCCCAACACGACTCACGATTGGGCATGGGTGGCGCAGCCCGACGGCCGAACGTCCCGCGTGGGCATCGCCCCCTGGAACGGCCACCCCTCCGATGAGCCGGCACCCGGTGCATGGATCTGGGCAGCGCCGCGCGGCATGGCCGAACTGGTCGACGCATCGGAAGGCATCATCAAGTTCCTGGCGACACAGGGCCCTTCGCCTCAGACAGCAGCGCTGGGCACCACCACTGCCGCGCTTGCGGCTGCCAAGCCGGCCGCAACACTCAATACGGCCATTCCGCCGTCAGTTCCGCCGGAAAGCGTCATCTCGGTGCGCCCCGACGCCTCGGCCCCGCAATACAAGGCGCCTCGCACAAGCAGCAACGACTGGGGCGAAACCGGCCTGCTTCAGACGCCGACAGCACGCATGGGCGAGGCCGGTGATTTCCGTACGTCGATCAGCCACGTGTCGCCCTATACGCGACTGAACGTGATGTTCCAGCCGCTGGACTGGATGGAGGCCGGCTTTCGCTACACCTCCATCAGCAACCGCGCATACGCCGCCAGCACCACGGGTCAAAGCAACAAGGACAAGAGCATCGACGTGAAGCTGCGGCTGCTGCGCGAATCCGCGTATGTGCCTCAGGTTGCGCTGGGCTTTCGCGACCTTGGCGGTACCGGCCTCTTTTCGGCCGAATACCTGGTCGCCAACAAACGCTACGGCGATCTCGACTTCAGCCTCGGCATCGGCTGGGGGTATCTGGGCAACAGCGGAAACATCCGCAACCCCTTGCTGGCCCTGAGCAATCGTTTCAGAACGCGCACGGTGAGTTCCGCAACGGGCGGCGAGGCGAACTTCAAGGCCTTCTTCCGAGGTCCAGCCTCCTTGTTCGGCGGCGTCGAATGGCGCACCCCCTGGGATCCCCTGACGGTCAAGCTCGAATACGAAGGCAACAACTACAAGAACGAGCCTCAGCAGAACAACCAGGTTCAGCGCTCACCTTTCAACATCGGCCTGGAATATCGCTACTCACCCGGGGTCGCGTTCACCGCCGGCCTGGAGCGCGGCAACAAAGTGATGGTGGGCCTGACCCTGTCCACCAACATGGCGAGCATGCGAGCCAGCAAGCCCGCAGACCCGCCGCCGCCTCGCTTCACACCGGAAGCGCCGGCCAATCCGCCAGGATGGGCCACCACCGCAGCAGAGATCCAGGCACGCACCGAATGGACCGTGCAGCGCATCGCGCCGCAAGGCGACAGCGCGCACGTCTGGATCACCGAGAGCCACACGGTGTACCGCGAGGCTCGTGTGCAGCAGGTCATTGCCGTCATGCATCGGGATGCACCTGCGTCGATCAAGCACTTCATCCTTCATTACAACGAGCGCGGACTGGCACTGCACACGCAGGTCGTCGATCGCAGCGAGTGGGTGACGGCGCACTACCAGGCACAGACGCCCGCAGAACTGCGCGCCACGGACCAGCGCGACTATGCCCCGCCGCGCGGCCGAACCGAAGACGGGCTCTACGTGCCGGCCTCGCCACAGCGCACACCCACCGAGGCAACAACCGCCGCCATCGCATCGCCCGGCGAGACGCCGGCCATGGCGCCGTGGGAACGGCGCACGGAAAGACTCACGTTCGGCCTGACCCCGAGCTTCTCGCAGATCCTCGGCGGCCCCGATGCCTTCCTGCTCTACCAACTCGGCGTCTCGGCCACTGCGGAGTACCGCTTCACACCCAGCACCTGGGTGAACGCCGCGCTGAACTGGCGCTTGCTCGACAACTTCGACAAGTTCACCTACACGGCGCCCAGCAACCTTCCCCGCGTGCGAACCTACCAACGCGAGTACGCAACGACCAAGCGGTTGACGATGCCGGTGTTTCAGCTGACCCACGTGGGCCGACTGAACGAAGACCAGTACTACAGCGTCTACGGCGGTGCGCTCGAATCGATGTTCGCCGGCGTGGGCGCCGAATGGCTCTACCGCCCGTGGCGCAGCAGGTTCGCGTTCGGCATCGACGTCAACCACGTACGCCAGCGCGACTTCGCGCAGGATCTCGGCCTGCGCGACTACAAGGTCAACACCGGCCACGCTACGCTCTATTGGGACACCGGCTGGAACGGGGTGCAGGCCAGAATCAGCGCGGGCCAGTACTTGGCGGGCGATCGTGGCGTCACCCTCGACATCAGCCGCCGCTTCGACAACGGCGTGACGATCGGCGCGTGGGCCACCAAGACCAACGTGTCCGCCGCACAGTTCGGCGAAGGCAGCTTCGACAAGGGCATCTACGTTTCCATTCCCTTCGATGCATTGCTGCCGCGCTCGAGCAAGTTCACTGCGAACTTTGCCTGGGCGCCGCTGGTACGGGATGGCGGCGCCAAGCTCGGGCGGATCAACCCGCTGTTCGAGATGACGTCGATACGGGATCCGAAGGCTTTCAGCTTCTCGCCACCCGACGACAAGGCACCGAAGGCAGGGGACAACATCCTCGACTTCAAGCGGGCGCAATAGGCACCCGCCGGCTGGAAACAAAAGAGCCCCGCTCCGGGGCTCTTGGTTACAGCATCGCCCCAGCGAACCAGGGCGAGAAAAGAACGAAGCAGTTCTATCGAATCAGATTGCCACGACAATCTGATTCGGCGCGGATGGCTGGTTGGCCTCGCCCACCTGCGCAGCGCCGACTGCCGCTGCGATGGGCAGAGCACGGTCACGCACACGGTGACGCTCCATATGCACCCAATCCACCACCTCCGCATGAGGCCGATAGCCGGGTAGCATCTGCGTCAGCGTCTGCTTCAGCATCGGCACATCGCTGCTTTCGAGTGCCGCATTCAGCGTCTCGAACTGGCGCCAGAGTTCGTTCCAAGGCAGACAGGGATCGTGTGCCTTCATCACACGAGGATGCGTCGTAGGCATCGCGCTGTCACCAATCAGGAGCTCTTCATAGAGCTTCTCGCCGGGCCGCAGCCCAGTCACCTGTAGCTCAATATCGCCATCCGGCGAATGTTCGTCACGGACCGTGCGCCCCGAAAGCTCCACCAGCCGACGAGCGAGATCAATGATCCGTACCGGCTCGCCCATATCGAGCACAAAGACATCGCCACCCTGCGCCATCGCACCCGCCTGAATCACCAGCTGGGCGGCCTCGGGAATGGTCATGAAATAGCGCGTGATGTCCGCATGCGTCAGCGTGATCGGGCCACCTGCCTCGATCTGCTTGCGAAACAACGGAACCACTGAGCCACTGGAGCCGAGCACGTTGCCGAAACGGACCATCGAGAAGCAGGTGTCCGAACTCTGCTGTGCCAGCCCCTGCAACGCCATTTCGGCGACGCGCTTGCTGGCCCCCATGATGTTCGTCGGCCGCACCGCTTTGTCGGTACTGATGAGGACAAAGTTGGGGACCTTGCACTCCATGGCAATCCGCGCCGTCGTGAGCGTGCCCATCGCGTTGTTTCGCACACCCTCTGCCGGGTTATGCTCGACCAGAGGCACATGCTTGTATGCCGCCGCGTGATAGACCGTGTCAGGGCGCCAAGCGCGCATCACTTCGCGCAGCCGCGCCGCATCACAGACCGAAGCGAGCAGTGGGATGACACGTACGTTCGGCGCCAACTGTTCCAGTTCTTGGTGGACGCCATAGAGCGCGTACTCGCTCAGCTCCACAAGCAGCAGCGTTGAAGGCGCCAGTTGAATGATCTGCCGACACAGCTCACTGCCAATGGAGCCACCGGCCCCGGTAACCAATACCACCTGGCCGCGGATGTGCTTGTGCAACAAGTCGGCCACCGGCTCGACCGGATCCCGCCCCAGCAAGTCTTCGATGTCGACTTCAACCAGATCATTGACCTGCACCTTGCCGTTGGCCAGATCAAGCAACCCCGGGAGCATCCGTACATGCAGATGCAATGGCAACAACTGGTTCAGAATTTCAACACGACGCCCGCGGCTGGCCGAGGGCATCGCCAAGAGCACGTCCGTGATCCCCAAACTGGCGGCGTTGTTGCTGAGCCAATCCGAGGACTGAATGCGCAGACCGTTGATCGTGTTGCCTTGGAGGTGCGAGTCATCGTCAACGAAAGCGCGGACGACCATATCGCGACTTTGGGCCAATGCCGCAGCCAGTTGCAAACCCGCGCTACCCGCACCGTAGATCACCACCTGGGGCAGCTGCTTGCGCTGCAGCGCACTCATGTAGAGGCCGCCCAGCCAGTAGCGCGCAAACATGCGCGAGCCGGCGATGGCCAGGAACAAGAGCAACGGCACCAGCAATCCGACCGTGCGCGGTACCCCTCGCACACCGACCACCGAAAAGATCAACGCATAGCCGAGGCCAAACAACACGCACGCGCGCACGATGGCCATGACTGCAGCCGTGCCTGCATAGCGAAAGATGGCTCGGTAGAGCCCGAACACCACAAAGAGGGGAAGCGCAAGGGCGACAGCGACCGCGACAGCCGACCACTGAACGCCCCGCGGCGTCATCCACTGCTCGAAACGAAAGCTGAATGCCAACCAGACACACAGGACGCAGAGCATTGCATCCACCCCTAGAGCCAGCATGCGCTTCATGGGGCGCGGCAAAGCAAGCAAGGGCGCAGCCAGACGATTGATCACACTGAAAACTCCTGCGGCGTTGGAGTGCGCCGCGCTGCAACAATTGTCCGTGAAGGGTACCCACCCCTCC
>NZ_JBWKYW010000059.1:0-41797 GCF_059423965.1 Variovorax sp. GW458-11-26-14-LB1
ACGGGGCAGGGCGCCGGTGGTGGCGGAAGAGGAATCCATCGAGGAAGAAGGGGAAGAAGAAACGGCGTGCATCGGTTTCGAAGTGTCGCGCATCCTGTGCGACGGCTGCGCGCCGAAGTTTCTATTTATCAAAGCAATAGCTTGTTTAATTGAGGGGCGCCGCCTAGTATCCAGGCTCCTTTGGTGTTCCCCTTCGTTCTCATGTCGTCCTCCTCCTCTTCCCTCGATGCCGCCGCCGTTGGCGCGCCGCCGCCCACCGCCGCGTGGCGCGAGCTGTTCAGCGGGCGCAACGGCTGGCGCGCGCTGGCGCTGACCGGCGGCGTCGCGCTGCACGCGGTCAACGTCCACATCGTGACGACCGTGCTGCCCTCGGTGGTGCGCGAGATCGGCGGGCTCGACTGGTACGCCTGGAGCACGACCCTGTTCGTGGTCGGCTCGATCCTCGGTGCCACGCTCTCGGTGCGGCTCTTGGCCGCGCGCGGGCCGCGCGGCGCCTGCCTCACGGCGCTGGCCGTGTTCACCGCGGGTTCGGTGGGCTGCGCGCTGGCACCGGCCATGCCCTGGCTGCTCACAGGGCGCACGGTGCAGGGCCTGGGCGGTGGCCTGCTCGCCGCGCTGAGCTACGGGCTGATCCAGCGCGTGTTCGAACCGCGGCTGTGGCCGCGCGCGGTGGCGCTGGTGTCGGGCATGTGGGGCGTGGCCACGCTGTGCGGGCCGGCCGTGGGTGGGCTGTTCGCGCAGGCCGGCCACTGGCGCTGGGCCTTCTGGGCACTGCTGCCGGTGGCGGCGGCGCAGGCCCTGCTGGTGGCGGTGCAGCTGCGGCCCGCGGCCGGCATCCGGCATGACCGGCCGGCGCAGATGCCGCGCGTGCCGGCGCCGCAGATCGCGCTGCTGGCGCTGTCGGTGCTGGTGATCGCCGCCAGCGGCTTCTGGCCCGGCCTCGCGGGGCAGGCCGTGGGCGTGGCGCTGGGCCTGGCCATCGGCTTCGCCGCCACCCGCATCGACCGCCGCGCCGGCGCCGTGCGCCTGCTGCCGACCGGCGCCTATGCGCTTGGCACGCCGCTGGGTGCGATCTACGCGAGCGTCGCGCTGCTGCTGATCGGCACCACCACCGAAATCTTCGTGCCCTACTTCTTGCAGCTGCTGCACGGCCACACGCCGCTCATGGCGGGCTACCTCACGGCGGCGATGGCGGGCGGCTGGAGCATCGGCTCGCTGACCTCGTCGGGCCGCACTGGCGCAGGCGCCGACCGCATGCTGCGCGCCGGGCCGGTGGTCTGCACCGCAGGCCTGCTGGCGCTCGCGTGGCTGCTGCCGACGCCGGGGGCGCTGGACGCCAATGTCGAGACCTCGCTCGTGGCCGTGGCGCTGGCCGCGGTCGGCTTCGGCGTGGGCATCGGCTGGCCGCACCTGCTGACGCGCGTGATGGCGCTGGCGCCGCGCGGCGAAGAGGGGCTGGCCTCCGCCTCGATCACGACCGTGCAGCTGTACGGCATGGCCGTCGGCGCGGCCGTGGCCGGGCTGGTGGCGAATGCGGCGGGGCTCACGGTGCCCGGCGGCGTGGACGGTGCGCGATCGGCCGCGATCTGGCTGTTCACGGTCTTCGCGCTGGCGCCTGCCATCGCCGCCTGGCTGGCGTGGCGCGCGGTGGCGCGGCGCTAGGCCAGTACGCCTTCCCAGGCCAGCGCGCGCCGACGTCCACGTTCGCGGCGCGTTTCGCCGCGCAAGGTGGCGACGAGGTCGTACACATCGGCCGGCAGGTGCGCACCGCGCCACGCGATGTGCTGGTCGGCGCGGCACATCACGAGGCGGTGCGCATAGGCCTTGGGCAGGCTCGCGGTCTCGATGTCGAGCACCGTGAGCGGCATGCGGTAGGCGGCGGCCGCGCGCTCCAGCGGACGCACGTCCACGCTGCGGTCGAAGCGCAGCAGCGTGTAGCCCGGGCCGAAGGCGTCGTACAGCGAGCGCCCGTCGGCCAGCCAGAAATGCGGTGCGCGGCAGCCGGGCACGGTGGAGGGCGTGAACTCGCCCATCGAGTACGGCGGCGCGCGGTGCTCGCCGTCGGGCACGATGATCGGCGAGCCGGTGTAGAAGTAGCCGAAGTTGAGCCCGCCGCAGCAGAACTGCTGCACGTTGAGCGCGTAGGCCTCGCGGCCGATCTCGGCGCGCTGCGCGTCGCCCGCCGGGCCGGGCGCCTCGATGTCGGGCGGCACGGCGCGGCGCGCGCGGATCATCTTCTGCGCATGGTCCATCGCGAACTGCGACACCTGCTCGGTGATCGGCAGCCGCTCGGCCTCGTAGGCGTCGAGGATGGCCTCGTCGCCCCAGCCCTGCACGCAGGCGCCCAGCAGCCACGAGAGGTTGAGCGCGTCGGCGATGCCGGCGTTCATGCCGTAGCCCGCGTAGGGCACCCACAGGTGCGCGGCGTCGCCCGCGAGGAACACGCGGCCGTCGCGAAAGCGCGTGGCCACGAGGCGCCGGCCGATCCAGTCTTCCTTGCTGATGATGTCGTAGTGGAAGTCGGGCCCCACGCCCAAAATCTCGCGGATCGAGGTGTCGCGGTCGACCGAGTCGAACTCGGGCTCTTCGGCGTTCAGGTGGTTGTGCACCAGCCAGGTCTCGTGGCCGTCGATGGCGAACATCGTGCCGCAGCGGCGTGGGTTCATCGCGTAGTACGACCACGCGGGCTTGCCCGGAATCATGTCGCGCAGCTGCGGCGCACGGATGTAGGTCGACTGCACGCGCTGGATGACGGCCGTGCCTTCGAGCTTGGCGCCGATCTGCTTGCGCACCGGCGAGCTGCCGCCGTCGCAGCCGACCATGTAGCGGCAGCGGATGCTGCGCGTGGCGCCGCTGTCCATGTCGGTGGCGATGGCGCTCACGCCCTCGGCATCCTGCGTGAAGCGCTCGAAGCGCGTGCGGTTGAGCAGCGTCACGCCCGGCAGCGCGGCCGTGTGCTTCAGCAGAATCGGCTCGAGGTAGATCTGGTTGATGCGGTGCGGCGGCTCCGGCGTGGGCCACCACGCGTCGGGGCCCTCGGTCTCGGTGTAGCGGTCGCGCCGGCACGGAATGGGAATGCGCGTGAGCTCGGTGCCCGTCACCGTGGTGCGAAACACCACGTCGTTCGGGTGGTCGGCCGGCAGCCCGGCATCGCGCAGCTGCTGCGCCACGCCCAGGCGGCGGAACTGCTCCATGGTGCGCGAGGCCACGTGGTTGCACTTCACGTTCGGCGGCTCGGCGAAGCGGCGCGTCTCGCACAGGATCACCGAGACGCCGCGCGAGGCCAGGTCCATCGCCAGCGTGAGGCCCACGGGGCCGGCGCCGACGATCAGCACGTCGGCTTGCATCGAGGTGTCGGCGGTCTTCGTCATGTCTCTATCGGCTTGTCGTTCAATCGAGCTTGATGTGGGCGTCCTGGATCACCTGGGCCCACTTCTTCGTCTCGGCGCGGATGTAGCTGTCGAAGGATTCGACCGAGCCCGGCGCCGGCTCCACGCCGAGCGCGCGCATCGCGGTCTTCACCTGCTCGTCGCCGAGCGCCGCGTTGAGCTCGGCATTGAGCCGCGCCACCACCGGCGTGGGCGTGCCGGCCGGCGCGACCACGCCGAACCAGCCGGTCGAGTCGTAGCCCGGCAGGCCGGCCTCGGCCACCGTCGGCACCTCGGGCAGCATCGGCAGGCGCTGCGGGCTGGTCACAGCGAAGGCGATCAGCTTGCCGGCGCGGATCTGCTGCAGCGACGACGGCAGGTCGACCACCGCCAGCGGAATCTGCCCGCCCAGCACATCGAGCGCCGCCGGGCCCGAGCCGCGGTAGGGCACCTCGACCAGCCGCGTGCCCGCCATCTGGTTGAACAGCGCCGCCGACAGGTGCATGGCCGTGCCGTTGCCGCCGTGGCCGATCGACAGCGTGCCCGGCTTCGCCTTGGCCAGCGCGATGAGTTCGCGCTGCGTCTTCGCGGCCACCGACGGGTGGCCCACCAGCACGAAGGGAATGGCCGCCAGCATGCCCACGGGCTTGAGGTCTTTCTGCGGATCGAAGGGCATCTGCGGGTACAGGCTCACGTTGGCCGCCAGCGCGCCCGCCGCGCCCACGCCCAGCGTGTAGCCGTCGCCCGGCGCCTTGGCCACCAGCGTCAGCCCCACGTTGCCGCCCGCGCCGGGGCGGTTGTCGACCACCACCTGCTGGCCCAGCTTCTCGTTCAGGCGCGGCACCAGCATGCGCACCACGCCGTCGGCGCTGCCGCCGGGCGGGAAGGTCACGACCATGCGGATCGGCTTGGTAGGGAAATCGCCCGCCGGGGCCTGCGCCAGCGCGGTGCCGGCCACCAGCGCGCCGGCCACGGCCCACAGCAGTTGCCTGCGTCGCCCACGAAATGCGTGCATGCCGCAGGCGATGGGTGCTGTCATTCGGGCCTCTCCTTGAATTCGGTGCTTTGATCGGAGATTGAACGATGGCAGCATTCATTCGTAAATCAAGAAATTCCGAATGATTTTTCAAATTTTCTGATGAATACGAACTTCAGTCCTACGATCCGCCAGCTGCGTGCGTTCCTTGCGGTCTACCAGCTGCGCAAGCTCGGCGCCGCGGCCACGCGGCTGTTCGTCACGCAGTCGGCCGTGAGCATGCTGATCCGCCAGCTCGAAGAGGGCCTGGGCACGCGCCTGTTCGACCGCACCACGCGCGCGCTCAAGCCCACGGCCGCAGCCGAACAGATGATCTCCACCGTCGAGCGCGTGCTGCGCGACGTCGATTCGCTCTCGGCCGATTTCCGCGAACTCGCCACGCTGGAGCGCGGTCGCGTGACGCTGGCGATCACGCCCACGCTGGCCGGGTTTTTATTGCCCGATGCGCTGCGCGCCTTCGGCGAGCAGCACCCGAAAGTTCGCGTGCTGGTGAACGACTGCGCGCCCGACCAGTTTTTGTCGCGCATCCTCGGCGAGCACGTCGACTTCGGCATCGGCACGCCCGAGCGGCCCGGCCCCGAGGTCGAGGTGCAGCGCCTCATGCGCGACCACCTCGCCGTGGTGTGCCGCACCGACCACCCGCTGGCCAAGGCGCGCGTGGTGCGCTGGTCGGACCTGGGGCGCCACCCGGTTATCACCGTGCGCCCCGGCTACGGCGTGCGCCCGCTGATCGACGGCACGGCGGCGGAGGCGGGCGTGACGCTCGACGTGGTGAACGAGGTGTCCTTCCTGTCCACCGCGCTGTGGATGACGGCGGCCGGCATGGGCGCGTCGATCATGCCGTCGGCCTTCGCGCGCGCCGAGAAGAACCCGGTGCTCGTGGTGAAGGTGCTCAGCGCCCCGCGCGTGGTGCGCGACATCTCGATCGTCACCAAGCGCGGCCACTCGCTGTCGGCGGCGGCGCGGGCGTTCATCGAGGCGTTGAAGCAGAGCCTGCAGTAGCCGTGGCGGCGGGCCGGTCGTATGCTGGCCGGTCTTTTTTCTTTGCGCGAAAGCAGGTGCCCCATGACAACAACCACACGGTCCCGTTTCTCTTCCGCATGGCTGGTCCTGGCATTCGGCCTGATGCTGTCGATGCTGCTCGTGGCCTGCGGCAACAAGGAGGCCGAGCAGCGCAGCGCCTTCATCGCCTACCTGCAGACCCGCGTGCTCGACAAGCCCGGCTTGCGCGTGCCCACGCCCACCGCCGAAGAAAAAGCCTCGTTCGGCGACTACGCGCAGCACTACGCGGTGATCACCGATTTCAACGAAGGAATGAACAAGTCGGTGAGCCAGCCGATGACGCAGGTCATGAACAAGGGCGCGCTGCGCTCGTTCGTCGACCTGCCGGCGCGCCGTGACGATCTCAAGGCCGCCAAGGAGGGCCTGGGCGGCCTTCGCACCGCGCTCGATCAGCAGTTGGCCAAGGCCGATGCGGCACGCGCGCAACTCAAGCAGCCCGACGACCTGAAGCAGGTCTATGCCAAGGCCTACGAGAAGACCGTGACCACGCCCGCCACCACGTTCAAGGAGGTGTTCCCTCCGGTCGACGCCGTGATCGACAGTGCGTTGGCCATCGCCGATTTCATGGAGAAGAACAAGTCGAAGCTTCGGGTTTCCGGCGGCACGCTCACCGTGACCGACCCGGCCGTGGGGGACGAACTCAACAAGATGGCGCAGCAAATGGGCAAGCAGTCGGCGGCGATCAACACCGCGCAGGACAAGATGCGCGCGGTGATGCGCGGCTCTTGATCAGACGAAGTGGTCGAAGGAGCCGAAGCGCTGTGACACCGGCGCGCCGCTCGCATCGACGATGCGCAGCCCCGCGTCCGCTTCGATGCGGCCGATGCGCGTCACGCGCGTGGCGCTGTTCACGCCGGCCTGCAGGACTGCATCGCGGGCCGAGGCCGGCGCGGTGAACACCAGCTCGTAGTCGTCGCCGCCCGAGAGCGCGCAGGTGCGCAGCGCCTCGGGGGGCAGGCCGGCCGTGTCGACCGCGATCAGCGCGGTGGTGGCATCGGCATCGAGCGTGGCGCCCACGCCGCTGGCCGCGAGGATGTGGCCCAGGTCGCCGATCAGGCCGTCGCTCACGTCCACCGCCGACGTGGCGATGCCGCGCAGCGCCTGGCCCAGCGCCACGCGCGGCGTGGGCTGTTCCATGCGTGCGCGGGCTTGCGCGAAGGCCTCGGCGGGCAGGCTCAGTGTGCCGCGGAACACCTCGAGCGCCAGCCGTGCATCGCCGAGCGAGCCGCTCACCCAGAGGTCGTCGCCCGCGCGCGCGCCCGAGCGCAGCAGCGCGGCGCCGGCCGGCACTTCGCCGAACACGGTGATGCAGATGTTGAGCGGGCCGCGCGTGGTGTCGCCGCCCACCAGCTCGCAGCCGTGGGCGTCGGCCAGCGCGAACAGGCCGCGCGAAAAACCTTCGAGCCAGGGCTCGTCCACGCCGGGCAATGCCAGCGCCAGCGTGAAGGCCAGCGGCTTCGCGCCGCAGGCGGCCAGGTCGCTGAGGTTCACGGCCAGCGCCTTGTGGCCCAGCCGGGCCGGCTCCACGGTGGAGAGAAAGTGCCGCCCCTCCACCAGCATGTCGGAGGACACGGCGAGCTGCATGCCCGCGGCCGGCGCGAGCAAGGCGCAGTCGTCGCCCACGCCCAGCGGCGAGCGCGTGGCGGGACGTTTGAAATAGCGTGTGATCAGGTCGAATTCACCCATGGGTGCGAGAGCATAACGACCTGGCGCGGGGCCGCCCGCCGCGGCGCCCACGGGAAAGGGGGCTGACACTGGAAGCATTTTGTAATACCGTCATGCAAGCGGATACACCGAAAGTCCAAACAGGAGGAGGCCGCCATGACAGCCATCGTGCAGGGAGGCGTGTCCGCCGAGGCCGACACCGACCGGATCGTTGCCTTGCTGTACGACGGGATCACCTGTCCCGGCGACTGGTACGACGCGCTCGATGCCATGCGCGAGGTGCTCGGCGCCGCGTGCTTTCACACGCTCACGGTGCGCCGCACCGACTGCTCGGTGGTGGGCGCGGGGCTCGCCAACCTGGAGAGCCCGCCCGACAAGGTGCGCGAGTACGAGCAGCACCTGGCGCGCGACGACATCCGCATGCAGATGCCGGTCAACGCCCCGCTGGGCACGCCGGTGACCGACCACGCCTACTTCGGCGCGCGCACGCTGTCGCGCAGTCCGATCTATGTCGACTGGCTGGCACCGCTCGGCCTGCGCCACACGCTGGCCATGGGGCTGCGCGCCGACGACGACACGCGCGAAGTGCTCGGCTTCATCCGCCCCCGGGCCGAGGCGCCCTACGGTCCCGAGAGCGAGGCCTTCTGCCGGCGCCTGTCGCCGCACCTGGTGCGCGCCAGCGAACTGCGCGCCCGCATGATGCAGCTGGGCGAGCACGCGGCCACCGGGCTGTCGGCGCTCGACGCGCTGCCGCAGGGCATCGCCGTGGTCGACGAGGCCTGCCGCATCGACCACCTGAACACCCGCGCGGCGGCGTGCGCGGGCCGCGGCGGCCTGTTCGACAGCGCGCAGGGGCGCTTGCGGCTCGCGTCGTCCGCGCTGCAGTCGGCCTTCGAGCAGCGGGTGCGCGAGGCCTGCGCCCCGGCCGGTGGCGCGCGGGCCGGCGTGCTGCACCTGCCCGTGGCCGGCAGCGTGGTCCGCATCACGGTGCTGCCGCTCAAGCCCTCGCACCCGCTGGCCGTGCTGCGCCAGCGCCACCGCGCGCTCGTGGTCTTCGCCCATCCGGCCGAGGCGGCGCCCGTGGAGCCGCGGCAGCTGGAAAGCCTGCTCGGCCTGAGCCCGACCGAGGCGCGGCTCGCGCTGCTCCTGGCGAGCGGCAAGACCGTGAAGGACTTCGCCGCCGCGCAGCACTGCTCCGAACACACGGCGCGCAGCCACCTGCGCAACGTGATGCGCAAGACCGACTGCCACCGGCAGGCGGAACTGGTGCTGCTGGTGCAGTCGCTGCGGGACTGAGCAGCAGGTTCTACTGCGAACGGGGGATGGCGCCGCGCGGCGGTTGCGAGAACCATGGCGCCCTCTACACGAGGAGTTCGCCATGGCTGTCTACTGGGACGAGACCAAGATGCAGATGGGCCCGCACGGCACCGCGACCATCCTCGCCTTCGGCGATTCGTGGTTCTGGTACCCGCTGCCGGGCGGCAGCCTGCTGAACTTCCTGGGCGACGTGGTCGGCGCGCGCGGCCACGTGATCCTGGCCAAGGGCATGAACGGCGCGGAAGCCCAGGACTATGTGGAGGGCAAGTACCGCAACGCCGTGCGCGAGTCGCTGCGCCTGTACGGGCCGACGCTGTCGGCGGTGTTCATCAGCGGCGGCGGCAACGACTTCGCGGGCTTCAACGACCTGCGCCCGCTGCTCAAGTCCGATTGCACGGGCGAGACGCAGGCCGCGCAGTGCTTTCGCAACGGCAAGGGCGGCTTCGACCAGTTCCTTGTCGACATGGACGAGCAGTACCGCGCGCTCATCGGCCTCATCTACACCCGCACCAGCGTCGACTGCCACATCGTCATGCACAGCTACGACTACGCGCCGCCCACGGGCAAGGCGCTGTTCGGGCGCGAAGGCTGGCTGCGCCCGGCGCTGGTCGACGCGGGCGTGGCGCCCGAGCTGTTCAAGCCCTGCGTCGACCACCTCATCGACGGCTTCCACGGCATGCTGCAGAACATCGCCGCGGGCGACCCGCAGCACCTGCACGTGGTGGACAGCCGGGGCACGCTGGGCCCGACCGACTGGGCCAACGAGCTGCATCCCAACGGCCGCGGCTTCAAGAAGATCGCGGTGGAGCGCTGGAAGCCCGTGCTGCAGCCGTTGAGTCTGGCTTGAACTCTTGTGAAGTTCAGACGCCGCGCGCGCGGCGGTTGGACATGACCACGTTGTCCTTTTCGATCGCTGTACCGCTCTTCAGTGCAGCGACCCACACGTCGGTCGTCGCCACGGCCGCGAAGTTGCTGTGGAACACGACGCTGAACACGCGGTGGATCTCTTCGGCGCTCACGCGGCCGGCCGCGTTTTCATAAGGCAGCGCGCCGGTCGCGTCCGACAGGAACTCCACGTTCAGCCCGCGGTGCATGGCTTCGAACACGGTGGAGGCGTCGCAGTTCTGCGTCATGTAGCCGGTCACGCTCAGCGTGTCGATCTCGTGGCGCGCGAGCCAGTCGGCGAAATCGGTGCCGGTGAAGACGCTCGGGAAGGCCTTGGTGACCAGGTGGTCGCGTGGGCGCTTGGCGATCTCGGGGTGCAGCTGGCCGTGGAAGTTGTCGGCCTGGAAGACCGGCGCGCCCTTCGGCGCGTGGTGCTGCACCACCACCACCGGCACGCCGGCCGCGCGGGCCGCGTCCATGGCCTGCGCGATCTTCGGCAGCGAGCTTTCGACCGGCGGGTATTCGATGGGCAGGCCGCCGCCTTCGAAGTATTCGTTCTGCACGTCGATGACGACGAGGGCGCGGCGCGGTGCGGACTGGCTCATGGATATCTCCTTCGGTGGTTGTGTGTCTGGAATGGCTCGATTCTTCGCGCACCGCGGGTTTTGCGACAGTGGCCCGAAAGCCATTCATCGATAAGATCGGGCCATGCGCCCACCTGCAGCCGAAACCATCGCCGAGACCATTGCCGTGGTCGCCTTCGACGGCATCAGCCCCTTCCACCTCTCCGTGCCCTGCATGGTGTTCGGCGAAGACCGCACCGACACCGGCGCGCCGCGCTTTCGCGTGCAGGTCTGCGCGCCCGAGCCCGGGCCGCTCGCCACCAACGCGGGCTTCACGCTCGTGGTGCCGCACGGCCTGGAGGCGATCCGCCGCGCGCAGATCGTGGTGGTGCCGTCCTGGCGCGACGACGGCCGGCCCGCACCGCCCGCGCTCATCCGTGCGCTGCAGGCGGCGCACCGGCGCGGCGCCACCGTGGTCGGGCTGTGCCTGGGCGCCTTCGTGCTGGCCGAGGCCGGCCTGCTCGACGGCCGGCCCGCGACCACGCACTGGCACCTGGCCGCGGCGTTTGCCAAGCAATATCCGCAGGTCGTGCTGCAGCCCGAAGTGCTGTACGTGGACGACGGTGACGTGCTCACCTCGGCGGGCACGGCCGCGGGCATCGACTGCTGCCTGCACCTGCTGCGCGTGCGCTACGGCGCCGACACCGCCAACCGCGCCGCGCGGCGCATGGTCGTTGCGCCGCACCGGCAGGGCGGGCAGGCGCAGTACATCCAGCAGCCCGTGCCGGCAGCGGCCGAACGCGACCGGCTCACGCCGCTGCTTGAATGGCTGGGGCGGCATCTGCAGGTGCCGCACGAACTCGATGACCTGGCCAAGCGCGCGCTCATGAGCCGGCGCACTTTCACGCGGCGCTTTCGCGAATCGACGGGCACGACCGTCGGCCAGTGGCTGCAGAACCAGCGCCTGGCGCTGGCGCAGCGGTTGCTCGAAACGACCGACCGCTCGGTGGAGCGCGTGGCGGCCGATGCGGGCTTCGGCTCGGCGGTGCTGCTGCGCAAGCACTTCGCCACGGCGTTCAAGGTGTCGCCGACGGTGTACCGCCGGCAGTTCTCCCAGGAGGCCGTGGCCGCCTGAACAACGTCAGGCCGCGCCGCGAAAGCGCAGCGAGGCCTGGCGCACCACTTCCGCCAGCAGCCGTTCCTTGCCCTGCTTCTCGCGCAGCCAGCGCGCGTCGTTGCGGTTGGCCTCGACGCTGGTGCGCAGCTCGCCCAGCGCCTGCGTGGCGTTGAGCGCCTCGCTGTGCCATTCGAGCTGGGTCATGGTCATCAGGATGTGGTCGCGCAGCGGCATGTGCTGGCCGCTGGCCGGGTCGACATACACCGCGTCCAGGCCGAAGCGGCAGGCCTGGAAGCGGTTGTAGGTGTAGACGAGGTAGTCGTCCTCGCTCGGCTCGAAGGGCTGCTCCTGCAGGAACCACGCGGCCAGCGACTGCACGTAGCCCGCGAGTGCGGCGGCGCGCTCGATGGTGAGCGGCGTGTCGAACACGCGGATCTCGATGGTGCCGAACTCGGGCTTGGGGCGGATGTCCCAATAAAAGTCTTTCATGCTGCGCACGACGCCGGTGCGGGTCATGCGTTCGAAGTAGGCCTCGAATTCCTTCCAGCTCGTGGTGAAGGGTGCGCGGCCCGAGAGCGGGAACGCGAACACCGAGTTCAGGCGTGCCGAGTCGAACTGCGTGTCCTGCCCCTGCACGAACGGCGACGAGGCCGACAGCGCGATGAAGTGCGGGATGTAGCGCGACATGCGGTGCAGCATGAGCAGCGCCGAGTCGGCGTCGGGGCAGCCGATGTGCACGTGCTGCCCGAAGATGGTGAACTGCTTGCTCAGGTAGCCGTACAGCTCCGACAGCTCGCGAAAGCGCGGCTTGTCGTAGATGCGCCGTTCGTGCCACTGCTGGAACGCATGCGTGCCGCCGCCGACCACGGCGATGTTGAGCTTGTCGGCGTTCTTGATCAGTGCCTCGCGGATCGGCGACAGCTGCGTGATCACGTCCTGCGCCGAGTGGCAGATGTCGGTCGAGATCTCGATCATGCTCGAGGTCATCTCGGGCACCACGCTGCCGGGCAGCGGCGTCTGCGCCATCAGGCGCAGCATGTCTTCGGCATACGGCGCGAGGTCGTAGTCGTGCGTGTTCACGAGCTGCAGCTCGAGCTCCACGCCCAGCGACAGCGCCTCCGACTTGTTGAAGGGCTCGAGCTTGACGGCGCGGCTGGCCGGATCGGCGGGCAGCGGCGCGGAGCGGACGTCGTCGCTGTCCGGGTCGATCGGGAGGACGGAGGTGGGGTTGCTGTTGCTGCTCATCGCTGCGTGTCTTCCGTGGTGTTGAAGGCCTGCGGCGTCCAGGGGACCGAACTCTCGCCCACGGCGTGGATCGCCACGGTGGCGAGCACGGCGCCCATCACTTCCATCAGCAGGATCGAGGGCAGGGCGACCTGCGTGATCATGGTGCCCAGAAGCGGCGAGGCCGAGGCGAAATTGGAGGCGATCAGCAGGGCGATCGACGACAGCGGCGTCATCGCGCAGCCGACCCAGAAGGCCTGCTTCCAGCTGGCGCCGCTGCCCGGGTTGGCAATGGCCACGCCCGAGATCTTGGTGACCAGGCGCACGCCGATCACGGCCAGCACCACGCTGGCCACGGGCAGCGTCCAGTCGGCCTGGGCCGCCACCATCGACACCAGCACGAACATCAGCATGGTCAGCAGCGACGAGGCGGTGCCGAGCTGGCGTTGCCAGGCCCAGGGCTTGGGGTTGAGCGTCTTGAGCAGCACGCCGCCGATCAGCGCCGCCAGCGGTGCCGAGCCGCCGATGTGGGCCGTGAGCGCCGCGCCCGCCGCGATGATCGCCAGCAGCAGGATCGAGGTGTTCTCGCTGTTCGGGCTCATCACGCGCAGCGCCGAGCGCAGCGCCAGCGCCATGATCGCGCCGACCACGAACGACATGCCCAGCACCACCGCCACCGGGTAGAGCTTGAGCATCAGCGACTGCGGTGCGCGCTCGATCAGGCCGGCCTGCGCGTAGCCCAGCGTGAGGGCGTAGAAGGTGTTGAGCGTGGCCAGCGTCATGGCGCGCTCGGTCACCGGGCCGGCGGCGCGGGTGTCCATGATCACGCGGCTGAGCACGGCGGGCGAGGCGACGATCGCCATCAGCGCGATGGGGTTGGCCACCGGCTCGGGCAGGCCCAGAAGAATCAAGATCCAGTACACGCCGAAGTAGGTCAGCCCCGCCTCCAGCAGGCTCTGCACCAGCACCATCGGGTTGTGGCGGAACCAGCGCAGCGGCAGCCGCCCGCCCGCCTCGAACAGCACCACGGCCGCGCCCAGCTCCAGCAGGAACAGGCTGATGCCGCGCAGCGGCCAGATCGCGCCCTCGAAGCCGGCAAAGCCCACCACCGCGCCCACCACCGAATAGCCGATGACCTTGGGCATCCCCAGGTAGCGCTGCACCAGGTGGCCGGAGGCCGCGGCAGCCGCCACCAGCAGGGCCCACAGCACGGTGGGCAGGCCGGCCGAGGGGCGCGCCCATTCGGCCCAGAAGCCCTGGAGTTCGGCGAGGAGTGCGGTCAGGTTCATGTAGGCAGGAAGAAGCTCACCGGCCGGCTGCGCCAGCGGGCCCAGATCGCGCTGCGGATGCGGGCGCGGTCACCGAGGCTCACGCTGTGCGCGCGCAGCGCCAGACGGAAAGCGAAGTAGAAACTCACGCTCACATTGAGCGCGCCGATCACCGGGATCGCCGCAACCGCCCACCACAGGGCCGGCTGGTGCAGTGCCGGCAGGCCCATGGATGCCGCCGCGGCCGCGATCTGGCCGGCCGACAGCGTGACATGGCGCACATCCAGCCCGAGCCCGAAGAAGCCCGCGAACGCGGGCAGCAGTCCGAGCATGAGTCCCAGCGAGATGTTGGAGGCGAAGCCTGAGATGTGTGTGCGCATGAAGGCGGCCCAGCGACGGGCCCGGGCGGCACCGAGAAAGGCGCCGATGCGAGGGTTGTAACGCATGGCGGAGTCCAGGCGATGCAGGACAAAGGCGTTTTCTGTCCATCCGGCGATGATGCTGGACGAAAACAGCAGGATGCCGGTGATTGCCGCGAAAAGCACGGTCGGTCCGAGCAGCGACAGCGAATGCAGCGTGGAGGCCGCATGCGCCGCGTCCAGCAGCGGCCGGCCCAGCGCGGCCTGCCAGCCCAGCACCAGCAGGCCCACCGCCGGCACCACCAGCAGCACGTTGCCCAGCACGGCCGCCACCTGCGAGCGCACGAGGTTGGCCACCTCGTCGACGAACTGGTCCACGGCGTCGTCCGACTTGATGTCGCGCAGCCGCGCCGCCATCGCGGGCGCGGTCATGGCCGGCTGCTTGGTGGCCAGCGTCAGGTGCAGCAGCTGGATCGCCACGAAGCTGGCCGCGTACATGAGGCCCGCGGCCAGCCCGCTCCAGAAGGCCGACAGGGCCAGCGCGTAGATGCCGAACTTGGCCAGCACCGTCAGCGCCGTGAAGGCGCCGCCGCCGGCGGCCTTCTTCACCATCTGCAGGTAGCTGCGGCGGTCGCGGGTGATGTAGTGCTCGCCGGTCTCGGCGCTGCGCTCGGTCACCTTGGCCGCGAGCATCGACGAGTTGGAGGCGATCAGCGCGCGGATGCTGTTGCGCTCGCCGCCCGCCAGCACCAGCTTGCCGACCAGCCGCGCCATGCTGGGCCCCGGCACGGGCGACATCAGGCAGTCGAGCAGCTCGCGGATGCGCAGCACGCGCTCGCGCAGCTGGCGCAGCCGGAACACCAGGCCGACCGAGATGCCGTTGTCTTCCAGGTGCGTGTAGACCGACGAGGCGCTGGAGCGGCAGGCGTCGAGCCGGTCGCGAAAGGCCACGAAGGCAGCCTGCAGCGATTCTTCGTCGCGGGGCAGGGCGAACATCTGCTCGCGCAGCGCGTCCAGGTCGGCCATGAGGGCGTGGAAAGGGCGCGCCTCGCCCGCTTCGGGGCTGATGCGCAGCCGCAGCTCGGGCGAAAAGCCCGTCGCCACCACCTGGCTGCAGCAGTAGGTGACGGCGTCCATCACCGTGTGGCGCCAGCGCGCCGAGCCGGCGGGCATGGGCGCGGCGTCGGCCAGCAGCGCGCCGATGCGCGCGAGCTGGGTGTCGTCGAGCAGCGCGATCCAGCCGGCGTCGAACACGCCGGGCAGCACCAGCCGGAACAGGTCCGAGGCGTCGGTGGTCTCGGGCGTGCCGGGCAATATCTTGCGGCGCATGCGTTCGCCGAACTCGCTCAGGAAGGCGGTGCGCGGCGCAAAGCCGTAGTCGGCCAGCAGCGCCGTGAGGTCGACCGACTGCGTGAACGCGCGCCACCAGGCGCGCAGCCGGTCGCACAGCTCGGGCCGCGCCTCGACGGCGTCGAGCAGCAGTTGCACGCGGCCGATGGCGGCCTGCGGCGAGGCGCGGTCGCCGCGCAGCCAGTCGAAGAGGTTGATGAGCCAGATGTGGCGCTGCGCCACATCGGCCGTGGGGTCGAGGCCGGCAAGCAGCCCCTGCAAGTCGCGAGATGCAGCAGCCATGATGAATTCGTAACGGATCAGTGCGGGGAACACCGCGGAACCGGCTCAGCCGGGCCGCTGGTGTTGCCCCCGGCGAGGGGGAAGGAGAAGCGACACGAAGTGCGCGAAGCCTGGGGAGTACCTAGTGAAGCACGCGCGAGACGGGGGCACCGCCGATGTCGGCTTCGAGCACGAACATGGGAACGGGCACGTCGAAACGCTCGCCTTCTTCGGTCACCACGAAGAAGCTGCCGTGCATGGTGCCGCTGGCCGCCTGCAGGCGGCAGCCGCTGGTGTAGCGGAACGATTCGCCGGGCGCCAGCAGCGGCTGCTGGCCGATCACGCCGAGGCCCTTGACCTCCTGCGCATGCCCAGAGGCGTCGTTGATGAGCCAGTGGCGCGCGATCAATTGCGCGCCCACCGTGCCCACATTGGTGACGGTGATCGTGTAGGAGAAGGTGTAGACGTTGTCCTTGGGCGAGGACTGGTCGGCCAGGTAACGCGGTTCGACCTGTACGCTGAAGGGGCTGTGTGACATGGGGCGCATGGTAACGGAGGCCTTTCCTCGGACTTCCGACGGCTGCGAGAATCCGGGGTTATGAGCAGCACCCCGTTCCGCATTGCGCCCTCCATTCTTTCCGCCGACTTCGCGCACCTCGGCCAGGAGCTGACCGACGTGATCGCGGCCGGCGCCGACTGGATCCACTTCGACGTGATGGACAACCATTACGTGCCGAACCTGACCTTCGGCCCCATGATCTGCCAGGCCCTCAAGCCCTACGCCAAGACCGCCGACGGCACGCCCGTGCCCATCGACGTGCACCTGATGATCCAGCCCGTCGACGCGCTGGCCGCGTCTTTTGCGCAAGCGGGCGCTGACTACATCAGCTTCCACCCCGACGCATCGACCCATGTGCACCGCAGCATCCAGGCCATCAAGGCCGCCGGCTGCAAGCCCGGCCTGGTGTTCAACCCGGGCGCCGGCCTCGAGGCGCTGGACTGGGCCATCGACGACATCGACCTCATCCTCATCATGAGCGTCAACCCCGGCTTCGGCGGCCAGAGCTTCATCGACTCGGCGCTGCGCAAGATCGAGCAGGCGCGCAAGCGCATCGAGCAGAGCGGGCGCGACATCCGCCTGGAAGTGGACGGCGGCATCAAGGCCGACAACATCGCCCGCGTGGCCTCGGCCGGCGCCGACACCTTCGTGGCGGGCAGCGCGATCTTCAACGCCAAGGACTACGGCGCGGTGATCGGCGACATGCGCCAGCAGCTGGCCACCGTCAAGGCCTGACCTTGCCGTCGGCGGTGCGCTCGGGCGTGAGCCCGCGGTCGGTGTCGACCACGCCGCGTTCCACGTCTTCGTAGCCGCGCCGGCCCTTCTCGGGCGGCTGGCCGTCCTGCATCACCTGGCTGTCCGACGACTGGTCGCGCTCGTGCGGCAGGCGCGGCGCCGATTCGCCGTCCTTTTCGACGCGGGTGGTGTCCTTCTTGTCCTTGCGCGGCTGCTGGGCCATCGTGTGCTCCTTCAAAGTTCGGGTCTGGCGCCAGCTTGCGCGGCGCCCAGCCACGGGGCAGTAGGACAGGCCAGGGCGCGGCTGTAGGTTCGCGCTGCACGCCCGCCATGCCACAGGGTCTTGCCTTTTGCGTGGCCACAGTCGCCTCCGCATAATCGCCCGCATGTCCACCCCGCTTTTCGACGACGCCGCGACCGCCACCGACAGCCTGCGCCTGCATGCCTTCGCGTCGCTGAACCCCGGCCCGCGCCTGCTCGTGATCGGCGGGGTGCACGGCGACGAGACCTGCGGCACCGAGGGCATCCAGCGCGTGCTGGCCGACTTCGATGCCGGCGACTTGCGCCTGCTGCGCGGCGAACTCACGCTCGTGCCCGTGGCCAACCCGCTCGCACGGCGGCGCCTGCAGCGCGAGGGCCAGCGCAACCTCAACCGCCTGTTCCGGCCGAGCGAGACGCCGGCCGACTACGAGGCCCGCATCACCAACCGGCTGGCCCCCGTCATCGCGCGCCACGACGTGCTGCTCGACCTGCATTCCTTCCAGAGCGAGGGCGAGGCCTTCGCCATGATCGGCCCGCGCGACAACAGCGGCCCCCTCGAACCCTTTGCGCGCGCGCAGGAAGAAGGCCGGCTCGCGCTGCACATCGGCACGCCCATCGTGGTCGAGGGCTGGCTCGACATCTACGCCGCCGGCCTCGCGCAGCGCGGCGCCGCTGTCGACGAGGCCGCCATCGACTTCGGCCGCGGCACCAACGAATACATCCGCAGCTGCGGCGGCTACGGCGTCACCCTCGAATGCGGCCAGCACCAGGACCCGCAGGCGCCGCAGGTGGCGTGGGCGGCCATCCGCCGCACGCTCGCGCTGCTGGGCATGGCGGCGCTGCCGCCGGGCCTGTCGGCTGCGCCCCCGCAGCCGCCCCAGCTGCTGCGCCTGGCCAGCGTGACCGACCGCCTGCACGAGGACGACAGCTTCGTGCGCGACTGGGCCACCTTCGACCCCGTGCAGCGCGGCGAACCCGTGGGCATGCGGCACGACGGCACGCTGGTCAGCGCGCCCGACGACGGCTTCATCGTGTTCCCCAACGCCCTGGCGCTGCCGGGCGCCGAGTGGTTCTACTTCGCGCGGCCCAGCGAACGCGTGCTCGACCCGACCGCCTGAGGCTCGCGCCTGTCGGCGCCCTCCTACCGGTGACGCCCACCTTCTCCCACAGACGGGGAGGGGCGGCCACTACGGCCCGCGCACCGGGCCCCCCCTAAGCTTCCTCTTTGCGGATTTGCCGGCTTGCGGCCCCGCTTCTCTCGGAGGGAAAAACATCATGGAAATCTCGGCACTGTTCGACTCGCTCATGGGCACCTGGGGCGACGACATCCTGATCTGGGCGGTGGCTGCCGTGACCGCCTGCATCGGCCTGATCGCCGTGGTGAACGTGCTCGACATCTTCATCGGCAGCGGCAACAGCAACGAGGCCGGCTGAGCCGACCCGCATCGATGCCCAGAACCCCGATGTCCCCCCAGAACAAGGCCGCCGCAGGCCGCCGCGCCAGCACCGCCAAGACCGGTGACGGCGCCAACGCCAAGCAGCTGCAGCTCGAGGGTTTCACCACCGAGCACCCCACGCACCTGACGACCAACCAGGGCCTGCAGGTTCCCGACAACCACAACTCGCTCAAGGCGGGCGTGCGCGGGCCGACGCTGCTCGAAGACTTCATCCTGCGCGAGAAGATCACGCACTTCGACCACGAGCGCATTCCCGAGCGCGCCGTGCACGCGCGCGGCTCGGCGGCGCACGGCTACTTCCAGGTCTACCAGTCGATGTCGCAGTACACCTGCGCCGATTTCCTGCAGGACCCCGATGCGAAGACGCCCGTGTTCGTGCGCTTTTCGACCGTGGCCGGCTCGCGCGGCTCGGCCGACACCGTGCGCGACGTGCGCGGCTTCGCCGTCAAGTTCTACACGCGCGAGGGCAACTACGACCTCGTGGGCAACAACATCCCCGTGTTCTTCATCCAGGACGCGATGAAGTTCCCCGACCTCATCCACGCCGTCAAGCCCGAGCCGCACCACGAGATGCCGCAGGCCGCGAGCGCGCACGACACCTTCTGGGACTTCGCCTCGCTCATGCCCGAGAGCACCCACATGCTGATGTGGGCCATGAGCGACCGCGCCATTCCGCGCAGCCTGCGCATGATGGAAGGCTTTGGCGTCCACACCTTCCGCTTCGTCAACGCGCGCGGCGAGAGCCACTTCGTGAAGTTCCACTGGAAGCCCAAGCTCGGCGTGCACGGCCTCGTGTGGGACGAGGCGCAGAAGATCGCCGGCAAGGACCCCGACTTCCACCGCCGCGACCTCTGGGAGGCCATCGAGCAGGGCCACTTCCCCGAGTGGGAACTCGGCGTGCAGCTCATCGCGCCCGACAAGGCCGAGTCGCTCGGCTTCGACCTGCTCGACCCCACCAAGCTGATCCCCGAAGAGATGGTGCCCGTGCAGCGCATCGGCAAGCTGGTGCTCAACCGCAACCCCGACAACTTCTTCGCCGAGACCGAGCAGGTGGCCTTCCACCCGGGCCACGTCGTGCCGGGCATCGACTTCAGCAACGACCCGCTGCTGCAGGGGCGCCTGTTCAGCTACACCGACACGCAGATCTCGCGGCTGGGCGGCGCCAACTTCCACGAGCTGCCGATCAACAAGGCCGTGTGCCCGTTCCACAACATGCAGCGCGACGGCATGCACCGCCAGACCATCGC
Organism: Variovorax sp. GW458-11-26-14-LB1; assembly: GCF_059423965.1. Taxonomy (NCBI): domain Bacteria; kingdom Pseudomonadati; phylum Pseudomonadota; class Betaproteobacteria; order Burkholderiales; family Comamonadaceae; genus Variovorax; species Variovorax sp. GW458-11-26-14-LB1. The sequence continues at coordinate 19,735 of NZ_JBWKYW010000059.1, forward strand.
GCGCGGCCAGGTCGCCTACGAGCCCAACACGCTGGGCAGCGGCACCGAGTTCCGCGTGGACGGCGGCAGCCACGGCTTCCAGTCGTTTCCCGAAGAGATCGAGTCGCCGAAGGTGCGGCGCCGCAGCCCCTCGTTCGACGACCACTTCACGCAGGCGCGCCTGTTCTTCAACAGCCAGAGCATGGCCGAGAAGGAACACATCGTCGCGGCCTTCCGCTTCGAACTCTCGAAGCTCGAAGTGCCCGCCATCCGCCAGCGCATGGTGGACAACCTCGCGCACGTGGATGAGAAACTCGCACGCCGCGTGGCCGAGCCGCTGGGCATCGGCGAGCCCGACGCGAAAGCGGCTGCGGGGTACTCGGGCTTTCGCGAGCATCGCATCGAACTGCCCATCGACGAATCGCCCGCGCTGCGCATGAGCGACGGCAGCGCCGACGGCGTGGTGCGCACGCGCAAGGTCGCGATCCTCGTGGCCGACGGCGTCGACTCGGCCTCGCTCAAGCCGATCCGCGACGCGCTCGAACAGGTGGGCGTGCTGTGCAAGGTGGTGGGCCCGAAGCTCGGCACCGTGGCCAGCGCGTCGAAGCGCCAGATCGACGTCGACATGACCTTCACCAACACCGCCTCGGTGCTGTTCGACGCCGTGCTCGTGCCCGCGGGTGCCGAGGGCGCCGCCGCGCTCGCGGCGCAAGGCGATGCCGTGCACTTCGTGCTCGAGGCCTACAAGCACTGCAAGGCGATCTGCGCGGTGGGCGAGGGTGTGCAGTTGCTGGCCACGCTGGGCGTCACGCCCGAGGGCGAGGCACCGGCCGGCGTGGTGGTGGCCGAAACGCCGGTCACGAACCTGGGCGACGCCACGGCGGCGACGCAGATTGCGCACGACTTCATTGCGGCGATTGCGAAGCACCGGCATTGGGACCGACTCAACATCGACAGCGTGCCCGCCTAGCGTGAGCCGGCTCTACGCCATTTGCGCTAGACCGTATTGCGAATAGGCGAGGTGAACACCCGCTCCTAGACTTTCCCACGAGGCCTGAACGGCGCGCACTCCCGCGGCGTCGAGCGTTCGCGGCAGCGAGTGCATGGGTCGAGGGGGTTCAATGGCGTGGTTTTCGAGATGGGGATGTGCGCATCCGGCGCGTCGCCGTGCCGGTCTTGCCGGTGCGGTCGGCCTGGTGGGTGTGCTGCTTCTGGGCCCCGGCGGCCCTTCGGCGCAGGCACAACGTCCGGCGCCACCACCTGCAACTCCCGCCGCGGCGGCGGGCGGCCCGAATGCCGAGGCCGCGGCCGACCGCATGGCGCAGGCGCGGCTGGCCGACACCGACACGCTGCTGGCGCTGACCAGCGAAGGCGCGGTGCTCTACGGCCAGGACGCGGTCAAGCTCTCGGGCTATCAATACTGCAGCCAGGCGGTCGCATTGGCCGAGGCAGGCGAGTTCCGCCAGAGCGTGCGCGCCGCGAGCAAGGCGCTGCACCTGGCCAACGCCACCAGCGACCCGAACCTGCGCGCCGTGGCCAACCGCGACCTGGCGATCGTCTACAGCTACTCGGGTCAGCTCGAGAAGGCCGAGGAGTTCGCGCGCGAAGCGCTGCGCCACACCGCGCGCGACCCCAAGCTGGTGGTCGGCCCGGTGCAGAAGGTGATCGGCGACGTGCGCACGCGGCGCGGCGACTTCGCCGGCGCGGTGCTCAGCTACGACGAGGCACTCGCCAACAGCTCTCCGCGCTATGCGCCGCTGGTGCAGGCCTCGCTGGTCAACGCGCTCATCGAATCGGGTGACGCGGCACGCGCACGCCAGGTGCTCGGCGACATGGCCGAACCGCGCGAAGCGCCGCTGGCCGCGCAGCTCGAACGCACGCGCGCCCGCCTGCTGCTGGCCGAGAACAAGCCGGCCGAGGCACGCGACAAGTACCGTGCGCTCACCACGCGCCAGGTCGGCACCGACACCGCCTACTACCGGCTCTGGGCCTGGGACGGCGTGGCGCGCAGCGAACTCGCGCTGGGCCAGAAGCAGGCTGCGGCCGAGGCCGCGGGCCGCGCGCTGGCCGACGTCGACCAGGTGCGTGCGCGCTTTCGCAGCGAAGAAGTGAAGATGGGCCTGTTCTCCGACCTGCAGTCGGTGTTCGAGCGCGGCGTGGCCGTGTACAGCGAAGCGGGCGACCCGCAGCGCGCCTTCGAGGTGAGCGAGCACAGCCGCTCGCGCGCGCTGCTCGACGCGGTGCGCGGCCGCGCCAAGCTCAGTGAATCGTCGGCCGGCACGGTCGGCGTGGCGGCGCTGCAGCGCACGCTGGCGGCCGACGAGCGCGTGGTGCAGTACCACGCGCTGCCCGACCGCCTGATGGTCTGGGTCGTGGGGCCGGACAGCATTGTCGAAAAACGCATCGCGGTGAAGCGCGACGAGCTCACCGAACTCGTCGAGACCTTCCGCAACTCGATCGTGCGCGGCCGCCGCGCGGCCATCACCAACGCCGACAAGCTCGGTGCCGCGCTGCTCGGCCCGCTGGGCCTGGCGCCGGGGCAGCGCGTGGTGGTGGTGCCGCACGGGCCGCTGCACTACCTGCCGTTCCAGGCGCTGCGCCTGGACGGGCGCTACCTCATTGAGACGCACCCGGTGTCGGTGGCGCCGTCGATCAGCATCGCGGTGCAGCTGGCGCAGCGCACGCCGCGCGTGAACGCGTCGCTCACGGCCTTCGGCAATCCGCGCATCGAGGACAAGTACGACCTGCCGGGCGCCGAGACCGAGGTGAAGCAGCTCGCGCAGCTCTTCCCGCGCAACACGGTGTACATGGGCGCGGCCGCCACCAAGACGCAGTTCCGCGACGTGGCCTCGCGCTCGCCGCTGATGCACGTGGCGGCGCACGCCGAGGCCGACGAGGTCGATCCGCTGTACTCGCGCATCCTGTTGGCCAACGAAGGCGGCAAGCAGAATTTTCTCGAGGCGCACGAGATCCTGGCGCTGCCGATGGACGGCACGGCGCTGGTCACGCTGTCGGCCTGCGAGTCGGGCCTGGGGCGCATCGCGCAGGGCGACGAGGTGCTGGGCTTCACGCGCTCGTTCCTCTCGGCCGGCAGCTCCAGCCTCATCGCCTCGCTGTGGCCGGTGTCGGACGACGCCACCGCCGTGCTCATGGGCACGCTGTATGGCGAGCTCGCCAAGGGCCGCGACATCCAAAAGGCCATGCAGGCCGGACAACTGGCCGTGCTGAAGGACCCCAAGATGTCCCACCCCTTCTTCTGGGCGCCGTTCAACCTGATCGGCAACTGGCGCCTCACGGTGGGGAGCTGACCATGTCTTCGTCACGCTCCCTCTTGCAAAGAAGCACTGCCATGGCCTCTGCGATCCGCCTTCGTCCACGGCCGACGCCGGTCGCTCTCGCAGCCACTGCCCTCGTCGGCGCCACGCTGTGGGTTGCGATGCCCCGCGCCCATGCGCAGGAAGTCACCACGCTGCTCCCCACCAAGGACCCGTGCGGCAGCTGCGACCGCCCCGTCGCGCAGGCCCCCGGCGCCGTCGCACCGCAAACCCTGCCTGCGCCGCCCCGGCCCGCAGCAGGCGCGGGCAGCTTCAAGCTCACCGACCTGCGCCTGAACGGCGTGAAGGCGCTGAGCAACGAAGAGCTGCAGACCATCACCGCGCCGTACATCGGCCGCGACGTCACGCTCGGCGACCTCGAAGGCCTCGCGCAGGCCATCACCACGCGCTACAAGGAGCGCGGCTACTTCCTCGCGCAGGCGGTGGTGCCGGTGCAGACCGTGCGCGACGGCATCGTCGAGATCAGCATCATCGAAGGCCGGCTCGGCAAGGTCGACGTGCTGGTCGCGCCCGAGGCGCCGATCAGCGAGGCGCGCGTGCGCGGCTTCCTGGCGGCGCTGCAGCCGGGCGAGGCGGTGAACGCGCCGGCCTACGAGCGCGCCATGCTGCTGCTGTCGGACCAGCCGGGCCTCAAGGTGTCGTCCAGCCTGCAGGAAGGCGCGCAGGCCGGCACCACCGATCTGTCGGTCGAGGTCGAGGCCGGCGCGCGCTGGGCCTTCTCGGCCGAGGCCGACAACCACGGCACCAAGGAGGCGGGGCGCTACCGTGTGGGCGGCACGGCGCGCTGGCTCAGCCCCTTCGGCATCGGCGACAACCTCGATGCGCGCCTGCTGCTGTCCAACAGCAACGCGCTGCAGTACGGCCGCGTGGCCTACGAGGCGCCGCTGGGCACCAGCGGCCTGCGCGCGGGCATCGGCATCTCGCGCGTGAGCTACGACCTGGGCGGCAAGTTCGTCGACCTCGACGCGCGCGGGCGCGCCGACGTGCTCGACGTGTCGCTCAACTACCCGCTGATCCGCCAACGCCAGCAGAACCTGTTCCTGCGCCTCACGGCCGACGTGAAGGACCTCACCGACGAGCTGCGCGGCGTCGACTTCACGGCGAAGAAGCGCGTGCAGGGCTTCGGCATCGGCTGGGCCTGGGAGCGGCGCGACGAGGTGCTGGGCGGCGGCTACTGGGCCAGTTCGGGCACGCTGTACCACGGCGACCTGTCGATCCGCGACGCGCAGAGCTTCCAGTCCGACCAGCAGTTCGGCGGACGCCACACCGAAGGCGGCTTCACCAAGCTGAGCTTCCAGGTGTCGCGGCTGCAGGCCATCGTGCCGCGCCACTCGCTGTACTTCTCGGTCGGCGGGCAGTGGGCCAGCAAGAACCTCGACGCCTCCGAAAAGCTCGCGCTCGGCGGCGCGCGCGCGGTGCGCGCCTACCCCTCGGGCGAACTGCTGGTGGACCAAGGCCTGATCGGCACCTTCGAATACCGCTGGGCCGCCACCGACGAGATCACACCCTACCTGTTCTACGACGCGGCACGCGGACGCATCGCGCGTCATCCCTCGCCCTTCGACGGCGAGAACTCCCACAGCCTGCGCGGCTACGGCATCGGCCTGAGCTGGTCGCGCCCGGGCAACTTCTCGATCAACGCCACGCTCGCCTGGCGCGCCGGCACACCGCCCGCGCAGACCGACGGCGGCGGGCGCAACCCGCGGCTGTACGTGCAGCTGCAGAAGGCGTTCTGACCATGAAGCCCCGCACCACCTTCCAACCCCGGCATCCGCTGCGTCCGCTGGCGCTTTCGATTGCCTGCATGGGCCTGGCCCCGGCGCTGGCACAAACCATCCTGCCGAGCTTCGGCCCGAACGGCTACACCACGCTGGGCGGCGTGACCGTGGGCAGCACCACGTCGGCCTCCAGCGCGGGCGGACAGGCGCTGGGCATCTCGCAGTCATCGCTGCGCGCGATCATCAACTGGAACAGCTTCTCCATCGGTGCCAAGGACGCGGTCAACATCAGTCAGTCGATGGGCGCGTCCAGCATCCTGCTCAACCGCGTGACGGGCGGCGAGCTCTCGACCATCGCCGGCCAGCTCACGGCCAACGGGCGCGTGTTCCTCATCAACCCGAGCGGCGTGGTGTTCAGCCAGGGCGCGACGGTCAACGTGGGCGGTCTCGTGGCCTCCACGCTGGCACTGAACACCACCGACAACGACTTCCTCACTGCTGCCAGCACCAAGCTCGATTTCCTGCGCGACGACGCCAACGCCAAGGTGGTGAGCAACGCCGGCGTGCTCACCGCCACCGGTGGCCCCGTGGTGCTGATGGGCGCCGAGGTGACCAACACCGGCAGCATCACCGCCAACCGCGGCACCGTCGCACTGGCCTCGGGCCGCAGGATCAGCTTCGACCTGGGCAACGACGGGCTCACCAACCTCGTGGTCGCAGCCGACGCCATGGCCACCAGCGCCAAGGTGGTCAACGCCGCAGGCGCCACCTTGCAGGCCGATGGCGGGCGCGTGATGCTCATCGGCAGTTCCACCACGGCGGGCGAACTGGTGGTGAACCAGTCGGGCACGGTGCGCGCGCGCACGCTGGAGAACGTCAACGGCGAGATCGTGCTTGGCGCCGGCAGCAACAACCGCATCGAGATGAACGGCGGCACGCTCGACGCCACCGGCATGGGCGCGGGGCAGCACGGCGGCACCATCCGCATCGCGGCGGGGCAGGTGCGTATCGAAGGCACCGGCGGTGGCGACCAGCGCGCGGTGATCGACGCCAGCGGCCAGGCCGGCGGCGGCAGCGTGTCGGTGCATGGCTACGACGTGGCGCTGTCGTCCACCTCGGTGCTGCGCGCGGACGCCACCACGGGCGGCGCCGGCGGCACCGTCACCACGGCCAGTGCCCAGGGCCAGGCCCTGGTGGGCGAGGCCGATCCGGCGCCCGAGCGCGAGTCGCGGCTGCAGGCCTACGGCGAGATGACCGCGCGCGGCGCGGGCGCCGGCAAGGGCGGTGCGATCTCGAACGAGGCCGATGCGGTGCGCGTGCAGGCCGTGCGCGTCGATGCGGGCGGTGGCGCGCAAGGCGGCGCCAACGGCAGCTGGCGCGTGAGCGCGAAGCAGTCGGACCTGGGCATCGTCGAGGCCGGCAACGTGCCGGCGTATGACAGCAAACTGCCGGCCTTCACCGGCGGCTCGGTGAGCGCCGGCAGTGTCGGCGACACGCTGGGCCGCGGCACCGACGTGACGCTGGCGAGCGGGCGCACCGGCCTCGGCGCGGGCGTGACCTTCGCGCCCGGCGTGCAGGTCGTCAAGAGCGAAGGCGGCACGGCGCGGCTGCGCGTCGATTCGGCCGGCAGCATCGTGATGAACGAGGGCTCGGCCATCACATCTCAGCAAGGCGCGCTGCACGTCGACTTCAACGCCGACGCGACCGGGCGCGTCGCCACCAACGCGAAGAACATCAACAACAGCAGCGGCAACCCTTCTGCGGAGACCGACTATGCCGGCGCCATCGTGCTGACCGGCGCGACCATCGCGGCCAACGGCGGCGACGTGCGCTTCTTCGGCCAGGGCGATGCGCAGAACGGCCGCGCCATCGGCGGCATCGTCCCGCTCGGCGGCGACACCGGCGACTTCGTGTGGCGCGACGGCGTGACGCTGGCCGGCAGCCAGGTCACCACCAGCGGCGAAGGCCGCATCGCGATGCGCGGCCAGGGCCGCACCTGGATCGACGACCAGAACAACAGCGACTTCATCTTCCGCGGCAGCAACGGCGTGTCGATCACGGGCGGCACGGTCGAAGCGGGCGCCGGCGGCCTGCAGCTCGACGGCCTCGCGGGCTACGGGCGCAGCGGCGTGGCCATCGGCAGCGGTGCGGTGCTGAAGTCGGTGGGCGACATCGGCATCAAGGGCCAGGGCCCGACCTGGACTTCCAACATCGGCGGCGCCGCGGTGGGCGCCAGCACGGCGGTCGTCATCGACGACGCCACCGTCGCGGGCGAGCGCGATGTGCGCATCGAAGGCCAGGGCGCGAACCTCGACGGCCTGCGCACCGACACGGGCTTCGCGGCGGGGAACATGTCGGCCGGCGGCGGCAACGGCGTTGCCATCCGGGGCGCGGTCTCGGCCGGCGCGGGCCGGCGCATCGACGTCATCGGCCACGCGGGCAGCGAAGGCTTCAGCGCCACGCTCGGCAGCCCCGACATCATCATCACGCCGTCCACCACGCCCACCTACGGCGTGGCCGTCACGGCCGACGCCGACCATCCGATGGCGCTGCGCACCGACGGCGGCACCATCGCCATCGACGCCCAGGGCACCGACATCTCGATGCGCATGGTCACCTTCATCTCCGGCGTGGGCACCAGCGTCGGCACGCTGGCCTCGGTGGCCAGCGACAGCGGCAAGGGCGGCAGCATCTCGGTGCAAGGGCGCAACGTGCTGATCGACGGCGCCACGAATTCCGACGGCTCGCCCGCGGTGGCGCGCCTGGACGCCAGCGGCGCGACCGGCGGCGGCAGCATCGACATCGCGGCCACCAACGCCATCGCCGTCGGCGGCAACACGCACCTGGAAGCCAACGCGGGCACGGGCGTGGGCAACGGCGGCAGCATCAAGGTGGTGGCGACCGAGTCGCTGCGCGCGCATGGCCAGCTCTCGGCGCGCGGCGGCGCGGCCGGCGGCGACGGCGGGCGCATCGAGACCTCGGCCGGGCGCTTCGACCTGCGCGGCGCGCGCGTCGACGCGTCGGCACCGGTGGGCGCGGCGGGGCAGTGGTTCATCGACCCCTTCGACCTCACCATCGCCCACGGCACGGCCGCGGGCACGCTGCCGACCAACCCCTACGACGCGGTCGCCAACTCGACCATCCAGGACGGCGACATCAACACCGCGCTCAACGGCGGCACCAGCGTGAAGATCACGACGGGCACCGGCACGGGCGGTGGCGGCGTCATCACGCTCGACGCCGACGTCGACATCAACTACACCGGTTCCAAGGGCCCGCTCACGCTGCAGCTGGACGCCGCCAGCGGCATCCAGACGCGCACGCCGGGCACCACCATCCGCGCGACCGGCGGCGACGACCTGAACGTGGTGATGAACGCGGGCGTCAACCCCGACGGCACGCCCTCGGGCAACAGTGGCTTCATCGACTTCGGGGGCAACATCCTCACGCAGGGCGGCAGCGTGACGATGAACGCGGTGGGCACGGGCACGCCCGGCAGCGGCTTCATTCGTTTGAACGGCGGGCAGGTCGTCACCGACGGCGGCAACGTGTCGCTGCTCAGCGGCCAGCCCGGCGCGCCCACCGGCACCGTGATCCTCACGCAGGACGTGCAGGTCGACACGCGCGTCGGCCAGAGCGACGCGGGCGCGGGCGGCAACGTGCGCATCGAGGGCGGCGACGTGCTGCTGCAGGGCGCGCGCATCGCCACCGCCACCGGCAACGTGGACATCCGCGGCACCTCGACCACGTGGGACAGCGGTGTGGTCATCACCAGCGGCCAGCTCGGCCCGAGCACCATCAGCACCACCAGCGGCAACGTCACGGTGCAGGGCGTGGCGCGGCGCCAGGCTTCGTCGACCTTCGCGGCGGCGCACGGCGTGCTCATCAACGGCGGCAGCTCCATCACCACCGGCAGCGGCAACATCGCGGTGCGCGGCTACAACTTCAACAACGACCCCTCGGCGCCGGGCGTGACCGAAGACAGCGGCGTGCGGCTGGAGAACGGTGCGCAGCTCGTCACCACGGGCGGCGGCAACATCGAGGTCACGGGCCGTTCGCAGAACGGCGGGCGCGGCGTCGTGCTGCAGGCCGGCGGCGCACCGACCGCGCCGGGCGCGCTGCCCGGCATCCGCAGCAGCGGCAACGTGCTGCTGCGCGCGAGCAACGACGGCAGCGGCGATTCGATCGTGATCGAGGCGCCGGTGGTCGCGGCCGGCACCATCGACCTGCGCCCGGGCGGGGTCGATGTCAACATGGTCGCGTCGGACGACACGGCCACGCCCATCGTGCTGGGCGGGCCGACGGTCAACGGCTTCTCGGTGTCGGGCGCGGAGTTCGCGCAGCTGTCGGCGCCGACCATCGTCGCAGGCAGCACCACGCACGCGGGCGCCATCACGGTGGCGGGCGCGCTCACGACTTCCGGTGCGCTCACCTTGCAGAACGAAGGCGGTGGCGGCGGCATCGCGCTCAACGCGCCGGTCTCGGCCGCGACGCTGGGGCTGCTGTCGGCCGGCAACGTGAGCCAGTCGGGCGCGGGCACGATCACGGCGGGCACGCTGCTCGCGCGCTCGCGCAACGGCAGTGTCGATCTGCGCAACCCGGGCAACGACGTGGCCACGGTGGGCGGCGGTGCGGCCGGCGGCTTTGCCTACGTGGACGCGAACGCGGTCACCATTGGGCCGGTGTCGGTCACGGGCTTCGATGCGGCGGGCAACCTGCCGCAGGTGACGTCGGCCGACTCGATGGCCGCGAACACCGTGTTCGTGCGCACGCTGAGCGGCGACCTCACGCTGGGCGCGCCGGTCAGCAGCACCAGCGGCACCGACCTCGTGGCGGCGGCGCGCTTCCAGAACCCGGGCGGTTACGGCATCTCGGGCGCGCTGTGGCGCGTGTGGGCCGACACCTGGGTCGGCGAAACGCGCGGCGGCCTGGCCGGCTCGGGCCCGCTGCCCAACTTCTATCACTGCGCCTACCTGGGCCTGTGCACCGTGACCGTGACGCCGGGCGACAACCACTTCATCTACGCGCAGCAGCCGACGGCGACCATCGTGATCGCCGACGCGTCGCGCACCGTGGGCGCGCCCAACTCCTTCTTCATCTACAGCATCACGGGGCTGATTCTGGGCGACACCGGCGCGGGCTTCAGCGGCTCGATGTTCTCGCCGGCGCTGCCGGGCAGCCCGACGGGCCTGTACCCGATCAACGGCAGCTTCACCTCGGCCGAGGGCTACGCGGTGCGCGTGGTGCCGGGCCAGCTGCGCGTGAGCGGCCTGCCGCTCTTGCCTTCGGTGGACGTGGTGCGCGAGCCGCTGACCTCGTACCTGTACGACCGGAACATCGGCCAGGCGCCGATCTGCCTGGCCACCGGGCCGCTGGACGGCGACCGCGCGCAGCAGGGCGCCGACGTGCTGGCGCGCGAATGGTCGCGCGTGCGCTCGCGGCCCAACCTGCTGAGCTGCGTGAACACCGAGCGGCGCAACGGCTGTTCGGACTTCTGAGACCGAACGCGTGTCAGCGCGGCGCGGGATCGCGGGCCGTGAGCACGAAGAGCTGCGCCATCAGGTCCGCGAGCAGCCGCAGCTGCGGGTCGTCGGTGAGCGGCGCGTGCCGCCACGGCGCGACATGGGCCTCGAGGCCTTCGAGCGGACCGGCGAAGAACAGGCGCCGCAACGCACCGCCGAGCACGTCGTGCGCCGCCGATTCCGCGGGGCTGCCGAGGGTGCTGTCGGCATGGCTGTCGGATGCGGGCGTGGCGAGGAAGGGCGCGAGCACCACGCCTTGCAGGCGGCCGTCGCGCAGGAAGCTGCCCAGCGTCAGGTCGTAGGGTTGCGATGGTCCGTGCGCGAGCGCCTCTTGCAGCAGCGCGGGCAGCACGCGCAGGCCCTTCGGCGTGACGACGTAGGCGACCGCGCCCCAGTTGTAGAGCGTGCGTGCGTCGAGGAAGTCGATGCCCGACAGTGCATGGCGCGGCGCGCCACTGCCTTGTGGCGGCAGGCGCCGTTGCAGGCTGTGCCAGAGCGCGAGCAGGTGCTGCGTCGAGGTCACGGGTTGGCATTCGAGGAACGCGATGTCGCAGCCTTCCGCTTCCAGTTGCGCGAGCGCGCCGCTGCGCAGCACGGTGGGCAGGGCCTCGCTGAGCTGTGCGTCGTCTTCGAGCACCAACAGTGCCGCGTCGGGGTTTGCGCGTGCGAGGGCTTCGGTGTGCGAGAGAAAGCAGGAGCGCTCGCCGGGCGTGATCGCCGTGTTGCCTGGCGCGAGTGCCTGCGCGTCGATGGCGGCCAGGCGGTGCACCTGCGTCAGCCCGAGCCGCTGCAACTGCGCGTCCATCGCGGCGCGGCGCTCGGTGCTTCGCTCGAGGTTGATGTAGCAGCCTTGCATGGGCATCTCCGGTGCGTCATCGCTGAAGGAGCGATGCAGTGAACATCATGGCGTCGGAAGGTCGAGAGGCTGACACGAACCGTCCGTGGCTCAGCGTCGTGCTGCCTTTCTACCGCAAGCTTGCCGAATTCGAACGCGTGCTGCCGATGAATGCAGGGTATTGGGCGCGGCCCGGCATCGAGGTGGTGATCGCACTCGACGAGCCCGGCGAGGAAGCCGGCGTGCTGGCGCTGGTCGAACGCTTTCAGCAGATTCGCTGGAAGGTGCTCGTCAACGACGTCGCACATGCATGGCGCCCGCCGTGCAAGGCCATCAACGCCGGCGTGCGCGGCAGCGCGGGGCGCTTCGTGCTGGTCCATTCGCCCGAGTCCGCCTATGCCGGCGATGCGCCGGCCCTGCTGCTGCACGCCGCAATGGGCCACGCGCGCGGCGTCGCGGTCGGCCGCGTCGGCTTCGCACGCTTCGACGAACTCACCGACGCGGTCGACACCGTCTTCGCACGCCAGGTGCCGCCCGAGCTGCTGCTGCAGAGCTTCTACGGCTCGCTGTGCTGCGCGCGCGAAGCCTTCGATGCCGTGCATGGCTACGACGAATCGTTCGAAGAATGGGGCGGCGACGACGACAACCTGCGCGTGCGCCTGGAGATGGCGGGCTGGCAGTTGCTGGCCTGCCCGGACGCGCACTTGCTGCACCTGTCGGACGAAACGCGCACGGGCGGCGAGCAGTTCGACCGCGACGTCGACTGGATCAAGTGCACGCCGCACGAGGCGCGTGCAGGCGATGCCGGAAGGGGCCGCGATTTCAACCGCATCGCGCGCGACGACAGCGCCAGCGCATGGCCCGCCGAAGCACCGGCCTGGCTGGTCGCCGCACCCGTGGTGCCGATGGGCTCGCGCCGCCAGTGCGAGGTCTGCGCGCGCCTGTTGCACCACGAGCCCAGCGCCTTTCATTGCCCGCGGTGCACGCGCCTGCCGATCGCACCGCGTCTCACCTCGCGGCTGCGCATCGTCTGCGTGCTGCAGCTGCGCAACGAGGCGCGCTGTCTGCCGGGCTGCCTCGACCACCTGCGCGGCCATGTGGACGGCATCGTCGCGCTCGACGACGGTTCGACCGACGGCACCGCCGACATCCTGCGGCGCGAACCGATGCTGCTGGAGCTGCTGTCGAACCCGCCGCGCGACGACGGCGCGCATGTGTGGCGCGAGAACGAGAACAAGCGCCGCCTGCTCGAAGCCGCGCGCCGCCACGGCGCGGGCTGGGTGCTGGTGTGCGATGCCGACGAGCGCTACGAAGACCTGTTCCTGCGCCATCTGCATGCCACCATCGATTCGCTGCCCGACCACCAGCTTGCCAGCCTGTCGCTCGTGTCCTGCGAACTCTGGAACACGCCCGACGCCTGGCGCAGCGATGGCCCGTGGGGCCGCAAGTCGCGCGCGCGGCTGTTCCGGTTGCCGCAGCAGATCTCGTTCGAATCGAGTTCGGAACTGCACGGCCCCTGGCTGCCCGACGACGCGCAGCGCCACGGCCTGATGTTCTACAGCCGCTACCGGCTCTACCACCTCAAAAGCATCCGGCATGCGGACCGCGTGGCGCGGCGCGATCTCTACACGCGGCTCGATCCGGCGCGGCAGTTCCAGGCCATCGGCTACGACTACCTCGCGCAAGAAGGTCCGGGGCTGCAGTTGATGCGCATCGAGTCCGACCGCGACTACGACCGCCGCACCTTGCCGCCCGACCTGCAAGAACCGGCTCAGTCGCCCAACCCCAGCGTCCTCGCGAAGTCGCCGCGGTAGGTGCGCAGGCCCTGGTGCGACAGCCGCGAGCGCGTGTCGACGTGCACGCGCCCGCCGATCGATTGCCAGCGGCGGCAGAAGCCGTAGTCCTCGCTGAGGTAGCGCCCGTTGTTCGGTTCGGCAAACACGTCGAAGAAGCGGTAGTGCGGCCGCGCCGCGGCGACCGGGTCGTCCATGCGGTCGGGTGTGTAGCGCAGCTCGGGCAGTGCCTGCGCCATCTGCTCGAGCACGCGACGCGCGATCAGCATGAAGCCGGTGGGCGCGTCCAGCACTTCGAGGAAACCGTCGGCGTCCACACGCGCGCCCGCGTCGTTCACGTTGACCGGAAACGCCGCATGCAACGCCTCGAAGTCGGCGCGCGTGGTGCCGGCCGGCAGCGGCGCGCGCAGGCCGCCTTCGGGCCAGCCGTCGCTCTTGTGCGGGTACACGCCGGCCACCACGTCGCGCCCCGCGCCCAGCAGCCGCAGCGCGGCCTCGGGCTCGAAGCCGATGTCGGCGTCGATCCAGAACAGGTGCGTCCAGCGCGTGTCGGCCAGGAACTCGGCGGCCAGCCGGTTGCGCGCGCGCGTGACGAGGCTGTCGCCGTCGAGAAAGCGCGTCTGCATCGCGAAGCCGTGGGTCCACGCGAGGTTGACCAGGCCGAGCAGGCTGCGCGCGCACTCGGTGCCGACCGCGCCGCCATGGCAGGGCGTGGCGACGAAGGGGCGGACGTCTTTCAGGTCGACGGCAGTGGGCATGCAGGTTCAGGCGCCGGGCGCGTGGCGTCGCGTGGTGAGCAGTGCGCGCAGCTTGGCCGGCGCCACCGGTTTGGTCAACAGCGTCACGCCGCCGTGGCGCAGCCGCTGCAGCACCTCGGGCCCGGTGGCGCCCGACACCAGCACGGCGAGCGCGCCGGGCTGCAGGCGGCGGGCGGCGTCGATCACTTCCACGCCGTCGGCGTCGCCGGCCAGCTGCAGGTCGCACAGCACGGCGTCGTAGACGATGTCGCCGGTGCCCAGCCGCGCCAGCGCCTCGGCGCCGGTGGTGACGCATTCGACCTCGCAGCCCCACTGCGTGAGCAGCGCGTGCGTGCCGTCGAGGATGGCGGGGTCGTCGTCCACCACGAGGCAGCGCAGGCCCGCCAGCGGCGCGGGTGCGACCGGGGCGGGCTCGGGCGGCGCGACGTCGGCCTTGCGCGCGGGCGGCAGCGTGAACGCGAAGGTGCTGCCGGCCTGCAGCGCCGAGCGCACGGTGATGCGGGTGCCCAGCAGGGTGGCGATGCGCGCGCAGATCGCCAGCCCCAGGCCGAAGCCGCGGCGGCGGTCGCGCTCGGTGTTGGCCACCTGGTAGAACTCTTCGAAGATGCGGCCCTGGTGGATGGGCGCGATGCCCACGCCGTTGTCGCGCACCTCGATGCGCACGCCGGCCCGGCTGCGCCGCGCGGCCACCAGCACGGTGCCGCCCTCGGGCGCGTGGCGCAGCGCGTTGGCCACCAGGTTGCCGACGATGCGCTGCACCATGGCCGCGTCGCTGCGCACCGCCAGGCCGCGGTCGCGCCAGTGCAGCCGCACCTGCGCCGCGCTGGCGGCGGGCGCGTGCTGCGCGTCGAGCTGGTCGAACAGCGCGGCCAGCGAGACGCGCGTGATGGCGGGCGTGAGCACCTGCGCATCGAGCCGCGAAATTTCCAGCAGGTCGTCCAGCAGCACGCCCATGAAGCCGGTGCTCTCCTGCAGCCGCAGCACGGCCGGGCGCTGCGCCTCGGTGGCGCTGGGCAGCAGGCCGTCGATGAAGAGGCCCATGGCATGCAGCGGCTGGCGCAGGTCGTGGCTTGCCGCGGCAAGGAAGCGCGCGCGCGACAGGGCGGCCTGCTCGGCCTCGGCCATGCGCTGCAGCGCGACGGCGGTGGCCTCGCGCACGCGCTCCTCGCTCACCTGGCGGTTGTATTGCAGGCGTTCGGCGAGGCGGTCGATGTCGTGCGCGAGCACGGCCAGCTCGTGCGTGCCGCGCGTGCCGCCTTCGACCACGTCGCAGCGCACCTCGAAGTGGCCGGCCTCCAGCGCCGCCACGGTGCGCGACACGCGCCGCAGCGGCCGCGCCACCGTGCGCGCCATGTGACGCACCGAAGCCCACGCCGCGAGCAGCGCGACCAGCGCGATGCCGATGCCGGCGATGAGCGAGCGGCTGCGTTCGTGCGTGTAGGCGGTGGTGTCGCGGAAGGTCTGCACCAGCCCGATGGGCGTGTCGCCCGCCGTGGTGGAGCCGGCCGGCGCGAAGGCGCTGGCGCGCGAGGCCTCGCGCAAGGTGACCGGCGCGCTGAACATGCGCAGCTGCGCGAGCGATTCGTTCTTCGGCCCGGCGGTGACGTACACGCCGGCGCTGTTGCTGATCTCCACCCGCGTCACCTGACCGCCGCGCAACGCCGCCGAGGCCACGTTCTGCAGCGCCGGCAGGTCGCCCGCGTACAGGCTCAGGTCGGACATCGCCGCCACCTGCTTGGCGACCGCCTGGCCTTCGGCGTCGAAGGCGGCTTCGAGCGTCTGCAGCCGGTTGTGCGTGAACCAGCCGGTGAGCGCCAGCGCCACCGCGGCGCAGGGCACGACGCCCAGGCGGAACAGGTCGCGCTGCAGGTTGCCGCGCACGACGAGCGAGGCGGCGACCGGAGCTGGGGGCGGTGGTGGCGATTCGGTCGCCGTGGCCGCTCCCGCCGCTGTCGGGCGGGACAGCGGGCCTGGGGGGACCGGCGTGGTGCTCATCGCGGGGCTGCGAGTCGTTCGGTGAGCTCCCGTTCCTCCGGCGGACGCAGGCCGAGCCCGCGTGCCACGGTCGCGTTGATCCGCACGGTGGCCGGCGTGGCCGCTTCCACCAGCGGGCTGTTGTTGCCGGTGCTGCCTGCGCTGGCCACTTTCTGTCCGAGCTGGCGCGCCTGTTGCGCGAGCTGGCCGGGCGTGGAGACCGCCGCCGCCAGGCCGCCCGAGCGCACCAGCCCCTCGCTGGCGCCGAACACCGGCAGGCCCGCGCCGGCGCCGGCATGCAGCACCGAGAGCGTGGCGGCCTGGCTGTCGCCGATGAGGTCGGGCAGCACCATGAGGGCGTCGCTGCGCGGCACGAGGGCGCGCAGCGCGGCGGCGAGCGAGCGCGCGTCGGGCGCGATCTCGACCTGCAGGTCCCAGGCCGGGTTGGCGTTCTGCGCGGCGCGCTGCAGTTCGCGCACCAGCGGTTCGGATTCGGGCGTGGCGATGACGCCCAGGCGGCGCTTCTGCGGCAGCACGGCGTTCACCAGCGCGAGCTGGTCGGCCATCGCCGGGTCGCGCAGCAGCACGCCCACGCGCCGGTCGCTGCGCCGCAGGGCAGCGGGGCTGGCGGCCTTGAGGGTCTCGTAGTCGAGGCGGCTCAGCATGGCCAGCACCAACGGCTCGGCGCCGGGACGCTCGAGGGCGGCGCGCGCGGCGGCGGTGCCCACCGCCACGGTGAGGCCCGCGTCGCTCGCGGTGCGCAGGCTGCGCGTGCGCACGCCGGTGTTGGCGGCGGGCTCGGTGTCGGTGCTGGCCGGCTCCGCGGCCGTGGCGCCCGGTCCGATGCGCACGAGTTCGAACTTGCCGGAGGCCGGCTGGCCGGTGCGCAACTGCTGCACGAACTCGGCCGACGCGGCCTGGTCGTCGCCGACGAGCACCGTCAGCGTGGCCGCCGATGCCATGCGCGGCGCGGCGGCCAGGCACAGCACGAGGCCGAAGGCCAGCAGCGCGTGGACAGCACGGTGCACTCTTCCGGAGAAAAGCGGAATGGGGAGGGTCACAGCGACGGACATGGACTGCTTTGTGCAGCGAGAGGCAATGGTCCAATGTAAGGACGCGCCCTGTTTCCCGCGATAAGGCGGAGGGCTTATGCCCGCATGCGCGAGGGCCTGCGCGTGTGAGGAAGATCACACCGCGGCGGCTGCTTGGTCTATGTCCGACGGACTACCCGGCGCCTACCGGGAAGGTACCGTGTCAGAGGCCCGCGGCCACCATCAGCGCGGCCGCGCGCTGCGCCTGGATCGCCTGGCGCAGCACGCGCGGCGACACCGGCTTGTAGAGCACGGCGATGCCGGCGGCGGCCACTTCGCGCAGCCGGTCGGGCTTGGTCTCTCCGGTGACCAGCAGGCGCGCGGTGCCGGCGCCGATGCCGTTGGGGTGGCGCTCGAGCGCGGCGATCACATCGAGGCCGTTGTCGCCGCCCTGCAGCAGCAGGTCGCTCACCACCACGTCGGGCGGCGTGTCCCAGCCGTCGGCCAGCGCCAGCGCCTCGGCGCGCGTCTGCGCGGCCAGCACGGTGGCGCCCCAGTTGGACAGCACCACGCTCAGGCCTTCGAGGATCGTGCGCTCGTCGTCGATGACGAGGATGCGCAGGTCCGCCAGGCTGTCGCCGTTGCTCTCGTCGTCGGCGCTGGCCGCCGCGGGTGCCGGTGCCACCGGTGCCGGCAGCGCGGCGGGCGCCGCGCGCACCTGCACGCGCACGCAGGTGCCCTTGTTCAGGCGCGAGCTGAGCTCGACGCGCGTGTTCAGCAGCTCGGCCAGCCGCTGCACCGTGGCCAGCCCCAGGCCCATGCCGCGCGCGCCGCCGGGCGCGTTGCTGCGGCTGGCCGGCTCGACCTGGTAGAACTCCTCGAACACCCGCGCCTGGTGGTGCGCGGCAATGCCCACGCCGGTGTCGACCACGTCGATGCGCACGCCCTTGCCGCGCGCGCGCGCGCCGATCAGCACGCCGCCCTCGACCGTGTGGCGCAGCGAGTTCGACACCAGGTTGTTGAGGATGCGCGAGAGCATCACGTAGTCGCAGCGCACCCACAGCTCGGTCTTGCGCACCACCAGCCGCAGGCCCTGCTGCTCGGCCACGGGGCGGAAGTTGCGGCTGATTTCGTCGAACAGACGGTCCAGCGGAAAGTCGGCCCACTGCGGCTGCAGCACGCCGGCGTCGAGTTGCGACAGGTTCAGCAGCTCCGAGAACAGCCGGTCGAGCGAATCCACACATTCGCGGATGTGGCCGATGCGCTGCAGCTTCACCGGGTCGGTCTCGCCGTTGGCCAGTCCGTCGGAGAACAACGTGAGGGCATGCAGCGGCTGGCGCAGGTCGTGGCTGGCGGCGGCCAGCAGCCGCGTCTTGGCCTGGCTGGCCACCTCGAGCAGCTGGTTCTTTCGCGCCAGCTCGGCCGTGGCCTCGTTGATGCGGCTTTGCAGCAGCCGGTGGCTTTCGGCGAGCGCGCGCGCCGCCTGGTTGAAGCCGTGCTGCAGGTGGCGCACCTCCGAGGTGCCTTCGATCGCCACGCTGGCGGCCTCGCCCGCGCCGAGCCGGTCGACCGCCTCGCCCAGCGCGCGGATCGGCTCGCTGATGCGGCGCGCCGCCCACCAGCCGGCCAGCCCCACGCCCAGCAGGCTCATGGCCAGCACCAGCGCCACGTTGAGCCAGACCGAGCGGCGCGCGCTCTGCACCGCGTCCAGCCCGATCTCGACCATCACCTTGCCGTTGTGGCGGCCGTCGTCGCTGACGATCGGCACCACCACCTGCAGGCCCTCGCCGCGGCGGCGGTCGACGGTCTCGGAGTTGGCGACGATCTCGCCGTCTTCCGTCCAGATCTGCACCTGCTGCACGTGCGGCTGATAGGTGCCGGTCTGCGCGGTGCGCGCCAGCGCGCGCCGGTCCATGCGCGCCAGCGGCGCCTGCGCCACCGTGGCCACCTGCAGCGCCACCGTCTGCGCGTTGGCGCGCATCAGCTCGGTGAGGTTGCCCAGGTGCTGGCGCGTGAGCACCGCGATGGCCACCAGCGTGGCCGCCGTCGCCGGCACCAGCGCCAGCAGGATCAGCTGCTGGGCGAAGGTGAGGCGGGCCAGCCCGCGCAGGAGGCGGAAGTTCCAGTTCATGAAGGCCTTGAACGCATGGGGCGCGAGCTTAGGGCCACGGCCCCGAACAGGGAAGACCGGAAAAACATCACGAGAAAGACTCGCATTTGGGATGTAATGGCGTCCGCGTCGCCCATGTTAGACCCCGCCGGCTCGCCGCGGGCCCCGTGTCTTCCGCTCCTTCCATGCACGCCTTCTTGCGTCGTTTCGGCAGTTTCCCCGGCACCGGCCGCCGTGCGGCCCTGGCGCTGGCCATGGGGCTCCTGCTGCTGCCGCTGTCGGCGGCGGCGCAGGCTGCGGCGCCCGCCGCGGACGCGCCGGTGCGCTTCGGCATCCTGCCGCTGGGCGGAGCCTTCGAGTCGCGCAGCGACTGGGACCCGCTGCTGGCCGAACTCAGCCGCGCCATCCAGCGGCCGGTGAGCGTGCTCTCCGTCAATTCGTACGAAGCGCTGGAGCAGGCCATCCAGCGCGGCGAAGTCGACATGGCGTTCCTGTCGGGAAAGATGGCGCTCGACGCCGTGAGCCAGAAGCGCATGAAGGTCGTGGCCCAGGTCGTGCGGCACGACGGCCTGCCCGGCTACCGCGGGCTGCTGCTCACGCGCAAGGCGCCGCCCTTCAACACGCTGAAAAACCTCGTCGACCAGCCCGAGCGCTGGCGACTGGCGCGCGGCGAGCGGCAGTCGGTGTCGGGCTTCATCGTGCCGCAGCTGCAGTTTTTTTTACCGAACCACATCGTCATGGAGACGCGCTTCCTGAGCGAGGTGGTCGGCACGCACCAGGCCAATGCGCTGGCCGTGGCCAACAACGAGGCCGACGTGGCCACCAACAACTCGGCCGATTTCGAGCGCTTCAAGCTGCGCTTTCCGGCCGAGGCGCAGCGGCTGCAGGTGCTGTGGGAGTCGGAGCTGATCCCGCACGCGCAGATCGTCGTGCGCCGCGAGTACCCGCCCGAGCTGCGCCTGCGCGTGCAGGCCTTCCTGGTCGCGTATGGCCGCGGCAAGGGAGCGCGCGGCGACGCCGAACGCGTGGTGCTCAAGTCGCTGCACGACCTGGCCGGCTTCGTGGCCGCCGACAACAGCTCGCTGCTGCCCGCCGCCAAGCTGGCCTACCAGCTCGCCATGCAGAACGCGAAGACCGCACAGTGGGTCAACGACGCGGCGCGCCAGGCACGGCTGCAGCGCCTGGAGAGCGGCTACGCCGAGCAGCTCGCCGTGTTGAAGGACGTGAGCCCTTGAACCGCCGGACCCTGCTTGCGCTGGCCCTGTCGTCGTCGCTGATGGCGCCATGGCCGGCGGGCGCGCAGCCTGCGCCAGCGTCCTCCGCCAAAGGCCCGCTGGTGATCAAGGAAGTGCGCTTCGGCGTGCTGCCGCTGGGCGGCACCGTCGAGTCGCGTGCCTTGTGGACGCCGCTCATGGCCGACATGAGCCGTGCGCTGGGCCTTCCCGTCAGCGCGTACTCGGTGCCGTCGTACGAAGAGCTCGACCGTGCCATCGGCCGCGACGAGATCGACATGGCCTTTCTCTCGGCCAAGATGGCGCTCGACGCCGTCATGCAGCGGCGCATGAAGGTGGTGGCGCAGATCGCGCGGCGCGACGGCATGCCCGAGCACCGCGCCGTGCTGCTGGCGCGCAAGACCGGGCCGCTCAACACGCTCGAGGGCCTGCTGGCCCAGCCCGAACGCTGGCGGCTCGCGCGCGGCGACAGCCGCTCGGTCACCGGCTTCATCGTGCCGCAGAGCCAGCTCTTCTTGCCGAACCAGATCGAGATGGAAACCCGCTTTCGCAGCGAGTTCGTCGGCACCCACCAGGCCACCGCGCTGGCCGTGGCCAACGGCGATGCCGACGTGGCCACCAACAACACCACCGACTTCGAGCGCTTCCGCCAGCAGTTCCCGGTCGAGGCCGCGCGGCTGCAGGTGATCTGGGAGTCCGAGCCACCGCCCGGCGCACCGATGGTGGTGCGCCGCGACTACCCGCCCGAGTTCCAGGCGAGGCTGCAGGCCTTCCTCGTCGGCTACGGCAAGGGCAAGGGCCCGCGCGCCGACGCCGAGCGCGAGGTGCTGAAGAACCTGCGCGCGGCGTACGGCTACGTCGCGGCGGACGACAGCGCGCTGCTGCCGGAGGCCAAGCTGGAATACCAGCTGGGGCGCCAGCGCGCGTTGTCGGCGGCGTGGGTCAACGATGCGGCACGGGAGCAGCGGCTGCAGCGGATCGAGAAGGCGTATGCGGCGCAGGTGGAGGCGCTGAAGGCGTCGAGCGCTTCCCGCTGAGGCACGGCCCGCGCAGGCTGCGCCCATGACAAATCACGCGCTTTGCGCGGGTATCTGAAGACACGCCGCGGCGGGCGACCATTGTTGTCAATGCAAACGCGTGGTGGCTTCCACACTGCGCGACCTCTTTCCGGGTGAAGGCTGTTGTCGTCGAAGGCGTTCTTGCGAACGGCTTTGTGCGGTGTGCGTTGCGCGTCGGAGAGAGGACGGGGCGAGAGCCCGCATCCGACAACAACGATCTCTATCGGGAAGGCAGTCACGCAATGAAGACCTACAAGATATTCAGGGACCCCCTCGGCAGTGTGCAGGCCATCAAGGACGGCTGGAGCTGGCCGGGGTTTTTCTTCGGGGCGTTTTGGGCCCTTTTCCATCGCATGTGGTGGGTGGGGCTGGGCCTTATGGGCTTGGCGATGCTCATCATCCTCGGAGAAGACACCATAGGAACGGCAGCCACGGACGGGTTGCTCAACGTGCTTTCTGTCATCGTGTCAGTGGGGTTCGGTATGGGTGGGAACGCCTTGCGCGTGGGACAACAGATTCGCAGGGGCTATGAGGAGATCGCGGTGGTGCAAGCCGCCAATGTGGAGATGGCGCTGATTCAGGGGCATGCGGCAGCGGCAGCGAAGCCCGGGGCGCTCTGAGAAAAATCCCACGCATGGCGCAAGGTGTGCGTGGAGTTTGACGATTGTTATCAGTGTGATCGCGAGGCGACTCGCAAACTGCGCGACCTGTTTTCCTC